>DASXMA010000341.1:0-29838 GCA_036495965.1 Mycobacterium sp.
GGTTCGGTCGCAACGACGTCGCGCGCATGCCGAACCGCCAAACGCGCCACGGCGGCGCCGCCCAGGAACACAATCAGCGCACCCAGACCGGTGAAGTACGTGACCTCGAGGAGGGCCCGTTTCAGGTCCGTCGACGCCACCGGTTGACCGATATCCCCGATACCTAGTGTTGTCGCGAACGCGCGGCCGACCACGAACCAGGCGCCGGCGAAGACCGCCAGCCAGCCACCGAACACGGCGCTGGCGCGATTTCCGGAGGTCAGCACCAGCCAGCCGCCCACTGCGGCAGCGGCCCCGGGGAGCACCTCCAGCCAGCCTTTTGCCGTAGTCCACGTCCATGCCGGGTCGGCCAGGTAGGCCCAATTGATGTTGGGTCCGAAGAACGGCACCAATGCACCCCAGGCACCCAAGAGGATCAGGAGCAGCCCGATCACCGCGCCGCGGGTGCGTGGCATGTGCAGCGCGCGAGGGCGTTCATAGTCGTGGCGCGTCTTCCTCATCAGAATCTCCTTCAACAGGTATTACTGCCGTTTGCCTGGGTACCCGACGGCACCGAGCCGTAACCGGCACGCGGGCTGCGAAAGTGATTGCTGTGGCCGGTGTGACTGGCGTGGGTGCGCCGTTACGGAAAAGGCCGAGCTGCACCCAGTTTGGTCGAGGCGACGTTGCCAGTGGTGGCGGTGGTTTTGGCCTGGCCAGGACAACAATCGGCGAATCTTCAGGCAATGGCTTAGCGGGAAGGTCACGATTTGGGCGCGAAATGGCCAAGCCTTGGATGACGGCAGCGAGCTAGTCGAACAGCCCCGGTTGGCCCAGCCCGGTGACCCCGGCCGGCGGTGTCATGCCCAGGTGGGTCCAGGCCTGCGCGGTGGCCACCCGGCCTCGCGGAGTTCGCGCGATCATACCGGCGCGGACCAGAAACGGCTCGCACACCTCTTCCACGGTGGCGGCCTCCTCTCCGACCGCTACCGCCAGCGTCGAGACCCCGACCGGGCCGCCGCCGAAGCTGCGGGTCAGCGCCGACAGCACCGCGCGGTCCAGCCGGTCCAGGCCGAGCTCGTCGACGTCGTACACCTCGAGCGCCGACTTGGCGACGTCGCGGGTGATCACGCCGTCGGCACGCACCTCGGCGAAGTCCCGCACCCGGCGCAGCAACCGGTTGGCGATCCGCGGCGTGCCGCGCGAACGCCGGGCGATCTCCGCACCGGCTTCACCGCCCAGTTCGATGCCCAGAATTCCGGCGGAACGGGACAGCACCCGCTCCAGCTCGGCGGGCTCGTAGAAATCCATGTGCGCGGTGAAGCCGAACCGGTCGCGCAGCGGGCCGGTCAGCGCACCGGACCGGGTCGTCGCGCCGACCAGGGTGAAGGGTGCGACCTCGAGCGGAATCGATGTCGCCCCAGGGCCTTTGCCGACCACCACGTCGACCCGGAAGTCCTCCATCGCCAGATAAAGCATCTCCTCGGCGGGCCGGGCGATGCGGTGGATCTCGTCGATGAACAGCACATCGTGCTCGACCAGGTTGGACAGCATCGCGGCCAGGTCGCCGGCACGTTCCATTGCCGGCCCCGACGTCACCCGCAACGAGGTCCCCAGCTCGGCGGCGATGATCATGGCCAGCGACGTCTTGCCCAGCCCCGGCGGGCCCGACAGCAGAATGTGATCCGGTGTGCCGCCGCGGTTTTTGGCTCCCTCGATGACCAGCTGCAGCTGCTCGCGCACCCGGGGCTGGCCGATGAACTCCCGCAACGAGCGAGGCCGCAGGCTGACGTCGATGTCGCCCTCGCCGGACGCGACCGCAGGTGAAACCTCCCGAACGTCGGGATCGGAGAAGTCGTCTTCTGAACTCATCGGCTCATCGGGCCTTGCCCAGCAATGACAGCGCCGCCCGCAGCGCGCTGGACGTCGTCGCGTGGTGATCGCCGGCCAGCACGTTGTCGGTGGCCTCCTCTGCCTGCTTGGCCGCAAAACCCAGGCCGACCAGAGCCTCCACCACCGGGCCCCGCACGGTGTGGCCGTTGAGCGCCGGCGCCGGCGCCGACCCGCCAACGGCGCCGATTTTGTCGCGCAATTCCAACACCATCCGCTCGGCGCCGCGCTTGCCGATGCCGGGCACCCGGGTCAGCGCGGCAACATCGCTGTCGGCCAATGCCTGTCGCAACGCCGCGGCGTCGTGCACGGCCAGTGTCGCCATCGCCAGCCGGGGCCCGACTCCCGAAACCGACAGCAGCGTCAGGAACAGGTCGCGGGTCTCTCCGTCCGGGAACCCGTACAGCGTCTGCGAGTCCTCGCGCACGATCATCGCGGTGATCAGCCGGGCTTCGCTCCCCTGCCGCAGGGTCGCCAGCGTCGACGGCGTCGCGTTGATCCGGTAGCCGATTCCGGCGGCCTCGATCACCACATGATCGAGTGCCACCTCGAGCACCTCACCGCGTACCGACGAGATCATCGGGCGACCTTCACTTTTGCGACCTTCGCCTTGGCGGCCAACTTGGCCTTGTAAGCGTGACGCTGCTGTGCGGCCAGCGCTTCGGCCGCGGCCATCCGGGCGATCATCGGCGCCCGCCAGCAATGGCAGATCGCCAGGGCCAGCGCATCGGCCGCGTCGGCCGGCGTTGGTTTGGCTTGCAGCGCAAGGATTCTGGTGACCATCGCGGTGACCTGTGCTTTGTCGGCGGTGCCGTTGCCGGTGACCGCGGCCTTGACCTCGCTGGGCGTATGGAAGTGCACGTCGATACCGCGTTTGGCGGCCGCCAACGCGATGACGCCGCCGGCTTGGGCGGTGCCCATTACCGTCATCACGTTCTGCTGCGAGAACACCCGCTCGATGGCCACCACATCCGGATGATGCGTGTCCAGCCAGTGGTCGACGGCGTCGCTGATGGCCAGCAACCGCTTGGACAGTGGCGCGTCCGACGGAGTTCGCACCACGTCGACGTCGAGCGCGACGACATCACGACCGCGCCCGCTTTCCACAACCGAGAGCCCGCATCGGGTCAGTCCCGGATCGACGCCCATCACGCGCATTTTGCCTGCCCCTACTTCACAGATATCGAGGTACCGAACAGCTGTTCGATAGCGTAGCGGGCGGTACCGACCGCGTCGGGTAGGACACGCGGCGCCTCCGCCGCTTCTCCGGTCGCGTCACGGCGCCGGGCCCAGCAAAAGCTGTTAACTTAAAGCCCACATTCGCTCGACCGCCGCGGGCACGGAAGGGTTTGCGTGGGCACATTCCTGGTCGTGATCGCCGCAGTGCTGTTCATCGCGTCCATCGTCGTGCTCATCGTGGCTTTGCGGCGTCCCAAGAAGCCGCCTCAGCCGGGCGGGCGCCAGGATCCGCTCTCCTTCAACGCGATGCCGCAGTTCGGGCCCCGGCAACTGGGTCCTGGTGCCATCGTCAGCTACGGCGGCGTCGACTACGTGGTGCGCGGATCGGTGACCTACCGCGAGGGACCGTTCGTGTGGTGGGAGCATCTTCTGGAGGGCGGCGACCAGCCGATCTGGTTCAGCGTCGAAGAGGATGACGGGCGCCTCGAGCTGGCGATCTGGGTGACCCGCAAGGACCTGAGGTTGCAGCCCGGCGACCAGTATGTGGTCGACGGTGTGACGTTTCACGAGTCGGAACGCGGTCGTTCCTCCTACACAACCGAAGGCACGACGGGCCTGCCGGCGGGCGGCGAGATGGAATTCCTCGACTGCACCAACGCCGACGAGAGCGCGCTGCTCTCCTTCGAGCGCTGGGCCCCCGACATGCCCTGGGAGGTATCGACGGGCAAGCCCGTGCTGGCCGGCGAGCTCACCGTCTACCCAGCACCCCCGGCCTCTTCCGCATAGGCCCCGTCGGTGCCGCTTCATCAGCTCGCCGTGACTCCGGCCGACGTGTCCGGCAAGAAACTCGGACTGGCACTCAACGCCCCCGCACCGCAGCCACTGGCCAGCTACGCACTCGACCATCCCGGCGGTCGCGGTGCGCTGCTGCTCGGAGTCCTCGGCGCCTCGCATGTCGTCACCGTCGAGCAGGCCGGCCGGCACTTCACCGAACAGGTCTCCTGCACCGCCCGCAAGCATGGCGGCAAGCTGCCCGAACACGCCGACGCCCCCGGCTACAGCATCGAATCGCGAACCGACACCCGCGATGAGACGACGTTTCGCGAACTCGCGCGCGAACTTCGCCAGCACTGCCAGACAGAAACCGGGTGGCTCGGCGGCACGTTTCCCGGCGATGACGCCGCACTGACCGCGCTGGCCGCCGAATCCGACGGCGCGGGCTGGCGCTGGCAGACATGGCACCTGTACCCGCGCCGCCCTTTGGGGGCAGGCGGCGTGGTGGTCCACACGGCGAGCCGATGGCACCCGTGAGCCGCAAAGGCCTGTTCTGGATTGCCGGCGGGTTGGCCGTCGCGGCCATCGTGTCGTTGGTTTTCGGAATCATGTTGCTGAACAAGAACATTGGGTCCTACATCGCCAGCCATTATCACGAGTACGCACGCGATGCCAACGGGACGCGGTACGTCTGCAGCGGATCACCCGCACAGGTGGCCAACACGCTCGCCAACTATGAGGAGCCTGAGGCGCGCGCCGCCAACGGTAACAACCAATACCTGCGCTACAGCAACAACATCGTGACCGTCGGCCCCGACGGCAACTACCCGTGCAGCATCCGCGTCGAACCCTTGAGCGGCGGATACAGCCACGGAGCATTCATCTTCCTCGGCCCCGGGTTTACCCCCGGATCCCCGTCGGGCGGCGCCGGAGGCACACCGGGCGGTCCCGGCGGAGCCAAGTGACGTCGTGCCGGATGTGTAGCAAAGAAGTACAGCAAAGGAGACAGCCATGTACCTCGCCGTCGAGATCGGAACCGTCGACCTCACTCCAGTTCTGAAGGGCGTCGTCGCGACGATCCTGTACTTCCTGGTCGGCATGGCGGTCCTGATCGTCGGGTTCTTCATGGTGGATGTGCTGACCCCGGGAAAGCTGCGGCAACTGGTGTTCGTTGATCGCCGACCCAATGCCGTCGTCCTTACCTGCGCGATGTACGTCGCGCTGGCCACCGTGATCATCAGCGCCATCACCAGCAGCTACAGCCAGCTGGGCCAGGGACTCGTCGGCGTGGCCGTGTACGGGTTCATGGGTGTGATTCTTTTAGGGGTAGCGCTGCTGACGCTGCACTTTGTGATACCGGGTAGCTTCCACGAGCACGTCGACGAGCCGGAGCTGCATCCGGCCTCGTTCGCGGTGGCATTAATGCTGCTGGCCGTGGGAGGGGTCACCGCCGCCGCGGTGTCATGACTTCCGTCGATTCGCCGGCACCCGACGTGGTCCGGTCCACGGATTCGTGGAGGCGGTGGCGGGCAGTGCTGCTGGCCGCCGTCGCGGCGTGCGCGGCGTGCGGCATCGTGTACGAACTCGCCCTGCTGACGCTGTCGGCGAGCCTGAACGGCGGCGGCACCGTCGCCACATCGCTGATCGTCGCGGGATATATCGCCGCGCTGGGTGCGGGCGCCCTGCTGATCAAGCCGCTGCTGGGGCACGCGGCCATCACCTTCGTCGCCGTCGAGGTGCTGCTGGGCATTATCGGCGGCCTGTCCGCAGCGGCGCTATACGTGGTATTCGCGTTCGTCGACGGGTCGACGTGGGTGCTGGCGGTGAGCACCGCCCTGATCGGCGGCCTGGTGGGCGCCGAGGTGCCGCTGCTGATGACGCTGCTACAGCAGGGGCGGGTGGTCCCCGCCAAGGACACAGCCACCGATACCGGCCGCACACTGGCCAACCTGAACGCAGCCGACTACCTCGGCGCCCTGATCGGCGGACTGGTTTGGCCGTTCATTCTGCTGCCGCACCTAGGGATGATCCGCGGCTCGGCGGCCACCGGCATCGTCAACCTGGTGGCGGCCGCCGTCGTGGCGATGTTCTTGCTGCGACACGTGGTTTCCACCCGGCAGCTGGTTACGGCGCTGTGCGCGCTCGCCGCGGCGCTCGGGCTGCTGGTCACGCTGCTGGTGCGTTCGCACGACATCGAGACCACCAGCAGGCAGCGGCTCTACGCCGACCCGATCATCTCCTACCGGCACACCGCCTACCAGGAGATTGTGGTCACCCGCCGCGGCAACGACACCCGCCTGTATCTGGATGGGGGTTTGCAGTTTTCCACCCGGGACGAATACCGCTACACCGAAAGCCTCGTCTACCCCGCGCTCGGCAAAGGCGCCCGCTCGGTGCTGGTGCTGGGCGGCGGCGACGGCTTGGCGGCGCGCGAACTGCTGCGCCAACCCGGCATCGGCAAGATCGTGCAGGTTGAGCTCGACCCCGCGGTGATCGAATTGGCGCGCACCATATTGCGGGGCGCCAACGGCGGGGCGCTAGACAACCCACGGGTATCCCTCGTGATCGACGATGCGATGCGCTGGCTTCGGGCACCTCACTCTGAACTGCGCCCATCTGCGGGCTTCGACGCCATCATCATCGACTTGCCCGACCCGGACACACCAGTGCTGGGCCGGCTGTATTCAACCGAGTTCTATTCGCTCGCCGCGCATGCGCTGACCCCCGAAGGCCTGATGGTCGTGCAGACCGGCAGCCCGTTTTCCACCCCGACGGCGTTCTGGCGCACGGTTTCAACGATCCGATCCGCCGGTTACGCGGTCACGCCCTACCACGTGCACGTGCCCACGTTCGGCGACTGGGGTTTTGCGCTGGCGCGCCGCGGCGACACCCCGCCGACACCCACCATGCCGGCCGATGCGCCCCCACTGCGCTTCCTCAACCCGCAGGTGCTTCAAGCCGCGACCGTGTTCTCTGACGACATCGGGCCCCGCACGCTCGAGCCGTCGACGCTGGAGAATCCGCGCGTCGTAGAGGACATGCGGCACGGCTACGACTAACCGGCCTTGTGCCCTCGCACAACCCACAGGGCCCCTCGACCAACGGGATGCCGGTCAATGCGCACGCCTTCGAAGCCGGCCGCCTCGCAGTACGCCGCAAAGGACTCAGCCTGCTGTTCGGTCCACCCATGACTCGCCAAGCCCTTGGCGCCGGTGTGCACCTCGCGCTCCATCACCAGCAGACGCCCCGACGGCGCCAGCACACGTCGCAGCTCGGCGAGTCCGACCGGCACGTCGTTCCAGTGGTGCACCGTCTTGAGCGACCACACGACGGTTGCCCAGCCGGTGCTCAGCGGCAGCGCTTCGGCGCTGCCCTGCGACCAGGTGATGTCCGCGTGATCGCCGGTCACAGCGCTGGCGAGACGCAACATCACCGCGGCCGGGTCAACTCCGACGACGCTGGCACCCCGCCGGGCAGCGGCTCGGACCGCGTTGCCCGGACCACACCCGATGTCGACGACACGGTCGGCGTCCGACACCGACGCGAAGTCAACCGCCAGCCGCGCGTAACCGCGCCCCCAGACGAGCATGCCGAGGCCGGCGAGCAGACCGGTCACCCCGGCAAACCCCGGGTGGTCGGCGTGGTGATTGGGTGTCGGATCGGTCATCGATCTATACCTTGCACACGTGATCGCCGGTTCGGCGAACGACCTCACTCCTCGATCTGAGCAAGGATCTCGTCGGGGATGTCGGCGTTGGTGTAGACGTCTTGGACGTCGTCGCTGTCTTCGAGGGCGTCGACCAGTCTGATGACCTTTTGCGCGCCGTCGGCATCGAGCGGAACGGTCACCGACGGCTGGAATCCCGCCTCGGCGGAGTCGTAGTCAATCCCGGCCTCCTGCAAGGCAGTTCGCACGGCCACGAGGTCAGTCGGCTCGGAGATGATCTCGAAGCTGTCGCCGAGATCGGTGACGTCCTCTGCACCGGCGTCCAGCACCGCAGCCAGCAGATCGTCTTCGGTCAGGCCGTTCTTCTCGAGGGTGACCACGCCTTTGCGGGTGAAAAGGTAGGCCACCGATCCCGGATCGGCCATGGTTCCGCCGTTGCGCGTCATCGCCACTCGTACTTCACTGGCCGCGCGGTTGCGGTTGTCGGTCAGGCACTCGATCAGCACCGCCACGCCGTTGGGCGCATACCCCTCGTAGGTGATGGTCTGCCATTCGGCGCCGCCGGCTTCCTCACCGGCACCGCGCTTGCGGGCCTTTTCGATGTTGTCGTTGGGCACCGAGCTCTTCTTCGCCTTTTGAATGGCGTCGTACAGCGTCGGGTTGCCCCCTGGGTCACCGCCACCGACGCGGGCCGCGACCTCGATGTTCTTGATCAACCGCGCGAACATCTTGCCGCGGCGAGCGTCGATGACGGCTTTCTTGTGCTTGGTGGTGGCCCACTTGGAATGGCCGCTCATGAAAGTCCTAGCCGTCCTATCTCATTCCTCTTGTTGATTGGCCAGACGAGTCTACGTGGACGACTGGCACCGACTACCCGACCACTCCCCGTCCGTCTCAACCCCAGGCGTCACCGACCTCACCGGACCAAGGGTTGCGCGTGCACTGACGGCTTCCGGTGTGCGGTGACGGCGGGAATTCCGTCAAATCCTCGCCCAGGATGCACATTGAAAGCCTTCGGCGCACACTCGAACCCCCACGCTGAGCCACGTCAGTGTCGACCGTTGACGATGTCGACGAACAACTGGTGGATGCGGCGATCGCCGGTCATCTCGGGATGAAACGCCGTCGCCAGCATCGGGCCCTGCCGTACCGCGACGATGTGCCCCGCGGCCCGGGCCAGCACCTGCACGCCGTCACCGGCCCGCTCGACCCACGGGGCGCGGATGAACACCGCTCGCACCGGACCGTCGAGACCCGCGAAAGCGACATCGCCTTCAAACGAGTCGACCTGGCGTCCAAAAGCATTGCGCCGCACTGTCATATCGATCGCACGCAGTGGCAGCGCCTCGCGTCCATTGGCGCCGGCATCGAGGATCTCGCTGGCCAGCAGGATCATGCCCGCACATGCGCCGTAGGCCGGGAGGCCGTCGGCCAGTCGCGCCCGCAACGGGTCGAGCAGATCGAGGTCGAGCAGCAGGTGGCTCATGGTGGTGGATTCCCCGCCGGGAATGACCAGCCCGTCGACCGCCTCGAGCTCGCTGCGCCGCCGTACCGGCATGGAGTCGGCTCCGGCTTCGCGCAGCGCCGCGAGATGCTCCCGGGTATCGCCCTGCAGCGCCAGGACGCCGATTCGTGGCGCGCTCACTGCGCGCTCACTGTTTAGAGGGCTGAAATCCGCGCTTGAAGCGGGTCAGCCCCTCCTGCATGACCGCCGCGACCATCTCGCCGGTCTGGGTGAAGATCTTGCCCTGGCACAGCGCGCGACCACCGCTGGCCGACGGCGACGACTGGTCGTAGAGCAGCCACTCGTCGGCCCGGAACGCCCGCATGAACCACATCGCGTGGTCCAGCGATGCCACCTGTAGATGCTCGCGCACGTCGAGGTGAGTGACCTGCGCCGAGCCCAGCAGCGTGAGGTCGCTCATGTAGGCCAGCGCGCAGATATGCAGCACCGGGTCGTCGGGCAGCGGATCGCGATGACGGAACCACACCTGCTGCTGAGAAGCCTTGCCGGGCAACAACTCCAAGCGATCGCGCGGCACGATGCGGACGTCCCACTCCTCGAACTGCCGGAATCCGGCGTCATCGAAGACCTTGATCGAGTTCAACCCGGGCAGGCCGTCGGGCGGCGGCGCGGCCGGCATGGGGTCTTGGTGGTGAATCCCTTCCTGGTCGGTCTGGAATGACGCCGACATGCTGAAGATGGTTTGGCCGTGCTGGATCGCGTTGACCCGCCTGGTGCAGAACGAGCCGCCGTCCCGCAGGCGCTCGACGAGAAAGACCGTGGGTGCCTGGGCATCCCCGGGGCGCAAAAAGTAACCGTGCAGCGAGTGCACCTGATAGTGCGGGTCGACGGTGCGCACCGCCGACACCAGCGACTGTCCGGCCACATGGCCACCGAAGGTGCGCTGCAGAAATCCCGATTCCGGGCTGAACACGCTACCGCGGTAGATGTCGACCTCGAGTTGCTCGAGATCGAGGATCTTCTCGATCGCCACGAACTGTTTTTACCAGCCGCGCTGCGCCAGGCGATGCGGCTGCGCGATCTGCTCGACGTTGATGCCGACCATCGGCTCGCCCAGGCCGCGTGACACCTTGGCCAGCACGTCGGGGTCGTCGAAGAACGTGGTGGCCTTGACGATGGCGGCGGCGCGCGCCGCGGGGTCTCCGGACTTGAAGATGCCCGAGCCCACGAAGACGCCCTCGGCGCCCAGCTGCATCATCATGGCCGCATCCGCGGGAGTCGCGATACCGCCCGCGGTGAACAGCGTGACCGGCAGCTTGCCGGCCCGGGCCACCTCGACGACCAGCTCGTAGGGTGCCTGCAATTCCTTTGCCGCCACGTACAACTCGTCTTCAGACAACGACGTCAGCCGGCGAATCTCGCCGCTGATGGCCCGCATGTGGGTGGTCGCATTGGAGACGTCTCCGGTACCGGCTTCGCCCTTGGACCGGATCATGGCCGCGCCCTCACTGACGCGCCGCAGTGCCTCACCGAGGTTGGTCGCCCCGCACACGAACGGCACGGTGAACTTCCACTTGTCGATGTGGTGGGTGTAGTCGGCGGGGGTCAGCACCTCCGACTCATCGACGTAGTCCACGCCAAGGCTCTGCAGGATCTGTGCCTCGACGAAATGCCCGATGCGCGCCTTGGCCATCACCGGGATGGTGACCGCGGCGATGATGCCCTCGATCATGTCCGGGTCGCTCATCCGCGACACCCCGCCCTGCGCGCGGATGTCGGCGGGCACCCGTTCCAGCGCCATCACCGCGACGGCGCCGGCGGCCTCCGCGATTCGCGCCTGGTCGGGGGTGACGACGTCCATGATGACGCCGCCCTTGAGCATCTCGGCCATGCCGCGCTTGACCCGGGCCGTTCCCGTCGCTGCCTGGTTCGACTGTGCGGCGCTGTCCACGAGCGATTTCTCTCCTTCAACCATTGCGATTCCACTCTAGTGGTCTGCGGCAAACGAGTATTGCGCTGATCAGCGAATCGACTGAGGCACGCCGGCGTTGCGGGCGGCCCCGTTGTCGGTCTCGCCGAGGGCCGCCAGCCGGTTGGCCGCGGGCAGCAGCTCGCCGAGTTGCAGCGGATATACCTGCTCGCCGGCCGCGGCCAACTCGGCGATGTCGTTCGCATCACACCAGCGGGCACTGTGGATATAGCTGTGTTCCAGCTCGGTCCGCCCCGTGATGGACGGCTCGAACCGCCGCGTGCGGTACACCAGGTAGAACTCCTCACTGTCGATCAGTGCGCCGTTGAACTCGAACACCTCGTCGCGCCGCCACATGGGTCCCACCATGTCGGCCGCCGCAACCCGCAGACCGGTTTCTTCGGCCAGCTCCCGGGCGGCGGCCTCGGCCAGCCGTTCGCCGGGGCGCACTTCGCCGCCCACGGTGAACCACCACCGCGGCGCGGTGCCGTCGGTGATCGCCGGATCCGAACCGGACAGCAGCAGCACCGCGCCGGTTTCATCGAGCAGCACCACTCGCGCTGAGGTGCGGTGGTTGAGCGCACCGTGAGCGTCCGCCCACCCGTGTGCCCGCTCGACGATCTCGAAATAGCTTGGCAGCGGGGCTGTTCCACCGAGCCGAAAGGCGCGCACCATGCGCCTCTCGGCCAGGGCGAGGGTGTCGCGGACCGCGTCGTTGTGGAAACGACGGGCCAGCAGCAGGCGGGCCTCGGCGTCGGCCAGCTCGGCGATCAAACCTGCCGGCAGCGACGCCGGATCCACCGCCGCCAGCGCGGCCGACAGCACGTTTTCCGCGTTCTCCCGCGCCGGCCGGGGCGCGCGCTCGGCAATGTCGGCCAGGGCGGCCAACCGCCCGCCCTCCAGCGCACCGCCGTAGGCATCGATCGCGACCGCCCGCGCCACCACCGCGCGCCGCGCCAGCGCACCGTCCAGCGCCTGCCAGGACAGGTCGTAGCGAACGTTCAACCGGTCCAGCCGGTTAGCTGTCTGGTATGCCCAGGCGCCGAACACCGCCAGCACCACGATCAGCACAACGATGATGACAATCAGCCAGATCATCAGCTGGCCACCTGAACTTTGACGCCCGACCCGGCGACCGTCTCGTACACCCGCATGATCTGGCTGGCCACCACCGACCAGTCATAGCGGCGAACCGCTTCGGAACCGGCGGCCACATACCGTTGACGCAGCACGCCGTCGTCCAGTACCTCGATCAGCGCATCGGCCAGTGCGGCAGCCTCGCCCACCGGCACCAGGCTCCCGACCTCGCCGTCGGACAGCACACGGCGGAACGCGTCGAGGTCGCTGGCCACCACCGGGGTGCCTGCGGCCATCGCCTCCACCAAGACAATGCCGAAACTCTCGCCACCGATGTTGGGCGCGCAGTAGACGTCGGCACCGCGCATCGCAGAGGCCTTCCCAGCGTCGTCCACCGGCCCAAGAAAACGGATGTAGCGCATCAATTCGCCTGCCTGTCCACGCAATTCGTCCTCGTCGCCGTGACCGACGATCAGCAGTTGCACGTGGCCGAAACGCTCCACCACCCTGGGCAGCGCGTCGAGCAGCACCGACATGCCCTTGCGCGGCTCGTCGTAACGCCCCAAGAACAGCACCGTCTTGCCCGGCCGCGGATACCCGTCCAGCGGCGGCGCGGAGGCGAGCGAACCGACGTCGACCCCGTTGGGAATTTCCACCGCGTCGGAGCCCAGCGCCTCCATCTGCCAGCGCCGCGCCACGTCGGACACCGCGATGCGGCCGACGATCTTCTCGTGCCAGGGCCGCAGCACGCCCTGAAAGACCGACAGTGTCAGCGACTTGGTGGTCGAGGTGTGAAATGTCGCCACGATCGGGCCCTGGGCCACCCGCAGGGCCCACATCGACAGGCTGGGCGCATTCGGCTCGTGCAGGTGCAGTACATCGAAGTCACCTTGGGTCAGCCACTTCCTGACCCTGCCGTGTACCGCCGGACTGAACTGCAACCTCGCCACCGAACCGTTGTAGGGAATCGGGATAGCCCTGCCCGCGGAGACGACGTAGTCGGGCAAAAAGACATGCGGCGAAGCCGGCGCCAACACGCTGACCTCGTGCCCGCGCGCGCGCATCACTTTGGCGAGTTGCAAGACATGCGACTGCACCCCGCCCGGCACGTCGAACGAGTAGGGACAGACCATCCCGATCCGCATCAGGCTTCCTTCAGCTGGGCCCGTCGGGCATCAGACAAATCGGCCAGCCATTGCGGCTGCATCATGTGCCAGTCTGCCGGGTGAACGGCGATGTTCCTGGCGAACTGATCGGCCAGCGCCTGGGTGATGACCCGCACGTCGCCACTGGTGCAGTCCAGCGCCGGCTGTATCGAGACTCGCCAGCCGTCGTCTTCGAACCAGCAATGCACCGGGCACAGGAGCGCCCCGGTCGCGATCGCGAGCTTGGCCGAGCCGGCCGGCATCCGGGTGGTCTCGCCGAAGAAATCGACTTCGACCCCGTTGCGGGTGAGGTCGCGCTCGGCCATCAGGCACACCGCCCGGTTGTCGTGCAGGCGCTCGCACAACAGCTCAAAAGGTGGTCGTTGGCCGCCGGACAGCGGCAGCACCTCGAAGCCGAGGCTTTCGCGGTAGTCGATGAAACGCTGGTACAGCGACTCGGGTTTGAGTCGCTCCGCGACGGTGCTGAAAGTGCCGTACGTCTGCGCCAGCCACACCCCGGCCATATCCCAGTTGCCGCTGTGCGGCAATGCCATTACAGCGCCCCGGCCGGCGGCCAGTGCCGCATCCAGATTTTCGACCCCCGAAATCGATTCGTGGAGCTGACGCGCCAGCGCGCTCAGATCCATGGTCGGCAGCCGGAACGCCTCCCGCCAGTAACGGCCATAGGAGGCCAGCGAGGCGCGCATCAGCCCGTCCGGCACATCGGCCGGCGGCACACCGATGACACGGGCCAGGTTCTTGCGCAACTGGTCCGGCCCGCCATGGCGGGCCGCGTAGCGCGCTCCGGTGTCGAATGCGGTGCGAGCGGCGAATTCCGGCATTGCGCGCACGGCCATCCAGCCGGCCGCGTACATCCAATCGGTCGCGGTGCCACTCACCAGGTGGCCTCCGATCCTGCGAGACAGCCCGAACACTTTCTGGGCCGCCGGGGTGGCGATCACGGCTGGCTCGTTCCGTGGTTTCCCGGACCGGGCTTGGCATGGTCGGTCGCGTCGTTTGGCGGCGGCATAGGTTCGGTCGCGCCGGGCGAGGTCCGCACCGTGTGCAACCGCTGCGCACAGGTGATCAGGCTGGCGGCTGCCAGTATCCACATCGCCACGGGCAGCGCGGGCGGCCAGGAGACCACCGGGAAATCCGACACGCCGGCGCCGGTCAGCACGATGATCAGCCGTTCCGGCCGCTCGATCAGGCCGCCATCGCCGCGCAATCCACTGGCCTCCGCGCGGGCCTTGATGTACGAAATCACCTGGGAGGTGACCAGGCAGATCAACGTCGCCGCCACCAGCAGTTTGTCGTGCAGGCCGAACGCTATCCACCACAGCAGCCCGCAGAACACCGCGCCGTCGCTGATGCGGTCACACGTCGCGTCCAGCACCGCGCCGAAGCGGGTGCCGCCGCCCCTCTCCCGGGCCATCGCGCCGTCGAGCATGTCGAAGAGCACGAAGAACCAGACCACACACGTTCCGGCGAACAGCTTTCCCATCGGGAAAAGTGTCAGCGCCCCCGCCACCGCGACGATGGTGCCCAAGATGGTGACGACATCGGGCGTCAAGCCCACTCGCAGACATGCCCTGGCGGTCGGAGTGGTGAGCCGTGTGAACGCGGCCCTGGACAGGAAGTGCACCTTGCTCATGAGCGCCGCTCTCGCCGGCAAGCGGGTGGGGATACCTCCCACTTGTGGGGGCGGGCCCCCACCTCATCGCGTCGCTCTGCATCGTCGCCGCCGCGGCTCATGGCTGCTTTCCCCACTCCGTGGCCAGCAGCTCGCGAGTTTCGCGCAGCAACTGCGGGATCACTTTCGAGCCGCCGATGATGGTGATGAAGTTCGCGTCGCCACCCCACCGCGGCACCACATGAACATGCAGGTGTTCGGCCAGTGAGCCACCCGCCGATGTCCCCAGATTCAGCCCGACGTTGAAGCCGTGCGGGTGCGACACGTTTTTGATGACGCGAATGGCCTTCTGGGTGAACGCCATCAATTCCGCGCTCTCCGCATCGGTCAGGTCCTCGAGCTCGGAGACGCGCCGGTAAGGCACCACCATCAAGTGCCCGGGGTTGTACG
This sequence comes from Mycobacterium sp., assembly GCA_036495965.1. Classification (GTDB taxonomy): domain Bacteria; phylum Actinomycetota; class Actinomycetes; order Mycobacteriales; family Mycobacteriaceae; genus Mycobacterium. The sequence goes on from DASXMA010000341.1 coordinate 15,229, forward strand.
GATACAGGTTGAGTACCGCGTAGACGAGTTCACCCCGGGCGACCACCAGCCCGTCCTCGTCGGACAGTTGCGGAATGTCGGTGAATGGCTGCTCGGTGCCGGCATCGTCGCGCTTCATCGGCGCTTCGGCCAGGTAGGTCATCCGGTATGGCGTCCATAACCGCTGCAGGTGATCGCTTTCGCCGACGCCTCTGTCGAGAATGGTGTTGTCGGTGCGCTCGACGCGTGCTGCTTCCTCCTGGTCGCTCACTGCCCAACCACTTTCACCAGTTCGGCTGTGGGAGCGACATTCTCGCGGTCAGCTATCCACTTGACGATCGCATCGACCGCGCTGTCGCGGGGCACTCCGTTGATTTGCGTGCGATCGCCGAAGCGGAAGCTCACCGCCTCGGCCTGCACGTCGCGGTCACCGGCCAGCAGCATGAACGGCACCTTCTGGCTGGTGTGGTGGACAATCTTCTTGGCCATCCGATCGTCGCCGCCGTCCACCTCGACCCGCACTCCATGCGACTTCAGTTGAGCGGCAACCCCTTCCAGGTAGGCGACATGCTCGTCGGCGACCGGAATGCCGACCACCTGGACGGGTGCCAGCCACGCCGGGAACGCTCCCGCGTAGTGCTCGGTGAGGATGCCGAAGAATCGCTCGATCGACCCGAACAGCGCGCGGTGGATCATCACGGGGCGCCGGCGGGTCCCGTCGGCGGCGGTGTACTCCAGCTCGAAACGCTCCGGGAAGTTGAAATCCACTTGGATGGTCGACATCTGCCAGCTGCGGCCCAGCGCGTCGCGGGCCTGCACCGAGATCTTCGGGCCGTAAAACGCTGCGCCGCCGGGATCGGGAACCAGTTCAAGGCCCGACTCCCGGGCGACGTCGGCCAGCGTGGTGGTGGCCTCTTCCCACACCTCTTCGGAGCCGACGAATTTGTCGGGGTCTTTGGTGGACAGCTCCAGATAGAAGTCCTCCAGCCCGTAGTCACCGAGTAACTCGAGCACGAACCGCAGCAGCGATGCCAGTTCGTCGTGCAGCTGTTCGCGGGTGCAGAAGATATGCGCGTCGTCCATGGTGAACCCGCGTGCTCGCGTCAGCCCGTGCACCACACCGGACTTCTCATAGCGGTACACCGTGCCAAACTCGAAGAGCCGCAACGGAAGCTCACGATAGGAGCGGCCGCGCGACGCGAAGATCAGCGTGTGCATCGGGCAGTTCATCGGCTTGAGGTAGTAGTCCTGGCCGGGCTTACGCACCGTTCCGTCGTCGTTGTATTCGGCGTCGAGGTGCATCGGCGGGAACATGCCGTCGGCGTACCAGTCCAGGTGGCCCGAGGTGTGGAACAGCTGCGCCTTGGTGATGTGCGGGGTGTTGACGAACTCGTATCCGGCCTCGATGTGCTCGCGCCGCGAATACTCCTCCAGCTCCCTGCGCACGATGCCGCCCTTTGGGTGGAAAACCGCCAGGCCGGAACCGATTTCGTCGGGAAAGCTGAACAGGTCCAGCTCGACGCCCAGCTTTCGGTGGTCGCGGCGCTGGGCTTCGGCGATCAGCTCCAGGTGACGGTCGAGTGCCTCCTGCGACTCCCACGCGGTGCCGTAGATGCGCTGCAGGCTGGCGTTTTCCTGATCGCCCCGCCAGTAGGCCGCGGAGCTTCTGGTCAGCTTGAACGCCGGGATGTGCTTGGTGGTGGGGATGTGCGGGCCACGGCACAGGTCGCCCCAGACCCTTTCCCGGCTACGGGGATTGAGGTTGTCATACGCAGTGAGCTCGTCGCCTCCGACCTCCATGACGTCGGGGTCACCGGACTTGTCGTCGACGAGTTCGAGCTTGTAGGGCTCGTTGACCAGCTCTTCGCGCGCCTGCTCCTTGGACTCGTAGACCCGCCGGTGAAACAGCTGCCCGTCCTTGACGATCTGGCGCATCCGCTTTTCCAGCGCCTCCAAGTCCTCCGGCGTGAACGGCTCGGCCACGTCGAAGTCGTAGTAGAAGCCATCGGTGATGGGAGGCCCGATCCCCAACTTGGCTTGCGGGAACAGGCCCTGCACCGCTTGCGCCAACACGTGTGCGGCCGAATGCCGAATGACGCTGCGACCCTCATCGGTGTTGGCTGCGACCGGGGTCACCTCGGCGTCGGCGTCGGGCACCCAACTCAAGTCGCGCAGCTTTCCTCCGGCGTCACGCACCACCACTATCGCGTCGGGCGCGCCCCGCCTCGGCAACCCCGCGTCGCCGACCGCGGCGGCTGCGGTCGTCCCAGCAGGCACCCGGATCGGGACTGCTGAGGCGGGGCTTGCGGGGGCGCTCATCGGGTTGGGTCTCCAAGGCTTGGTTGTTCTGGGGTTGTTGTGAGGGCGACTAATTGTCCGTGAATAGTCGTTGTCATGCTATCGGGGCGGGCCTGCAAGGGCCCAAGCGAATACCGGCCCGGCGCTGGGCCGACCGCGGTCAGGGCTGGCCAGGCTTGAGCCGCACGAACAGCGCGTCGGCTTCGGTCAGCAAGGTGTCGCCGTCGCTCAACCGGCCCGACACGAAGATCTTGCGCCCCTCCACCCGGTCGACTCCGGCATCGATCTGCAGTTCCCTCTCGATCGGCACGATGTGGCGGTAATCGATCTTGAGGTAGGCGGTGCGCTGGTAAGGGCCCCCGGTGAGCACCGACGACGTCAGCCCGAGCACGGTGTCGAACAGCATCCCCAGCGCCCCGCCGTGCACGGCGCCATTGCGGCCCAGATGAAATCGGGCGAAGCGGGCCCAGCCATGGATCCGGCCGGCACTTCCCTGCAGCGGCTCTTTTTGGACCTTCATCGGGATCGTCAGGATGTTGCCACGAACCGGCAGATCCATCCGGCGCCCCGATGGCGACTGCCATTCGTCGCTGTCGAACGGACTCAGCAGCGCCGACACCTTCTCCAGCTGGTCTGCTGCTTCGGTGATCACCTCATCGGGCGCGTCGACGGCACGGGCGTGGTCCTGCAGTTTGCGGACCGCGTCGATGAACCGGCCGTAGTCGGGCCCGCCCTTGGTCGTCGGTTCGGGCGGGTTGAATCCACCGCCAGGGTGTTTCTGATGGTCGCCGGCCACCAGAACACCGTATTGGGTGGCGGTTTATCGCGCTCCGGCAGCCGCCAGGGTGTCGAACTCGTCGTCGCTGAGGGTGATCTCGGCGGCTGCGACGTTCTCTTCCAGGTGCGCCACCTTTGACGTGCCGGGAATCGGCAACATCACCGGCGACCGTTTCAGCAACCAGGCCAGCGCCAGTTGCGATGGCGTCGCATCATGGTTGGCGGCGATGCGTTGCAGTGGGCCTTCCGGGTCGGCCAGCGGCCCGGCGGCCAGCGGAAACCACGGGATGAAGCCGACGCCCTGACTGGTCACGAAATCCAACAGCGGTTCGGCGCCCCGGGATGACAGGTTGTACATGTTCTGCACCGATACGATCTGTGTGATCTGCTGGGCTTCCTTGAGTTGATCGACGTTGACCTCCGACAGACCGATATGGCGGATCTTGCCTTCGTTCTGCAACGTGAGCAGCTCGCCCACCTGGTCGGCAAGCGGGAAGTTCTTGTCGATGCGGTGCAGCTGGAATAGGTCGATGGTGTCGACCCCGAGGCGGCGCAGGCTCATCTCGCATTCCTGGCGCAAATAACTCGGATTACCAAGGTCGATCCAGATGTCCGGCCCAGTCCGCAACAGTCCCGCCTTGGTCGCGATCACCAGGCCGTCGTACGGGTGCAGCGCCTCGTGGATGATGTCCTCGGATATGTAAGGGCCGTACGAGTCCGCGGTATCGATGAAGTTCACGCCCAGTTCGACGGCGCGCCGCAACACCCGCACGCATTCGTCGCGGTCGGCGGGCGGGCCCCACACGCCCTTCCCCGTCAGGCGCATGGCGCCGAAACCCAGTCGGTTGACGGTCAGGTCGCCGCCGAGGGTGAACGTTCCGGATGCTTGGGCTAGGGCTTTTGGGGTCTTGGAGTTTTGCGCGGTCACCCCTATGACCGTACGCCGACGGCGTGACTGCGCATCTCGACGTGGCAAGCTGAGGACGTGGACCTGGGAGCACTAGAAGAACTTCCGCTGACGTACTCGGAGGTGGGCGCGACCGCGGCCGGCCAGCTGCCTACCGGATACGGCCATCTTCATACGGAGCGCCAGATCGGCACGGGCCAACAGCGTTTCGAGCAAGCGGCCGACGCGGTCATGCGCTGGGGCATGCAACGCGGGGCCGGCCTGCGGGTGCAGGCCAGCTCGGAGGTCGCCGAGGTCGACACGGTCGTGTTGGTACGAATGGGCTTTCTGCCTGCGCCGTGCCGTGTGGTGTACGTCATCGACGAACCGGATATCCGCGGGTTCGCCTACGGCACCCTGCCGGGCCATCCGGAGTCCGGCGAGGAACGCTTCGTGGTACGCCGCGACCCGACCACGTCCGCGGTGTTCGCGGAGGTGTCGTCGTTCTCCCGGCCCGCGACCTGGTGGAGCAAGGCCGGCAGGCCGCTGGTGTCGGTGGCCCAGCGCGTCATCGCCAGGCGTTACCTGCGCGGGGTGTGACCCGCTGAGCCGGTCGGCGCTAACGGGACCCGATGCTGCCTTCGATGCTGCCACTGTGCACACCGTGTGCCAGGCGGCTCAGCGCGATGGCGGCGACCAGTAAACCGAAGTCGCGCAGTGCCACGTCGTAGAAGCCGGGACCGGTGACGAGGTCGATAATGATGCCGGTCAGCCAGGCCGCGACCACCCAGGCGCCGATCCGCGGCGCGACCGCGACCAGCACGCCGGCCACAATCTCGATCACCCCCACCAGATACATGCACTGATCGGCGGTACCGGGCACCCGATGGTCGATTCAGGGGGCCAGATACATGCTCCAGTGATGCGGATGGGTCAGCACATTGAAGAACTTGTCCAGCCCGAACACGATGGGCGCGATCGTGAAAACGGTGCGCAGGACGAAGTATGCCGAGAATGCCGGATCCTTCAATTGGTCTGCGAGAGCAGGGGTCGCACCGACCTGTTTCGTACTCATGGCTACCTCCATTTCTAACGGATAATAAATTGAACGTTAGAAGCTGTAGACTGTAGCGTCAAGAGTTTTGTCTGTTAGAAATGGGCTGTTTGCAGTGGAAGACGGGCTGGAGCGGGACGCCGCAGGCATCGGGGCACTCGCCGACCCGGTGCGCCTTCAGCTCTACCGGTTCGTGTGCGCGCAACCGGGGCCGGTGAGCCGTGAGCAGGCGGCCGACGCCGTCGGAATACCGCATCATCAGGCGAAATTCCATCTGGACCGGCTGACCGCCGAGGGCCTGCTGGAAAGCGACTACGCACGTCTGACGGGGCGATCGGGCCCCGGCGCGGGACGGACCTCAAAGGTGTATCGCAGGGCCCGCCGCGACATCGCGGTCAGCCTTCCGCAGCGGGAGTACGAGCTGGCCGGGCGCCTGATGGCCCAAGCCATCGCGCAGTCCGCGATCACCGGGGAACCCGTCGTCGAGCTGCTGAACAGGGTCGCCCACGACTATGGCCAGATGATCGCCATCACCAAGCGTCCGCCCGCGGACGCCTCGGCGGCGCTGGAGCGCACGGTCGGGGTGCTGAGCGCGTACGGCTATGAGCCCCGCGTTGCGGACGGCGCGGTGGAGCTCGCCAATTGCCCGTTCCACGCACTGGCCCAAGAGCAGACCGAGCTGGCCTGCCACATGAACCACGCACTGATCACCGGCGTGGCCGAGGCGTTAGAGCCCCACGGTCCCGACGTCCGGCTGAGCCCGGGGCCGGATCGGTGCTGTGTCGTGCTTACTTGCCGTCGAACATAAGGTTTACCGGCGCTATGGACCCCAGCCGGCGAGCAGACTTTCCGCGCCCGCGCACATCTGCTCGATGACCTCGCCCACCGACGCGTCGTCGCTGATCATCCCCACACTCTGACCGGCGTCGACCGGCGCGATCCTGCGATCGTCTGCGGCGGTCGCCGCGGCCAGCTCGTCGCAGGCTGACCGATCCAGCACATCCTCTTTGCCGGTCCAGCGTGCGACGAAATCATTGGCCAGCACGCGCGACGGGAACCGGGCCGGCCACGGCAGGCCCTTGGCAACGTCGAAGACCCGGGTGATCGCGGTGTCGGTGGCCCGGGCCGCGATCAGGGCCCGACGGCTGCCGTCGCCGGTCAGCGCTTCCGGGCACGCCGCCAGGCGGGTGCCCACCCACGCTCCACTGGCCCCGGCAGCCAGCACGGCGGCCAGGCTTCGTGGCGAGGCGATCCCGCCGCCGGCAAGCACCGGCACCGACACCGCGTCTAACACGGTGTCGAGCAACGGCAGCGTCCCGAGCTGCACATCGCCGTGCCCGCCGCCCTCGGCCCCCCGTGCGACCAGCATGTCGACGCCTGCGTCGACCGCCTGACGGGCCCCGACACTGTCGTATACCTGTGTGACGGTGGCGATTCCGGCGTCGTGGGCCTTGTCGATCCACGACCAGTCAGTACCGAAACTGACCGACAGCAGGACGGGCCGCGCGGCCAGGGCATCTTCCAGCAGCCCCGCCTCGTTGCGCATCACCCAATCCACCAGGCCGATTCCGAACGTCCCGTGCACATGCTGCAACTGGGTTTGCAACAGCTCCCTGGTCGCGACACTGCCCATGCCAACCATGCCCAGACCACCGGCAGCCGTGACCGCAGCGGCCAGCCGACCACCGGCGACCCCGCCCATCGGCGCGTTGACGATGGGTACCCGCAGGCCGAAGTTCCGCGACCAGGGCGTAGACAGCATCCGGGCTAATGGGCCAGAGAGGGAATGGTTTTCAGCACCGTCAGCATGATCACCGAATCCTCGACCGCGTGCAGGGCGTGGCGTTCCGGCGGAATCGCGACGTAGTCGCCGGCCTTGCCGTCCCAGGCGTCGCCGCCGGCCGTCAGACGTACGTGACCCTGCAGCACCTGCAGTGTGGCCTCGCCGGGGCTGTCGTGTTCGGACAGGTCATGTCCGGCAAGCAGGGCCAGCACGGTCTGCCGCAGTTCGTGGGTGTGACCGCCGTGGATGGTGTGGGCGGCCCGCCCGCTGTGCGACTTTTGGGCCTCGGACAACTTTTCGGCGGCCAGGCTGGTCAGCGAGATGGATTCCATGGCGAGTCCTTTGAGGTTCGGGAGCGGGCTGGGGGTCAGGCGGTAAGTAGCAGTATCCCCGCCATCACCAACCCAACAACCTTGACCACCTCTAGACCGACATAGGCGTAGTGACCCCGGGAGCGGGGCGCAGTCGATCCGGCGAGCACCTTGTCGGAACGACGGGTCAGCCGGGGACGCACCGCGATCAGCTGGATGGCCAGAGCGGCGAAGGCGACGAAAAACGCCACGGCGATGCGCGCCCGTGTTGGCCCGGCCACCACTATCGCGAGGATGACGAGGGCGAAACCGACCTCCACTGTATTGAGCGCACGAAAGACCAGCCGCCCGATGCCGAGCCCGATCTACAAGGTGACGTTGGGCGCGCGGAACTTCAGGGGAGCTTCCAAAAACGAGATAGCCAGCACCATGCCAAGCCAAACGAAGGTGACAGCGACGGCGATCGCCGGTCCGGTGCTCACTTCGCAGCCGTTTGCAACTTCAGGTGAGCCACGCACAGATCCGGTTCGACGAATTCGTCGAGCCGCTCGACGGCAACCGGGGCTCGCCAGGTTTCCAAGGCTCCTTGCATGAGCCCGAGGTGCAGCGGGCAGATGACGTTGGTCCGGTTTTCGGCGAGTTCGAGAAACGGGCAGTGCCGCAGGCCGACCTGTTGCTCCCCGTCGGCTGTCCGGCGCTCAGGGGCAAAGCCGAGATCGTCGAGCACCTCGACGAGGTGGTCGATGGCGTCCTCGGCGCCGGCGGCATCCGCCGGCACGAATTCCAGCTTCCGTCCCCACGCCCGCCCGGCGGCCAGCGCCTTGGCGCGCGGATCGCGCTCAGCGGCGAAAGCCGTGGTCAGTATTTCGGCGAGCAACCGATAGTGCCGCGTCCCACCGCGATCCATCTGCCGCACCGCCTGGAACATCAGCGGAGGCCGGCCCGGCCCTTTGCGGCCCGGCTCGACCTGTTCCACCTGACCGTCACCGACGAGGCTGTCGAGGTGAAAGCGGACGGTGTTGGGATGCACACCCAGCACATCGGCGATCGCGACGATGCTCATCGGATCCGGCGACGCTCGCAGTACCCGCAGCACCTCCCGGCGGCGACTTGCCGATTCCCCGATTGACGTGACCTGCGAACTCAAGGTGGCTCACGTTCCTTCAGAGTCGTCAGTGCCCGGCTGAGCGGCCACCAGAGGTGTGTCGACGCCGAGTGGACCTATCTTGGCAGCTCCACCCGGGGATCCCAGCGGTCCGTCGCGGCCCGGCAGGGTTTCGGTGAAGAACGCGTCATTGTCGGCCAAGTAGGGCTTCAGCTCCTCGGGCAGGTCGTCTTCGTAGTAAATCGCATCGACCGGACATACCGGCTCGCACGCGCCACAATCCACGCATTCGTCGGGATGGATGTAGAGCGCTCGGCCGCCCTCGTAGATGCAGTCCACCGGGCACTCCTCGACGCAAGATCGATCCATCACATCGATGCATGGCTTCCCGATTACGTATGTCATGCGCTAGAGTTTACACAAGACAAGTTGTGAAAACCATACGGAACGAGAGAATGCATGGCCGACAACGAACTTGACGTTCGGCGGCTGCATAAGCCAGACAAGCACCCGACGATCTTCGCGACCTACGCCGCGCTGGCGGTCGGCCAGTCGTTCGTCTTGGTGAACAACCACGACCCCAAGCACCTGCGCGCGGAATTCGACGCCGATCATCCGGGCAGCTACGGCTGGGAGTACGTCGAAAAGGGTCCCAAGGTGTGGCGGATCCGGATCAATAAGCTCACCTCCACCCCACTGTCCTGAATCCTGGCCAACGTGCTGGAATCCACTGCGCGGCAGGCAGTTTGATGATCCGGCAGCGGGCAGGTTCGCGGCAGCCCATGCCGTCCTCGAATCGTGCCGACGACAGCGTCGCGGGCCACTGGCTGTTGGCGCGGCTGGGCAAACGAGTGCTTCGCCCGGGCGGTGTCGAGCTCACCCGCACACTGCTGGCCCACGCCGAGTTGACCGACGCCGATGTGCTCGAGCTGGCGCCGGGCCTGGGCCGCACCGCCGCCGAGATTCTGGCCCGAAGCCCGCGGTCCTACATCGGCGCCGAAAGCGATCCCGACGCTGCCAACGTGGTTCGCGGGGTGCTGACCGAACTCGGGTCCGGCAATGGGGCCGTCCGGGTCACCGATGCGGCCGCCACCGGATTGCCCGACGCCAGCACCGATGTCGTTGTCGGAGAGGCGATGCTGACCATGCAGGGCGATGCTGCCAAGCACGCCATAGTAGGTGAGGCAGCACGAGTGCTGAGGCCGCACGGCCGCTATGCAATCCACGAGCTCGCGCTTACGCCGGACACCGTCGCCGAGGACATCAGCGCCGACATCCGACAGTCGCTTGCCCGTGCGATCAAGGTGAACGCGCGCCCGCTGACCATTGCGGAATGGTCGGGACTGCTGGCAGACCACGGGCTGGTGGTCGAGCAGGTCGCGACCGCGCCGATGGCGCTGTTGCAACCGCGACGGGTGATCGCCGACGAACGGTTTACCGGAGCGCTGCGCTTCGCCAAAAACGTGCTCAGCAATCGCGATGCCCGCAAGCGAGTGCTCACCATGCGCCGCACGTTTCGCAAGCATCGTGAACGATTGACCGCTGTCGCCATCGTCGCTCGTAAGCCGGAGCCGCCCGTTCGCTCATAGTTTGCCACAAGGTTAACGGCCGATTTAAGTCGGCACTACCGTCGACAGCGTTCAACACAACATCTAACCTCATCAACGAGCTGTAGGTGTTCATCAACAGTTTCATTGACAATCATCGACGCTTCCATAAGGTAGTTAGCTGTGCGCGACCTCCCGACGCGAACCGAATACGTGCACGCCTCCCGCGGGCGTCGTTCCACGCGTCTCGTCGGCGACGATCGCCAGCGGGCGATCTTGGCCACCGCGGAGCGACTCCTCGCGGAGCGGCCCCTGGCTGACTTCTCCGTGGACGACCTAGCAAAAGGCGCGGGCATCTCTCGTCCCACCTTTTACTTCTACTTCCCGTCGAAAAACGCGGTGTTGCTGTCGCTGTTAGACCAGGTGAACAGCAGGGCACACGCAGCCCTCACGGCGCTCAGCGGTAGCGTGTCCGGCGACCCGGCGACCGTTTGGCGGGCCCGTATCGAGGCGTTCTTCGAGATGTCCGGGTCTCACCGAGCGGTCGCCGTGGCCGGCGCGGCGGCCAAGGCCACGAACCCCGAGGTGCAGCAGGTGTGGTCGACGCTCATGCACAGGTGGGTTTCGTCCACCACGGCGGCGATCAAGGCGGAGCGCCAGCGCGGCGCCGCACCGGAAATCGTTCCGGCCGAGGATCTTTCGGTAGCGTTGAACATGTTGAGCGAGCGAGTGATGGCAGCGACGTTCACCGCCGAAGAACGGGCGATACCCGAAGACCGGGTGATCGACACGCTGGCGCACATCTGGCTGGCCAGCATCTACCAAGACGGTAAGGCGTCAACTGCCACGTAGTATCCGCTCGGCGCGAGCCAGGCTCCCGTCGATCAACCCGTCGACGGCACCAAAGTAGGTTGGCGACGCGGGTTTCCCCGCCAGTTCGGCGATTGCACGCTGTTCACCCAGAACATCTGTCGCACCGAGGTTTTTGGCCATCTGCGTGGGATGAACCTCCAGGCCCGCCAGCAACTCAGCGCACTGGGAACCCGCGACGACGGTCCGCCGCGCCAGCATCCGCAGGGTATCCCACTCGGCATGCCATGAGCCGTCGGGGCGTTCGTCGTTGGCCACCGCAGCGGCGGTGTGCAGGGTCGCGGCCAGTTGCGGTGCCGACATGGCAGTCCGCCGTATCAAAATGGACAACACCGGATTGCGCTTGTGTGGCATTGACGAGGACCCGCCCCGCTTTTCGGTGGCCGGCTCGCTGAGTTCGGCGATCTCCGGGCGACCCAGGGTGACGACATCCGAGGCGATGCGGCCCCAGCAGTCGCTGCACCCGACGAGGGCATCCGCAGCCGCGGTGACCGGCGTTCGCGTCGTGTGCCAGGGCAGTCGGACCGCTAGGCCCAAAGTGGTTGCCGTGCTGAGCACTAGGCGATCCGCAACAGCTGCGGGGTCGTCCGCGTCGATGAGCAACGTTGCTAATTCCATAGTGGCGGAACGTGTCCCGACGGCGCCACCGAGCTGGATCGGGGTGACCAGCGCGCGCAGCCGCCCGCACGCATCGACGACACCGTCCAGCCACCTGGCCGCCTTGGCGCCGAACGTGGTGGGCGCGGCGTACTGGGTGAGGGTACGGGCCACCATCGGAGTGGCCCGATGAGCTCTCGCAAGTGTTGACAGTGCTGAAATCTGTTGTGTCAGCTGCGCTATAACCGCATCCGCGACGGCGCGCGCGGCCAGCATCAGGCTGGTGTCCAGAACGTCTTGGCTGGTGAGTCCGCGGTGGATCCAAGGCGCGATAGCCGGAACGGATCGCTGGCGCAGCAACTCGACCAGGCCGATGATCGGGTTGCCCCCGTCTTCGGCGGTGAATGCGAGCAGCTCGCAATCGGTGGGATTCACCAGGTGCGACAGGTTCGCATGTGCGCAGTCGGCGGGTGCCAGGCCGGCCTCGGCCAGGGCGGCCAACCAGGCGGACTCCATCGCAACCATCGACCGCAGCAGCGCCCAATCCGTCATGTGCTCGCCGGCCCGATGGTCTCCCGGCCACAACAGATTTGTCATCGCCCATCGTCCCGGTACGCCAGAAACACCGTCTCTTTCGGACCCTGCAGGTGGATGTCGAAGCGGTAACCCGCTCGGCCGGAATCGCTTTCGGCAACACACAGCAAGGCGGCCCGCCGGTCGACATCGATTGTGCTCAATAGCGGATCGGCGTCCAAGTCTGCGTCGGGCAGGTAGGCGCGGGTGAATAACCGGTTCAACAGGCCCCGGGCGAAGACGACGATGGCGAAGAACGGCGGTCGGCCGCCGCTCGCCGAATCGGGCACCAGCGTGGTGAAGGCGTAATGCCCGGCAGCATCGGTCGCGGCGCGCCCCCATCCGGTAAACCCGGTCCCGTCACGCCGCAGCGAGCCGGGCTGCCGCGGAATGCGGCCGGCGCTATCGGGCTGCCAGAGTTCGACCAATGCGTCCGGGACCGCGACGCCCGCGCCGTCGTACACGGTGCCGTGTAACCGCACGGCTTGCGGATGTGCAGTGTCGACCAAGTCGCTGTCACCGGGGTACGGCAAAGCCATGCCGAAGTATGGACCCACGGTTTGCCCTGGGGTGTGAGCCAATTCAGCCCTAAATTCAGGCCTAAATTCAGACAATGTCGCCGTCTTCAGTCCAGGTTCGGCGGCTTCCGGAGACCACGATGTCCCACCGGTATCCAGTCGCAAATTCCGGCTGGGTGAGGTCGTGGTCGTAGTTGGCGATCAACCGTTGGCGCGCAACAGGATCCAGAACTGACTGGAAAATCGGATCCAGATGGAACATCGGGTCACCCGGGAAGTACATCTGGGTGACCAGGCGCTGCGTGAATGCGGTGCCAAAGACCGAGAAGTGGATATGCGCCGGGCGCCAGGCATTGCTGTGATTGCGCCACGGATAAGGTCCGGGTTTGACGGTGAGAAAGCGGTATGACCCGTCCGGACCGGTCAGGCAGCGACCGGTGCCGGTGAAGTTCGGGTCGAGCGGAGCCGGGTGCCGGTCGAGTTGGTGGCGGTAGCGACCGCTGGCGTTGGCTTGCCAGATCTCGATCAGCTGGCCGGCCACCGGCGCACCGGAATCGTCGAGCACCCGCCCGGTCACGATGACGCGCTCGCCGATCGGCTCGCCCGGATGGCCGGCCGTCAGGTCAGCGTCGACGGGGTCGACGTCCTGGCGGCCGAAGCACGGCGCCCAGCGTTCGACCTCCTCGGGATCAACAACCAGCAGAGGTTGTTTCGGATGGCGCAGTGTGCTGCTGCGGTACGGCGAGTAGTCCAGGCGCGGCTGCGTCTGGTGGCCAGGTCCGCCGCCCGCGCGCTGGTAGCCGGCCGCGATGCAGGCGATCTCCGCCGTGATGTCAGCCTGCGACGCGGCGCCCTCGGCGTTCATGAGCCGTGACGCTACCCTCGCCCGGCAGACTGACCCGCCAGGCGCGTGGACGCCCCGGTCGCCGCTGACCGCGCTACAGAGCGCGTACCAGCGCCGCGCGGCCCTTGGTGCGCAATTTGTGCAGTGCGGAGCCGCGGTATTGGTCGATCTTGGCGGCCATCTTGTTGCCCAGCTCCTCGAGCTGGGTCTCGGTGATCTTCACCTCCGGAGGAGCGGGAATCATGTCGCGCTCCTCTTCATCGGCGTGCGCCTCCAGCACGGTCTTGAAGGAGTTCCATTCGTCTTCATATCCCGGCGCGGTCTGCGGGGTTTTGAGCAGCACCGAAAGCTGGTCGATCACCTGCCGATGCTCGGCATGGGCCACCGCGATCAGCTTGGTGGCCGCCCCCAGCGCCGGGTAGTACAAGTCGTCCTCGATGCGGAAGTGGATGTCGAGTTCGACCAGCATCTCGTCGAAAAGGGCATGCCGCTCTTCGCTGTTCACCGGTGCTTCGCTGATCTTGCGACCGAGGCCCTTGATCACAACGTGGTGATCTTTCAACACGTCGTACGCGTTCACTTGGCGATTCCTTTCCTACTCTTTCTCGCCGCGCCGGCGAGTCGCTGCTCCTCACCCCGGACTTCGACCATTCCGTTGACCAACCTGGCCTCGTAACACGGCAGCGGAGCCGCCGACGGGCCACGTAAAACCTCTCCCGACTCGGCCGCGAACCACGAGCCGTGCCATGGACACACGAGGCGGCCACGATCGAGCCAGCCGTCGGCCATCGGAGCCGCCAAGTGCGGACAGAACTCACCGAAGGCCGACACCTCGCCGGGCTTGGTCTGGCAGACCACCAGTCCCACCCCGTCGACCTCAACCCGCACCGGCTTTCCGTTCAACGAGCTCGCGGACAGCACGGGCGTCCACTCGGTGGTGCGCAGCCGTTGGCCCGACTGGTCGATTCCGATGCCGGAGTCGAACACCAAGGCTCCGCCAAGGTAGCTGCTGCCGACCGTGAGGCCGTAGCCCAGCGCAGTCAGGACGATCCCGCGGCCATGCCGGCCGCGACGGCGGTCCCACCAGGACTGCGCGTAGAGCGCGGTGGCCACCATGTTCACCACGCCATGCACCAGCCCCACCCGGCGGTCCTCCTCGTGGGCGTGCTGCCAGTCGGTGGCGCCGGTGATTGCCGAGCCGATGCTCGCGAGGATTCCGACACCGAGCGCGCGGGAAGCAAACCGCGATGCGTCGCGGACCTCGGTGGCCGGCTGGCCGGGCAGCAGACTGAGAGCGTCCAGCGCCACCGTCGTACCGAGCGCTCCGCTCGTCAGCGACGCCAGCGGCGGATGAACCGGGTGCCCGAGCCAGACACCGTTCAGCGCGTTGGTGACGGTGTTGCGCGCCCGGCCGAGCCCGTTGTAGGCGAAGCTGAGCAGGTGTTCCAACCGATAACTCGGCCGATCC
>DASXMA010000342.1:0-3067 GCA_036495965.1 Mycobacterium sp.
GATCTCGGTTATAGCGTGCACCGGGCAGTCGAACAGTGCGCGCATGACCGCGTCGCGGTCCGCCTCGGTCACGGTGCCATCGCCGATGAGCGATGCGTAGCCCCAGTCGTCCAGTGAGAAGTATCCCGGCGCGTGCTTGGCGCAGATGCCGAAGCCGTCGCAAACGGTGCGGTCCAAACGGATTTTCATGCTTGCCTCACAGCTTCCGCCTCGTAGGGACGGTCGAAGCGGAATGGGTCGTTACGGCAGTCGGGGCAACCATCCTCGAGATGTCGCGCCACGTCGTCCGGGAACTGGTCGAGCAGGCTGGCGGCGACATTGGTGGCGGCGTCCAGCGTCGCGCAGGCGCCTCGTCCGCGCAGCACCACCGACCAGCGGCGCAATCGGTCCACGTCTTCCGTCGTTGCGGCGCCATCGCGCAACGCCCCGGCCGCGGCGGCCATCGCGGCTGTTCCGTTGAAACACGACCCGCACTGCCCGGCGTTTTCCCGATCGAAATAAGCCAGCACCGATGCCGCCACCGCAACCGGGCAATCGTCGGTGATCAGCGAGATCGCGCCGCAGCCCAGACCGCTGCCGAACTTACGCATCGTCTCGTGGTCCAACGTGGTCTCCAGCACGTCGCGATTCAGGAAGCCGGCGAAATAGCCGCCAAATAGCGCTCCCCGCACTTGGTCAGGCGAAATACCATGCAGCGCAAGCAGTTCGGTGAACGGCAAGCCGTGCGGGAGTTCATAGAGAACTGGAGGTCGGCCGGCGCCGGTGATCGTGGCCAGGAAGGTACCCGAGGACAGCGACGTGCCCTGCGAGCGGAACTTGGCCGAGCCGTGGCGCTGCAGGTAAGGCAGATTGGCCAGCGTCTCGACATTGCTCACCAGCGTGGGTCGCCCGGCCACGCCCGCCTCGAATGGGCGCGGCGGCTTGTCCGTCGGCTTGGCCGGGCCGCCGTTGATCATGCGAACCGCTGCGGTTTCCTCGCCGGCGACGTAGCCGGGCTGCACCGTTATCAGGTCGACCGTGACGCCGCCGAGCGCGTCGGGGTCGAGTTCGCTCAGCGCGGCTTCGACGCTGTGCGCCGATTCCGGGTCGGACACGTACACGTAGGCGTGGTCGGCGGCTATGATCGCCGCGGCCAATCGCAGTCCGTCCAGAATCGCGTGCGGACGGTTGCGCAGCAGCCATCGGTCCTTGACCGAAGCCGGTTCTCCCTCTTCGCCATTGGCGACGACGACCGTGCCACCGGCAACGCGCCCGTTGTCGCGCACCGCACGCAACTTCACCGCCAGCGGAAAGGCCGCACCGCCGCGCCCGACCAGTCCACTGGACTCGACCTCGCCGAGCAATTCGTCGGCGTCGGCAAGCGGGCGGTAACCGCCGAGCCTCTGATACGACGCGAAATCCTCCCGGGCTTGGCCGGGTTGCTCGCCCAGCAGCCGGGGCGTGCACCCGGGCGAGGTGGCGACCGTGATGACTGAGGCGGCGGTGGTGGGGTGGGTGGTGTTCAAGGCTAGCTCGTCCCCGTTGCAGTTAGGCTTGCGCACATGCGGACTGCGGTGGTGCGCGTGAACGTCGACCCGGGAAGTGTGCTCACGCCTGCGCAATTAGCAGAGGGCATGGAGGTGCTCCTCGCGCTCAGCGACGAGATCGGTGCCGGCGTCGTCGAAAACAATGTTGTGGACATGCCGGTCAGCCGTCGCGAGGTCCAGTTGCTCATTGCCGGTGACGATGTCGACGTAGCAAAGCAAACCGCGATTGGCTTGTGCGCCAAGGCGTTCAGTATTACTCCGGCACCAGGCGTAGTGACCTTCGTCAGCAGGGGAACCGACGAGGACGCGCTCGGCGTGTTGTCGGCGTTCGGGCTCACCGGCGAGATCGTCCGCGCGCCCGGCGATGACGGATTCGATGTCGTGTACGTGACGCTGCGTGAAGACGACCTCGAGCGTGTCCCGGAGAGCCGGATCCACACGGCCCTGGAGGCGTCGCTCAACTGTGAGGTCCACATTCGTACTGTTTGAGGCACCGAGTAAACGCATTAGCGGCCCAGGAATTCTAGGATCGCCGGTGCCGCTTGCACCCAGGTGTCAAACATGTTGAAGCGCTGTACCTTTCCCGCGGCACGTTCTTCGGACGCGCGCTCCCAGGCATCCTCGGGCCAGGGCGGGTCGATGAGTTTCGATCCTTTGATCAGGCAGCTGACTTCCAACGATGTTCGTTTGGGGTGATCCATGTCGTTCTCGCCGCCACGAATGATCAAGGTGGGGACCTGGATTCGGTCGAACATTTCGTCGGGGACACCGGGAATGGTCTGGCCGGGCTTGGACACGAAGGCGTTGAGCCAGCGCAGCATCACCTTGAGGAACTCGTCCTTGTCGAAGTCGAGGAACCGCTGCTTGTTGGCCGGGTTTTCCTCGATACGCTCGCGCCATTCCTGCACCTTTACGACGCCGTCCATTCCGGTGCCCCGCACCGCGAGAATGCTTGGGACGATGTAGAAGGAACCGAGCACGAAGGTGCCGTAGATGCCGCCGACGATGTTCCACACCACCAGCTTCTCGACGAGTTCGGGGTAGAGCATCGTGGTCAGCATGGAATCCCTTGCGCCGCCGGAACCGCCGGCGAGGATACACCGCTCGACACCGAGCTCGCCCAGCAGGAGCTTCAGGGTCTCGGCACGCATGTGCGACTCGCTCTGCCCGTAGAACTGCACATCGGAGGCACCGCAGTTGGGCCGGTCCCAGAGCAGCACCCGATAGCCGCCGGCGACCAGGGCGTCGGCCAGCGGGCGCAGGCCGTCGATCTCCTTGCTGAACCGGCCGCCCGGCGTCAGGGCAATGAGATCGCCTGAGTCACCGAGGACTTCGTAGACAACGTTTCCGCCGTTCACCTCGATAGCAGCCACGCGATTCTCCTGTAGTTACGCCATTACCAGAACGTCGTTGCCGACGACACGCACCGGATAGGTGCGGATGCTCCATTCCGGCTTGACGGCCGTCGTGCCGGTCGCCAGCTCGAAACCCCATTGGTGCCAGGGACAGTAGATGTATTCCAGGTCTCGCACCATGACCGC
>DASXMA010000343.1:0-4931 GCA_036495965.1 Mycobacterium sp.
GGAGCTCCACGCCAATTTGCAGCGGCCCTGGGCGATTTGGGCACCGGGTGGCTGAAGCGGCTGTCCAGCCGCGACCGCGAGATCTTGCTGGCGTGCGCGGCTGGGGCGGGACTGGGTGCCGTCTATGCCGTTCCGCTGGCCGGTGCGTTGTTCTCGGTGCGGATCATGCTGAACACCTGGCATCCGCGAGCGGTGGGCGCGGCCTTTCTCACCTCCAGCCTGGCCGTCGCGATCGGCTCGGCCGTCACCGGCGATCAACCCAACCTCGAGTGGCCGATCGCGGAGTCGACGTATCTGGTGACCGCGCACGGGCTGTTGATGGCGCCGCTGGCGCTTGCGGTGGGGTTGGCCTTCAACCGAATCATGGCCGCGGCGCGCCCGGCCCGCCTGATGCGGACCTGGGTGCTCATCCCCGCGCTCGCCGCGGCGGGCTTGGTGACGGGTATCTGCTCGCACTGGTGGCCCGAGTTGCCCGGCAACGGCCGAAGCATCCTGACCGTCAGCCTGGCCAGCGGGATGACGCTGTCAGCCGCGGCCACGATCCTGGTCCTGAAACCGCTGCTGACCGCTTTGTACCTGCGCGCCGGCGGTGCCGGCGGAATGCTCACACCGTCGCTGGCCACCGGCGCGGCAGCGGGGTCGGTCCTGGTGCTGACGATCAATTGGTTGGCTGGGACACACCTGCACGTGCCGGCGGTCTCGCTGAGCGGCGCCGCAGGCGTGCTCGCGGTCACCCAGGGCTCACCCATCTGGGCGTCGATATTTGTCTGGGAACTCGCCCGGCCCCCGGTCTGGCTTTTCCTCGTTTTCCTGCTGACCGCGTGCAGCGCATACGGGTTGAAAGTACTTGTCGCGGGCCGCGGCCCAACGGATGCCGGCTAGAGCGCGCGGACCGTACCGGTCAGGTGCGGGTATCCCTTGGCGATGTTGCGTAACGAGACGTCCCAGCCGGCCGCACCCGTGTCGCCATCGTCGATGTAAAGGCCCGTGGTGGCGGGCAGCACAACCGGCTTGCCGAACCGCACCGAATACGTCACCGCATCGGGAAACCGAGCTTCGATGTTGGGCAATACCGCTGCGGCACTGAACATCCCGTGCGCGATGACGGTCGGGAATCCGAACAGCTTAGCGGCGATCGGGTTGGTGTGGATCGGGTTGTGATCTCCGCCGACGACAGCGTAGCGCCGGATCTGAGCGGGGGTGATCCGTAGCACCGTGCTGGGCGGAGGAAGCTTGGCCTGCTTCTGTGACGGCGGCTTCGGCTCGTCGGACAAGCTGGTGCGCTGCTGGTGCAGGAAGGTCGTCACCTGGTGCCAGGCGGTCTCGTTGCCGACACTGACGTCGGTCACCAGGTCGACCAGCAGACCCTTGCGGTGCTCGCGCAGGTTTTCGGCATGCACGTGCACACCGACGGTATCGGTGACCGCGATGGGCCGGTACTGCGTGATCTGATTCTCGGTGTGCACCGATCCCATTGCGGCGAAAGGAAAGTCGAAACCAGTCACCAGCGACATCATGGCGGGAAAGGTCAACGCAAACGGGTAGGTCAGCGGAACGTTGTTGCCGTAGCGCAGGCCGGTGACTCCCGCGTACTCGGCCACGTTGGTCTGGTCGATCGGTAATTCCTCGACGGTCACCGTGCGGCTGGGCAGCTGGTCGGAGCGGGACACCAACGGTAATGCCCCGGCCGCTGCGCGCAGCATGTTTCTCAGGCCGCTTGGCTGGTTCATCGCGTCTCCTCGAACTCTGGCTGAATTGTCCGCCTCCTCAGCGGGCCCTTGCGGCCCGCATCGTCGCCGAACTCAAGCGCCCAGCATGGCCTGGCCGCAGACCCGAATCACGTTGCCGGTCACTGCGTTTGACGCCGGACCGGCGAAGTAGGCGATCGTCTCGGCGACGTCGACCGGCTGCCCACCCTGCAGCAGCGAGTTCATTCGGCGGCCCACCTCGCGGGTGGCCAGCGGGATGGCGGCCGTCATCTGGGTTTCGATGAATCCCGGTGCGACGGCGTTGATCGTGATGCCCTTGTCGTGGAGTCCCGGTGCCAGCGCCTGGGTGAGCCCGATCATCCCGGCCTTCGTGGTGGCGTAGTTCGTCTGCCCGCGGTTGCCCGCAATGCCGGCCATCGATGACAAGCCGATCACCCGCCCCCCTTCGCCAATGCTGCCGTTGCCGATCAACCCTTGGGTAAGCCGTTGCGGGGCAAGAAGATTGACGGCCAAGACGGCGTCCCACCGGGCATCATCCATGTTGGCCAACAGCTTGTCGCGGGTGATACCGGCGTTGTTGACCAAGATGTCCGCGTGTCCCGCGTAGTGGTCGCGCAGGTGCTCGGTGATCTTGTCGACAGCATCGTCAGCGGTGACATCGAGCCACAACGCGGTGCCGCCGACCCGGCTGGCGGTTTCGGCCAGGGTCTCGGCGGCGGACTCCACATCGATCGCGATCACGCGGGCGCCGTCGCGGGCGAACACGTCGGCGATCGTCGCACCGATTCCACGGGCGGCGCCGGTCACGATGGCGACCTTGCCGTCCAGTGGCCGGTCCCAGTCGGCCGGTGGCGTGGAGTCGGCCGCACCGATGTAGAAGACCTGCCCGTCGACGTAGGCCGACTTGGCCGACAGGATGAACCGCAGTGTGGATTCCAGGCCCGTCGCGGCCGGCTTGGCGTCCGGCGACAGGTACACCAGCGCGACGGTGGTGCCGTGGCGCACTTCCTTGCCCAGCGAGCGGGTGAAGCCCTCCAGCGCGCGCTGCGCGATCCGCTCGTCGGTGCTTACCGCCAAGTCGGGCGTGGTGCCGACGACCACGACGCGCGCGCAGCGGCCCAGGTTGCGCAGCAGCGGTGTGAAGAAGTCGTGCAGCGCCTTGAGTCCGGCCGGTGCCGTGATGCCGGTGGCGTCGAAAACCAGCCCGCCGAACTGGTCGGCCCAGCGGCCGCCCAGGTTGTTGCCCACCAGGTCGTAGTCCTTTTCCAGTGCCGCACGCAGCGGCTCGACAACCCTGCCCTCACCTCCGATCAGCAGGGATCCGGCCAGTGGCGGATCACCGGGCCGATACCGGCGCAGGGGCTCGGGTTGCGGGACACCAAGCTGCTTCGCCACGAACGATCCGGGGCCGGAGTTGACAATCTGCGAGAACAGATCGGACGAACGAGTGGGAGCCACTGAGCTGCCTTCCGTTTTCTTTCTAGGTCGAGAGTGCCGTACAGGCCAACCGTATCGAGGACGAACTTACTTCAGAGTAAGGAGAGTAAGAACAATGGGTAGTATGGCCCTCGACGGCCGACCCCAAACTGATAACCGGAGATAAACGTGGC
Source organism: Mycobacterium sp. (assembly GCA_036495965.1). Taxonomy (GTDB): domain Bacteria; phylum Actinomycetota; class Actinomycetes; order Mycobacteriales; family Mycobacteriaceae; genus Mycobacterium. Next base: position 3,320 of record DASXMA010000343.1, read on the forward strand.
CACTGCAAGTTCTGAGTCCAGGCGACGAGTCGCCGTGCTGGGCGGCAATCGCATCCCGTTCGCGAGATCGGACGGCGCCTACGCGGAGGCATCCAACCAAGATATGTTCACCGCCGCTCTGGGTGGGCTGGTGGACCGGTTCGGACTGACCGGTCAGCGACTGGGCGTGGTGGTCGGCGGCGCCGTGCTCAAGCACAGCCGCGACTTCAACCTGACGCGCGAATGCGTGCTGGGTTCCGAGCTGTCGTCGTACACGCCCGCGTTCGATATTCAGCAAGCCTGCGGTACTGGCCTGCAGGCGGCGATCGCGGCGGCCGACGGCATCGCGGCGGGCCGATACGACGTCGCCGCCGCCGGCGGCGTGGACACCACCTCCGACCCGCCGATCGGCCTGGGCGACAACCTGCGTCGCACCTTGCTGAAGTTGCGCCGCTCCAAGTCCAACGTCCAACGACTGAAGCTGGTGGGCATGCTGCCCGCCACCCTTGGCATCGAGATCCCGGCCAACAGTGAGCCGCGCACCGGGCTGTCGATGGGCGAGCACGCCGCCATCACCGCCAAGCAAATGGGGATCAAACGCGTCGACCAGGACGAGCTGGCAGTCGCCAGCCATCGCAACATGGCCGACGCCTATGACCGTGGCTTCTTCGACGACCTGGTCATGCCGTTTCTAGGGTTGTACCGGGACGACAATCTGCGGCCTGAGGCCAGCGTTGAAAAGCTGGCCACGCTGCGCCCGGTTTTCGGGGTGAAGTCCGGTGACGCGACGATGACGGCGGGCAATTCGACTCCGCTGACCGACGGTGCCTCGGTCGCCTTGCTGGCCAGCGAACAGTGGGCCGACGAGCATTCGTTACCTCCGCTGGCCTACTTGGTGGACGCCGAGACCGCCGCGGTCGACTACGTCAACGGACGTGACGGCCTGCTGATGGCGCCCACGTATGCGGTGCCCCGGCTGCTGGCCCGCAACGGGCTGAGCTTGCAGGACTTCGACTTCTACGAAATCCATGAGGCGTTCGCCTCGGTGGTGCTGACGCATCTGAACGCGTGGGAGTCCGAAGAGTACTGCAAGGAGCGGCTGGGCCTCGACGCCGCCCTTGGGTCAATCGATCGCTCCAAGCTCAATGTCAACGGCTCGTCATTGGCCGCCGGCCACCCGTTTGCAGCCACCGGTGGGCGGATTCTCGCTCAGGCGGCCAAGCAGCTTGCCGAGAAGAAGGCGAACGGCAGCGGGAGCGGCAGGGCACTGATTTCGATCTGCGCCGCCGGCGGCCAGGGCGTCGCCGCGATTTTGGAGGCCTGACCCGTCCCCTAAACCGGTGTTCGAGTTCGGCTGGCCGCGTAGAGGATTTCGGAACAGTCGATTAGTAACACCGTCGTTCGGGTATCCGAATTGACGGATAGCCCCGTGTTGTGGTCTGACCACCCGACCCCGACGGCAACGCGGGGTATCCCATAGTCGACCGCCTGTCAGCGGCCACTGACGGGCGTACGAGAAGGACCGCCGCTGGAGTGAGGGGATCCAGCGGCGGTCTTTTTCTTCTGCCCAAGCACAAGGTCCCCCGCTTCCTGTGGAGGCGGGGGACCTTGTTCGAGCCGTTCGAAGGCGGCC
>DASXMA010000344.1:0-1513 GCA_036495965.1 Mycobacterium sp.
GTCTGCGCGAGTTTCGTCATGCACTGTCCTTCCCTTGCGCCTATCTCAACAGGCGATAGTTTTCGCGCTCGTCAAGCGCTCGATGTCGGCGGTCGTCAATCCCAAGTACTGCACGAGCAGATCGGCGGTGTCTTGTCCCAGGGCGGGCGCCGGTGCACAGGCGGGATGTGTGCCATCGAACGAGGCCGGCATGCCGGGAGCGAAGTAGTCTCCGACACCGGGTTGGTGCAACCGCGAGAAGAGCGGATTAGCAGTCACCTTGGGGTCTTCCGCGACCTCCGCGAAGGTGCGGTACCGCTCGAACAGCACGGTGGTGTCCGACAACGCCGCAGTGATCTGCTTGGCCGTGTGATCGGCGAACCAGGTGGCGAACAGGCCGGAGAGCACGTCGCGGTACCGGTAACGGTCCCCTTCACTGGCGAAGTCCACGCCCAGAGCCTCGGCGAGCGCCGATACCGCAGCGCTCGTGCCCGTCACCTCGACCAGATCGCGAAAGTGCCGTTTAGTCAACGTGACAACCATGAACGCGACTCCGTCACGACTGGTGAAGTCCTGGCCGTACTGGCCGTAGATGGCGTTGCCCAAACGTTGGCGTTGGGTCGCATTCACCTGCGGCTCGGTCAGCAGTCCCAAATTTCCCGCCGTGGCCAGCGCGACATCCTCGAGCGCCAAGCTGATGCGCGCACCCACCCCGGACTGGTCGCGGCGGCGGACGGCGCTGACGACGGCCAGCGCGGCGTACAAGCCGCAGCACACATCCCAAGCCGGCAATACGTGGTTTATCGGACCGGCATGATTGGCCGGGCCGGTGACGAGCGGGAATCCGATACCGGCGTTCACGGTGTAGTCCACTCCGGTGGAACCGTCACCACGCCCGAGGAGCTGAACATGGATCACGTCGGAACGTTTGGCGGCCACGCGATCATGGCTCAGCCAGGACAGACCTGCGGCGTTGGTGACGACGATGCCGTCGCCCTCAACGATCAGCCGCTGGACCAGCTCTTGACCGTCGATCGAGCGCAGATCGATGGTGGCCGAACGCTTTCCCTTGTTCAGTCCGGTCCAGTAGATCGACGTGCCGCCCGCTGCCAGTGGCCACCGCTGGACGTCGGAGGCACCGCCGATCGGATCGACGCGGATCACCTGCGCGCCAAGCTGGCCCAGCGTCATGCCACACAGCGGTGCGGCGACGAAACTCGACACCTCCACGACGGTAAGGCCGCTCAGCGGCAACTCGTTCACGTCGTCGCGACCCGTTCGAAGACCGCGGCAAGCCCCTGGCCGCCGCCGATGCACATGGTCTCCAGCCCGTAGCGCGCCTCGCGGCGATTGAGTTCGCGCGCCAGGGACGCCAGCATCCTGCCGCCGGTCGCACCGACCGGATGGCCAAGTGAGATTCCCGACCCGTGCACATTGGTTCGGTCGTGGTCGGCGGCGCCGAAATTCCATTCCCGCATCACCGCAAGCGCTTGTGCGGCAAAGGCTTCGTTGAGTTCGATGAGGTCGATGTCGG
>DASXMA010000345.1:0-11045 GCA_036495965.1 Mycobacterium sp.
ATCGCCCGCAGCCTGGGTGTGCTCGGCGAACGGTGGACCTTTTTGATCTTGCGCGAAGCGATGGACGGGGTGACCCGCTTCGCGCAGTTCCGTGATGCGTTGGGCATCGCCCCGGATGTCCTCACCGACCGGCTCACCACACTGGTCGACTACGGCGTCATGACCCGGGCGCCCTATCAGGAGCCGGGCAGTCGCACCCGGTACGCGTACACGCTCACCCCTGCCGGTAAGGAGCTTCACGTCGCTCTAGGGTTGCTACAGCAATGGGGCGACACCTACCTTCCCCGCCCTGCCGGACCGACTGTCGAGCGAAGGACGCGCAAGAACAACCGTGCGGTCCACGTCGGGTTCATCGACGATGCCGGCCGCGAGGTCGCCACCAACGAGGTCGCGGCGATTCGCACCTCCGCCTACCCCACCGATCCCAGACCGACGAAACGTCGGCGAGCAGCCGGTTCTGGCGGGCCAGTGCGAGCGGTAGATGTACCTGCTCGTTCGGGCTCGTGAGCACGCTCGCAACAATTTAGAAAAGGAAATGTGATGACAGTTCGAAGAAGATATGCCGCAATTGCGGCTGTAGCTCTTCTGGTTTTTGCGATTGGAGCCGTTGTTGGGAAAATTCATTCAGCCGAAGCGCACCAGACGAATGATCAGCCGGTGCACGATGAGATAGTTCGAGCGTTGTCAGCGGGTCCCGACAACGTGACAAGGACTGCCACCGTTGCTGAACCAGACGGACAGGGTGGCTTGAAGATCCTTCGGCAAGGGACGAACGATTTTACCTGCATGCCAGGCGATCCCAACGGAATCGGGATGCCGCCGATGTGCGCGGACCAGGCGGCGATGCAGTGGGATAACGATTTCAGAGAGCACAAGCCAAAGCCGACAACTACCGTCCCCGGCATCGAATATATGCTGGCTGGAGCTACCCAACGGAGCGACTCCGATCCGTTTGATAAAGCCAGTCCGCCTATCAAGATTGGCCCCCATTGGATGATTTTATGGCCTTTTGATCCCAAGACCTCGGGACTACCTACCACGCATAAACCCACGGGCGCATACATTATGTGGGCCGGCTCGCCTTGGGCGCACGTTCATATCATGGGAAGGCCTTAACGGGAGCCCCGTGAACCGAAGGTCTCTGCTCACCGCGCCGATAACCTCACTGACCTTGAGCGCGAGGGTCTGATCCGGCTCGAAAAAAGCAGCCGCGACCGACGCAGCACCCTCGTGGCACGCCCTACGCCAGCAGGCATTGAATCGCATTGCACCGCCATTGGATATCGGCGATATCAAGTTCTGTCGAATTCGCCAGCAGCGAAAGATCGAGCCATATCGATCAGGTGCCCGGGGCTGCCGAGCCGGTCGAGCTTGCTCACCGCATGGGGACCCACGCTGGAGTGACCTATTTGGTGTTGGTGACGACGGCGATCTGACGGATGAAGGTGTTTCCTACGGCGGAGCGGAGGAGGAAGTCGGCGACGTTTTCGCGAGAGGTTGAGGGGAGGATCGACGATGTCGTGACATCCTCGAGCGCGATCGCGGTGTAGCGGCCGCCGACCCCGTCGTTTAAGGCCCCGGGGTATTCGAGGGTCCATTTCAGCCCGCTAGCTTTCAAGAGCCCTTCGGACGCGGCTTTGTCCTTGTATTTTTTGCGAAGCGCAGTGCGAAATATCAGGCCGGCGAGGAACGATGCCTTGGCGAGGGAGTCGCCGACTCCGAATGCGGACACGATCACGAACCGGTCAACACCCGAAGTTTTCGCGGACGCGATGACGGCGCGGACTGTGTCCGTGATCAGCGTCGGGGTTTCGCGGACGCGTTTGACTCCGAGCGTGCTGATGATCGCGTCGTGCCCTCGGGCCGCCGTGGCGATCGCAGCGGCGTCGGTAACGTCGCCGTTGACGATTTGAGCGCGCGGGTCAACGGTGGCGTCGGCCCGCCGAACGAGGGCGGTGACCTGGTGGCCCTGGTCGAGTGCCTTTTCGACAAAGTGGACGCCGGTACGGCCGGTTGCTCCAAGGACAAGAAACTTCACAATATTTCGCTTTCTATAGAACGGATGAAACGGACGAATGGGTGTGATGGTGAGCGACCCCGCATCGCGGTAACCACCCATCCAGCTCCTCGATTGATGATAGTCAATTATCCTGACTAATGTCAAGCGTGAAAGCAGAAAACTGCGCAGCTGTCTCCTATACTAGTCAGCACGGCTTACTAACATCACCGTTCGGAGGCAAGGGGTCGGCGGCGATCGGGCTCGGTTGCGGTGACATAAGGTGTGAGTCTCGTGGGATCAGGTGGGCGATGGAGCCGAGGGCGGCATGGACGACGAACAGCGGATTGATCTAGGGGTGTCGTTGTTCATCCCGTACCGGTACAGCGAAGACCGCATTTTTCGGGCGCTCCAGGATGCCGGATTCGACGACTGGACCCTTGCCCAGTGCCGCGTGTTTCAACGCATCGCCCCGGACGGTTCGCGCCTCACAGCCCTCGCTGAACAGGCGCAAATGAGCAAGCAGAGCGCGGGCGTGCTGGTCGATCAACTCGAACGTTTGGGCTATGTCCGCCGGGTCTCCGACCCCGCGGATGGCCGCGCCCGATTGATCGTGATCGAGCAACGTGGCCGGCGGGCGATCGAGGTAGCCACCGCAACACTCGACGAGATCCACTCGGAGTGGAAGGCCTACCTGGGTACCCGCAACTTCACACTGTTGCAACAGATCCTGGATCAACTCCGCGAGATCAGCGACCCCTACGCGCGGTAAAAGCCGGCGCGCCGAAGCCCCGCCGCCGATTCCCCTTCGTCCCCAAGCCGTCGGCGACACCCAGACGCCAACACGCATCGACGCCGCCACCTTGGCATGGTGAGTCTGATGGACTCGTCCCATCGATCATTCTGACGACTTTCTGGCATCAATTCTGTCGTAGAACGCCTGTAGATAACGTAGCCACGACAGTCGACTGGAAGGGGCGAGACAGGTCGTGGTGGACGTCGTGGAAACTCATGTGAGTCCTAGAGATATCGTCCCCAACCGAAGCGACCTACCGACTTAGGAGCATCAAGCGCTGCCAGGGTCGCAACGCAAGACGCTGGCCGTCAGTCCCCCGGCGGGGGAGTGGCGTGGCGCCCGGCGCCCGCAGGTCCCGTTGCGAACCCCCCGCTGGCTTTTCTCCACGGCACCGAGATGATTCATCTGATGAATCAACCCAGTCGCAGCAACACGCTCTGCAGTAGCGACTCAATATGGCTGGTATAACGCGCGATACACATGCTCGCGAAATTATCGGCTTACCCGCGTGCCGCGAGATATATTGGGGTACAACACGATAGCGAATACCCAACTTACTACTGGTAAAGCCGCATATTCAAATCCGTCGCATTCGACTGGTTCGGGCCTTATGTGGCGTACCTATATGTGGTCGCTGTTCATTCGTGCACTGAATGCTCGGTGCGCGGATATGTTTCATGCGTCGTTTGCCTGTGGCATTGGCCCGGTGCCCCGACGCGCACCGCCTCACGATCACATACGAGTGCAAGAATTTCAGGACGCGAAGGCCACGAGATAATTGACGAGGTCCTTGTCGAGGATGGCGGGGATTTTGGATTCCTTCAGTTCGGGGAACTGGCTGAAGAACGAGGTCGGCTCATCGACGTCGATGCGCACGTCCTCGCCGTCGGTTTGCGAAATGCAGACCCGCACAGGTGCACCCAGCCCAGCCATCGCGCCGTACTCGAAGAGCCCGTTGACGATCACGGGGTTGCCGATCAGATAGATGCGGCAGTTGACCGGATAGCCGGCAAGCCGCTGTGATGGACCCTGGTCGAGCTGGTAGAAGATCGAGAATTTGTGATCGCCGGAGATCTCCTCGACGTACTTGCGGATGCCTGCTTGGTCACCGGCCGCCGTCATGTCGGTCAGCTTCTTGATGTCGATCGTGGCGAACAGTTCTTCCAGCGCGCCGGTGACGTCTTCGAAGGACTTCTGGGTGCGAATTGTGATGAGTTTGCAGGTGAACTCGGTGTAGGTGACTTCAGGCGACGTGGACACGGCGGTCTCCTCCCGTGGCGGTGCCATTGGAGATGATCTGGTGGTAGGTCTTTCCGCGGCCCATGCCCACCGCCCAGGCGATCCAGCGGTGCGTCAACGCGGAGGCGATCAGGTCGCCGATGCGAGGCGAGAAGGCTTCGCCGAGGAGCAGCATGTTGGCGGTCCGGGGCAGCACGACGCGACGCTTGCCGCGGCGAACGGCGCTGACCACGGCGCGGGCGACATCCTCAGACGACACCGGAGTCATGTGGCGGAACGGCGGAGGCATCTGTGCCTCGTCGACCTCCCGCAGCAGATCGGTGGCGGTGAGCGCTGGATGAATCACCGACACCCCGATGTTGGTGCCGGCCAACTCCTGACGAAGCGCGTCTGAAAATGCCGACACCGCGTGCATCACGATCGCGTAGGAGCCGAAGCGAGCGAACGCTTTTCGGCCCATCACCGAGGACATGTTGACGACCGAGCCGAAGCCCTGCTGACGAAGGATTGGGAGCACGCGTTGGGTCACGCTGATCGCTCCGAACAGGCTCGCTTGCAGTGTCTGACGGGCGTCGTCTCCGAACGTAGGTGACTCGACGGCAGACACCTTTCCGATGCCGGCATTGTTCACCAGCACGTCGATCCTGCCGAATCGGTCCATCGCCTTGTCGACCAGCGCGCTCACCGCCTCGGGCGAGGTCACGTCGGTCGGCACCGACAGTGCTTCGCAGCCGAGGTCGCGGATCTGCGTTGCGACCTCGTCGAGTCGCTCGCGCGACCGTGCCGCGATAATCACCGAGGCTCCTTGCCTGGCGAATGCCAAGGCCACGGCCTTGCCGATGCCTTGGGAGGCGCCGGTAACCAAAACGACCTTGTTCTTGAAGGGGCGGTTCATTCGATTCTCCTCGTTAGTGTATATACAACATCTGAACAGTTGACGTTAACCCGGGTGGCGGCGGTGGTTTAATCGCCTGGTAGGTGCCCCACGCCGCTTGCGAGTGTTCGGATCGCATTGACGCCGCCGGCCCCAAGGAGCTGTGCGGCCTCTCGTTGGGCTCTCCGCCATTCGGGCATGACGGCTTCGATCTTCTTGCGGCCCGATGAGGTCAGCGCGACCTCCCGCACCCCCTTGGCATCCGAGGACACCGCCTCGATCCAGCCCTGCCTCAGCAACAGACTCAGATTGCGGCTGACCGTAGATCTCTCCAGCTGCAAAACATCACCCAGCCGTGCCGGCGAGCACGGACCGACCTTGCCCAGCGCGGCCAACAGGTTGACCTGGGCGATGCTTACACCGTGGATCCCGAGGGCATGGTCATACAGACCCGTCATCGCCCGGCCGACCAGCCGAACGCGCACCGCCAGGCAGTCACGGACGATCTCGTCAACCGGGGAAACGACCATAACCGTCATTGTTGCATATACACCAACGCGGACGCAAGTGACCATTCCTGCGCCCACGGTCACCCGGCCGAGGGCGACCTGCTTGGTCGTCTTCATCGGCATGACCCTAAAATCGCCGGGTCCGATCCGACTGCGCAGCAGCAGCAGTGCCCACCACCCACCGCGAGGACACGTGTCGAGCCAAAGACCTGTCATCACGACCAGAATCTATCGGCCCCAATTACTCAAATGCGTTGTTACGCAGCAATTATGGAGCCGTAGCGTCCAACAGCCAGCGAGCAGCAGGTCTGGGTGGGGATGATTCACCAGATGAACACGGCGACGTCTACCCGTAGAGCCGCTTATTCGAATCCGGCGTATTCGACTCATTCGGTGGCGGGCGGCTATCGAAGGTAGTCAGCCCAGTCAGGAAGGTCGTGGTAGGTCCTGACGCTTCTCTGGCAGCGGGCCTGCTCATCGGTTCCGACCCGGCATGCGGAAGGCGTTGACAGCCCGTCGGCGCCGCACAAGGGTGGGGTGATGGCTGATCTGCGCGAGAACTGGAGCGGAACCGTCGGCAGGCTCGGCGGCGCGGTCTACGACTTCGGCGTTGAGCGGGAATGGCTAGCCAGACCCGCTGGGCTAGCGATGTGGGGAACTGACACCCGCTTGCTGTTCGACAGCATCCGAACGGTCGGCGACCTGCCGGATGGTTCGGCGGTGCTGGACGTCCCATGTGGCGGCGGCCTCGCGCTGCGCGGGCTGCGCAAGGGCCAGCATGTGCGCTATGTAGCGGCAGACATTTCACCGGACATGTTGGAGCGGGCCCGGCAGCGGGCATCGGCGATGGGCCTTGACGATCTTGAATTCACCATAGCCGACATCGAGCGAATGCCGTTCGGCGACAGCGAGTTCGACCATTGCCTTTCCTTCAACGGGCTGCACTGCCTACCAGACCCTGCTGCAGCCATCCGGGAGATCACGCGCTGCCTGGCGCCGGGAGGCCAGCTCGTCGGCAGCTCGGCCGTCCGCGGCGCCGGGTTGCGCCAGGACGCGCTCATCGCAGCATTCCGGCGCGGCGGCGCCTTCGGCCCCGGTGGCACCGCCGGCGACCTGCATGGCTGGCTCACTGATGCCGGGCTGCGAGTCGACCGGCTAGTGCGCTCGGGGGCCGTCGTCCATTTCAACGCGACGCGTGACTGACGGCGTCGCCAGCGAGACCACCGTCGGCGGCGTCGCCGGGACGCAGGTCAGCGTCACCCAGACATAGCTACAGGGCCCGCCGGAAGAGGATGCACCTCGGCGGGGGACCGCAACCGCATCCAAGCGAATCACCCTGTGACACAACGCAAGTCACGCCACATAGGGGCAGTATCACATGATCTCATTGTTGTTGGCGGTGTCAGTCGCGCGTCCGCCAGGCTCTCTGAGGTTATTACGGCAGTTGCCGTCCCAGTTGCTAGTGCGGTTGCGCATGGGTTGACCGACTCGTGTGGGTGGCGTTACTTGATGGCACGATGGGTGGATGGGAGGGGGCACCTCGGATACGAGCTCCTGCAACGCGGTGTTCCGTGATCCAAGCAAGTCGACGCCCAGCCATCGAAGCCGCATCATGATCGACTGCGGATCGAGATGTCGGCCTGGCCGGTTGCTGGGAAACAGCCACGGTGTGCCGATCGTTCCGCCCGCTGTCCGCAGGTTCGGCCGATTGCGGACGAGGTAGTTGAGTTGTGATGCGAATGGCTCGGGGACCGGGATCGGTTCTTGACCGAGCGCGATCCGCGTCTCGCCGTCCACTTGGGCGACGGTGGTCGCCTGCAGCGCAGCGATTTTGGTGAGGGGTTGGGCGTAGAGCAGCAAGAGAGTGCCAGCGACCCGATAGGGAAGGCTTTCGGCGTCGCCAGAGAGCAGCTCTTTGAGCCAGCCAAGCCGTTGTTCCTGGGTGACCACAGGCGACGTCTTGGCCTGCCGGAAGCCGATTTGCACCGCGACGTTGATCTTGCTCTTCTTGGCCCAGATGAAGAAGGTTCGGATCGAGTGGCGAGTCGTCGGTCCCGATGCGAGGTATTCGTCGACGTCTTGCTGCGTGCACTCAGCGACCGCGCGACCGTGTCTCTCCTCGAGCCAGCTGAGGAACTTGACTGTCTCGGTGATTTCCTGTTTGCCGAACGCTTTGAGCCATCGGAAGACTGGCCAGGCTTGGACTCGCTTCTTAAACGTCGTAGGTGGTGCCAGGTCGCGAATTGTTCGGCTGGTGCGCGGACCGTTGGCGAGGGGATGGCGTCGAGTTTGGCGGCAAGCCAAACTTCGAAGCGCGCGAGGTGTTCATCGCGTTCCGGTAGTAGGCCGTGGTGTTGGAGAATACTGCGCAGGTGATCGACGTGTCGTCCAGGACCTGCTGCAGTGAGGCCTTCATGGGTGAGAGATATTCCTCCTGAGGTGATTCCGCCGAGTAGCTCCAGAACCTGTTGGTTTCGCTTCCATGTGAGGATGCTCTCCGGTCGATCCACGCCGCAGAGTACTTCGACGAGCGTCTCCATGGCGGCCGCATCGGCGGGATGATGGAGGAGTATTCGGCAGAGGTCGTCGCGAAGTGCACATCCGGCGCAATCGCCAGCGCGGTAGATCTCGCCCTCTTGTCCGCAGGACTTGCAGGTGAAGTTGCCTTGGATGCCGGCGCAGGTCAGGCAGACCGGCCGCGGATCGGCACGGCTTAGGCGGCCTGGTAGGACGCCCTCGTGTCCGCAGTTCGGGCAGATGCCCTGCGTGCGCATCGCGGTGTAGAAGCAGCTGTGGCAGAGCTGGTCACCGGGCCAATAGACCCGCAGCTTGTTGGCCATGCGATGACACCGGCTGCACTCCACAGCGCCGGTGGTGACTGGCGGCCGTCCGCGCCTTGTTTGGCGCGGTGTAGGCCTAATCGTTGTCATCGGTGACCACTCGCGCCCGTCTCGGCCGGACTGACTTGTTGAGTGCGACGACGTTGGGCGGCGGTGCTGACACGGATGCCGCCTTTCGCGTGCGAGCGTCGTTGGCAGTAACGGTCACAAGATCCTCCACTCCGCAGCTGAGGATGTCGCACAACGCCGCCATCAGCTGGAGGGAAACGCGTTCGGGTCGTTGGTGAACTACGCGGTAGACCTGGGGGCGCGACAGCTGTATTCCGCGTTCGGCAAGGCGGGGGATTAGGTCCGTGCTGTTGTGCATCCCGTGGGCGGCCATGAGTTCGGCGAGCCGCCAGTTGTAGTCGACTTCGCGTTTCACGATGTCTCCTCTCCGAGTAAGAGAGCATCCTTGACGGTCCGATCGAGCACTCGGCGCAGGGTCCGGGTCCGAAAATCGCTGGACACGCCCGTGTAAAGGGATGTGGTGCTGGCGTAGTCGTGGCCAGCCTGGTCTTGGACGAACTTCGCGTCCCATCCGTCTTCGATGAGATGGGTGATGTACGAGCGACGGAACGAATGTAGATCGAGACCATCGGAGAGTTCGAGATCGTTGCAATACCGCCTGAATCTTCGCAGCAGAGTGTTCTCGGCGACGAGAGAACCTCTCTCGCTCGGGAATAGGTCGATGTCGTCGTCCATGTACGGCTGGCCGTGGGTGAGCCAGTCAGCGATCATCTCGGGTGTCCAACCGAAGACCGTCAGGACGGTGCGTCGCTTCGGTGGTGAACCCTTCTGCGCCTTGCCGTAGCGGACTTTGACCGCGCCGTAGCGACCGAACTCGGGGGCATGGGCATTACGGGAGAAGTCAACCTTCTGCAGATGCCGTAATTCATTGAACCGCAACCCGTAAGAATAGGCGACCTTGAACATCACCGAGTCGCGGTATGCCGGCAGCCATCCCTTCTTCTTCGCGTTGGCGATAAGCGCTACTTGATCATCTGCGTGGTCAAAGAAGTCCTGCAGCTCCTGCTTGGTGAAGGGACGCTTCTCCGGATCTTGTTCATTGTCCTGGACATGCGTCGCGGTATTCCACGCGAAGAACACCTGCTCCGGGTGCGTTCCGAACCGTTGTTCGCAGACGCGGTCCCAGCCGTAGTCCGGATCAGCGATATAAGAGCAGAACAAGCGCAGAGCATTCTGATAGCTGCGTACCGTCGACTGCCGCCGACCCTTGATGCTTCGGAGGTCGGCGGAAAACTCCTCGACGATGGCAGGGGTCCAAGACCAGGGGAACTCGTTGGTGTGCTCGATGAACCGGCGGACGGTCGCGATGCGGGCGTCGATCGTGTCGTGCGCAAGATTGCGACACAGTTGCTGGTTGCGCCAGCCGTCCAGCATCTCGTCGACCGTCTGGACTTCTGGATGCAGCAGGGGAACCGAGCCAACGAGGTATACGCGGCCGCTCTTGTCGACGGGCAAATCGGCCTCCATCCGGTCTCATCCGATGCATCATTGAATCATCTAATGAATCATTACCACATCAGCACTGGTAGATCCATCACGTCGACGACGATTCATGGCGGCGTGTCGCAACGAATGCCGGACCTGGCTCCAACGCGGAACGGGCGTGAACGACGAAACATACAGGTGGGGGGCGATTCCAGGCCACTTCCGTCAACGCGCGGGGGCGGACAGGAGAGGGGAGGCTTGATTCATCTGATCAAAACGGCGTACTTCACTTGACATAATGTCGCTTATCGGTACAGCGGGATGCAGGTCGCACGCGATGGAAGTGCTCGCACCCCTTGAGCACTCGACGATTTGTCGACGCGCTTCCGAGTATGTGGCGCGCTGACCAAGACCCAACAGAATGCCGCCCGGGTCCCAGTCAGTTAACGAATGCCAGGAAGCTAGGCGAAGCCTTGAGTGCGCGATCCCGGTGGCAGGCAATTTGGGCGGCACTCGACCACCCTTCCTCCCTCTCCCCGTACCGTACGTAATACGTCACTGTGACGAATTTCCATGGGGCGCGGGGTTATTGGGATACCACCTTGACCGGGTCACCCACCGCGCAGGCCGCGGCCGGAAGCCGTCGCCCAGCGGCTCAGGCGGTGCGGCGATGCGTGTCGGTCGACCAGAGGTAACCGCAATCCGAGCACTGCAGGTGCACCAAAGTTCCCCTGTTGCTCAGCAGGTATTGCCAGTGCGTATCGCAGTTTCGACTGTCCCGGCAATCACCACATTTGGCGCCGTGATCACAGCACGGGCAGGCCAGCCATGCGCGGCGGCTGCGGTCGGCGGTCGGATCAATCGGTAACACGATCGGCCGTCCGTTCGGGCAGGACGCCGGCGCGGACCAGCTCGTCGTAGATCCGCTGCTGCTCGTCGTCGAGGTCCGAGTACAGCATGTCGTAGGCCTTCTGTTCCTCGGCGAGCACGGCGATGGGATCCCAGTCGTCACCTATTGCGTCGAGTACTGCGCTGCGTCGACGCGCCTCGTCGAGGGTCAGGTCATAGGCAAAGTCAAGGTTGGCCATCGCGCTCCCAGCCGTTAGATAGATATTCAAACGATTGGTTAGGATGACCTGAGAGGTGCTGGTCAGGCTATGACGTACGTCACTTTTGCAGCTTGAAGTTCGTCACATTCGGCCGATGCTCACAGTGTCGGCACCAGCCCGCCGTCGCAGCGCAGCGCCACTCCGGTCAGGTAGGACGCCCGTGCGCTGCACAAGAAGGCGGCTACGGC
>DASXMA010000346.1:0-4499 GCA_036495965.1 Mycobacterium sp.
CCTCCTCAGTTGGCCGTGATCGCAGCGGCGATCACAGCTGTCATAAAAGAATCATTAGTGGGCATGGTCTCGATTGGTCGACAGTCGTCGTCGCCAATCGCCACGTCAGGGGCCGCGCTGACCCTGGGGAAATCACTGACCCGGGTCTTCCGACTCAGCAAACCGAATGGCCGGGCTAGCCGACGCATTTGGGCGCGTCCGTCCGCAGTACCCGGATAGGTGGCTCGCCACCAGGATTCCCGGATGTCTGGCCAGGAAAGACATGCGCATTCTGCCTCGTTCACCCCCATTGTCAGCAACCAAGCGACAGCTCACTTTTTGCCTGAACCGCCGCTCGGACAAGACATTAGTTGGTGATCGCGCACACGCCGAACACCGAAACAAACTGTTCATTCCAGGCCAGCCACTATTCATTCCAGGCCAGCCACTGTTCATTTACGACAACCGGTTGTTCATCCGCAGTTTGCTTATCCGTCGAGCCCAGCAGCCGCCGCCTGGTGGACCAGGCCGCGGCAAAGTCGCGCCGTCAGTCGTCTTCGGTAATCAGCGCCATTTCGGGACACGAAGCCACACCGTCGCGAGTCACCTGCACATCCTCGGGCCGTACCTCGTGTTCTTCGAGGATCGAATAGCCCGACTCGTCGATGGGGAACAGGTCTGGATCGACGGCGTAACACTGGGCGTGGCCCACGCATTTCGACTTTTCGAGACGAACCCTCACAAGATTTCCTCCCCCGACGGCTCACGGAACACCAGATCGGACTGGACAAATCGATGGGTAGATCAGTCGGTCGCTAAAGTCTAGAAGATTGCTTGCCGATCGCGGCCGGCCAGTTCAACGTGGTAGCGACCCACCAGTCGGATTGATGCGCCTCGAAGCACATGCGATATTGGTGTGCCACCTGAAACCGGTGACATTGTTCCAAGCACGGCCTGGCTGCGTCGGCGCCTAGGAAACGAAAAGCCAGACCGACAAGCGGAGATCGGAGCGCATGAGCACTCTTGGCGATTGGCAGCCAGGCACGTTCTACCTACCGCGGCTTGAATACTCCGAGTTGCCGTTGGCCGAAGACCGAGGGGTCGGATGGAAGGCACTGCGAGACGCCGGGCCCGTGGTGTTCATGAATGGCCACTACTACCTGACACGACGCGAGGATGTGCTTGCCGCGCTGCGCAATCCCAAGGCCTTTTCGTCAACGATTCTGCAGCCGCCCTCCGATCCGCTGCCGGTGATCCCGCTGGCGTTCGACCCGCCGCAGCACACCCGTTACCGTCAAATCCTGCAGCCCTATTTCAGCCCGACCGCGCTGAGTAAGTCCAGGCGGGTACTCGAGCGTCACGCGGCCGAGATGATCGGGGCCTTCGTCGGCCAGGGCGAGTGCGAGGTTATGGCAGATTTCGCCAGACTCTACCCCTTTCAGGTTTTCCTCGACCTCTACGGCCTGCCGCTGGAGGATCGTGACCAACTGATCGCCTGGAAAGACGCCATCGTCGGTGACAAGGAATACCTCACCATGGCCGAGGTTGCGGCTGGGCAGGTCGAGCTGTTGGAATACCTCGCCAAGGCGATCCGACAACGCCGGGAAAACCCGGGCTCGGACATGTTGTCCCGGGTAATGACCGGCCCGGGCGACTTCACCGATATCGAGCTGCTGGGCATGAGTCACCTGTTGATCCTGGCGGGTCTGGACACGGTGACGGCGATCATGGGATTTTCTCTGTTCGAATTGGCGCGCAGGCCGCAGTTGCGCGCCGAGCTTCGCGATAACCCCAGGCAAATAAGGGTTTTCATCGAAGAGATCATTCGACTGCAGCCGCCGGCGCCGGTGGCGCCCCGGATCACCACCGAGTTCGTCAACGTCGGTGGCATGACGCTACCGCCAGGCTCTCAGGTCCGGTTGTGCATGGCGGCGGTCAACCGCGACGGAAGCGACGCGTGGTCTACCGACGACTTGGTCATGGACGGAAAGGTGCACCGGCACTGGGGATTTGGCGGCGGACCGCACCGCTGCCTGGGTTCTCATCTGGCGCGTATCGAACTGACCGTGATCGTCGGAGAATGGCTCAGGCAAATCCCCGACTTCGAGGCGGCTACGGACTACGCTCCCGAAATCAAATTCCCGTCAAAGTCCTTCGCGCTCAGGTCATTACCGCTGCGCTGGGGCTGATCCCGGTCCAATCCGGGTCAACCCCAGCACGCCGCCATCGGCCTACTTGCGCAGCTCGGTCGCTGCTACCTGTACGAACACACCGGTGTCCTCGGCCATCAGCAGGCCTCGGCCACGGGGCAGCGGGCCGCCCTTCATCTTGCCGCGGATGAAGCCCTCGTCGGGGTCGGCATCCATCACCAGCAATGGCGCATTCGCCTGATGCAGTGCCCGCAATATCGGGTCGCTGCCCGCTGACGACCAGCCTCCGAACGTACGCGTCACTAAGACGTGCAAGCCGACATCGGCGGCCCTGGTCACCCAGGGCGCAGCCTGCTGCAGCGGCGAATCGAAGCCCGGCGGCAGCTGTTGGATGTCGTCGACGATCAAGAAGATCTCCGGACCGCTCCACCACGACCGCGACAACAACTCTTCCGCGGACAGGCCTGGCGGAGGTTGGCGGCTGGCCAGGATCGCGGCCAGCTCACCCATCATCGCCTGTACGCCGTCGAGGTTGTAAGCGAATTTCTCGACATACTCGGGGCCCAGGACTGTCAGCAGCTGACGGCGCGGGTCGACCAGCCAGACCTGAGCCGAGGGCTGCCCCGCCGGGGGCGTCGGGGCGCTGCTGGCACCTGGTGCGTACAACCGGCCGATTTCGGCCATGATGGTGGCAAGCGTCGTGGTACGCCCACATTCGCGACGGCCTGTCACCATCAAGTGCGCATTCTCGGCGAAATTCAGATACACCGGCTGCAGATCCAATTCCGAGATCGCCCAGGTAATTCCGCCCACGCCGACGCCTTCGCGGGTGTCACGGGCCGCCAGCTCGCGCACTTGTTCCACACCGAACCGGGCGGGCAGCCGGCGTACTGGGCGGGCCTGACCGCTCGCGAGCCGGCTGACCGCTGCGACCACGGTGTCGGACTCGAAGTTGTTATCGGGTGTGCTGCCCAAGGCCGGCCGGGCCACCAACGTGTGTAGGCCAGCCTGCGGATCGCTGTCGAGTCGGACGTAGTTGACCGCGACCATGCCGCGTCCCGGCTTGACCGGAACGTCCTTTGCGAACCGGGAACGCACCAGCTTGGCGTCTTCCACCGCGGCCAACCGCAACTCGACCCGGGAACCGAAACCGCTCCGCACCGGCGGGCGCAGCTCGGATTCACGGTCGGCGGTGACCACCACGTGCACGCCGAACGAAGGGCCCTGGTTGATGATCAGGTTCACCTGCTCGATCAGCACCTCGTTTTCCTCGGCCAACGCGCGGTAGTTGTCAATCACCAGGTAGACATCGCCGAACACATCGGGCACGGGGCCCGGGGCGCCCCCGAACTTGCGCCGCCTGAATACCTCCATCGAGGCGATTCCGTATTCGAGGAAGCTGCGTTTACGTTCGCGCACCAGCGCCAGCAGTTCGGCCACCGACCGGCGCACGCCATACGGATCCGTCGGACCGACGACCTCGCCCACATGCGGCAAACCGGCGACGGTCGTCAAGGCCGTGCTGCTGTAGGCCAGGCAGTAGAACTGGACCTGCTCGGGAGTGTGGGTCAGTGCGGCCGAGCAGATTAGTGTCTGCAGCGCAGTGGTCTTGCCCGAGCCGCCGGCGCCCAGAATCAATACGTTGGCACCGGGCCCGGAGGTGTCAACCGTCCACGGTGGCTGGTCATGCTTGAACGGGCGGTCAATGACCCCAATCGGGAACACCAGATCCTTGGCGGAGCCGTAGTCCTGCTGCCATTCGCGGCCGAGGAACCGGTTGACCAACGCGTCGATGGCGATGGGCTGGGTCAGTGGCGGTTGCCACAACCGGTACGGCTCGAACGGGATTTTGCGCAGCTGATCAATGATCACCGTCCCGACCTTCGGTATCCTGATCCCCTCTTCGTCCTCGCTTTCTTCGCCCTCCGCTTCGAGCACTTCACCATTCGTCTCGACGGCTGCTTCGTCGAGGTCTGGCCCGCCGACACTCACCTCGAGCGGGGTGAATGAATTGGTAAACAATTGCGGGCGAACGTAATCGATGCTGTGCAGCAACTGAGGCGTCTCGTCGCCGTCGATGTCGACGCCGCGAGCGTTGTAGTCCCGCCACAGGAACTCGGCCTGGAACCGGATGATGTCCTCGAGACTCTTACGGAAGTAACCCAGGCCGGCCTGGGCCGGCAGGTTCACCGCGTTGGGCACACCGGCCGCCTGCGCCGCCCCGGCGGTACGCGCTTTCAACACCAAGCGGTAACCCATGTTCTCCATGAGTTTTTCGGCCCGGCTCTCGATGGTCTGCGATGCCATCATCAGGTGAATCCAATAGGCGCGGCCCTGCCGGCCGATCGAGTCCAGAACGTCGACCGCGGT
>DASXMA010000347.1:0-15694 GCA_036495965.1 Mycobacterium sp.
ACGGCGGCATTGACAGCGGCACCGGCATGATCCACAAGGACGTTCGGGGCACCGAAGACAGCCAAAGCGCCGTCGCCGAGAAACTTGTTCACGTGCCCGCCGGCGTCGACGACGGCAGGCACGACGATCCCGAACAGCGCGTTGAGGCGGGCGACCGTGTCCTCGGCAGTGTTGGCCTCGGCGAACGGGGTGAAGTCGCGGATGTCGACGAACATCACCGATACTTCGCGGCGCTCCCCGGTGAACACGTCGTCACCCTGCTCAAGCAGCCGGGCCGCCAGGGCGGGGTCGACATAGGTACCAAACGCGGCCTGAAGTCGTTGCCGCTCAGCCAAACCGGCCTGCATGCGGTTGAACGACGCCGCTAGCGCGCCGAGGTCATCGTCCTGAACCACCGGCACGCGTTGACCGTAGTCGCCAGCCGCAACACGTGCAGTTGCTGCGGCGAGTTCGCGAATCGGTCGCAGGGACGGTGAGAACGCGACGCGGACGGTTATCGGCATTCCGAACCCAACCGTCAACGCACACCCGATCACGAGGAAGAGAACGGGTTCCCCCCTGGCCCGATCGAACGCGGCCGCCAACATCGCGCCGTCAACGGTGAACACGAACACGGCCCCGAGGACGGTCACGCGTGACCACGCGGCGAACGTCGGGCGAGAGCGGGGCAAGGAGTCACCGAGCCCCGTGTCACCGGCGATCGCGACCCTCGCTGGCCGCGCGGCCGCCTCCAGAAGGCTGTGCAGACCGATCAGTTGAGTCCCAGTTCCGATGGCGGCGCCCAGGATCCCGTACTGGACTAGCCGCGACCCGCTCGCCCCGGCGATCGCACCGACAATGACCGATAAGAGGGCGAACCAGACAGCGGCGTTCCACAGGGCTCGGGGAACCGCCCTCCGAGTAAAGGTGTAGGTGGCCTCGAGGGCTTTCGCTCGATCGACCTCGTGGCCGGCCGCCCATTGCTGAGCAGGGCGGAACCACCGATTGGTAAGAGCCCCCACGCAGTGCAGCACCAACGCGGCGACAACGGTGACGGCGGCCGCCTGGACGTAGTGACCGGACTTTTCGACAGCGACAATGAGAAACGACCAAAACAGGTAGATCGGCAGCGAGAATGTGAACGCGACGGCCAAGGCCGCCCACGAGTATCTCGCCCCGTACCGATCCCACGCCCACTGCCAGATGCGGTCCATGCAGCGAGACTAAACGCCCGCCACCTCTGACCTGGGCATTTTGAAGTGGAGCTGCCGGGAATCGAACCCGATGCAGAAATGCCCGTGAACTGCGGAAACGTTGCATTTAACTACGCGAAACGACGCGAAAGTACGGGAAACGACTTGCGGATACGCGGAAAGTGTTGATGGCATCAACAGCACGCCTCAATCGTCGTCGGTGTCGAAGACGATGCTCTCCCCTGTGACGCTCCATACCTCACGCAGGGACAAACAGGTCCGAGACAGAACGCTAGGCGATCTTCTAGACGCACGGAAACATTTGGAGCTAAGGGGATTCGAACGCCTGACCCATCGGCGAACTTCGGTTTCTCAAGCTTGCATTCCTCAGTTCTCCACAAGGTCGGGGATAGGCTCCGCGTCCGTCAGCCAGTGGCGGCCGGCCCGGCGGGCCGCCTCCCACTTGGGGACGCTGACCGCATCATCCTGGCCCAGGTCCTCAGGGGTCGGGCCGATGCGCTCGGCCAGCGCAGCGAGGGCACCCAGATCGAAGTTGTACAGCTCGGCTGCTGCCAGGCCCAGCATCTGCCGACTCTCCTCGACGGGAATGTCCCAGAAGGAGCGAAGCAGCCATTCGCGGGTGTGCGGCCAGGTCCCCTCCGGATGGGGAAAGTCGTTGCCCCACAGCATGTTCGATACGCCAATCTCGTAGCGCCGCGCCAGCTCCCTGCGCTCAGTGGTGGTGGCCCCAATGAAACAGTTCCGGTCGAAGTAGGCCGAGGGCGGCATCGTCAGATCGCCCTCCATCAGATGGCTCATCTTCTTGGCCGAGTGCTCACGCAGGTACCGCGTGTCCATCAGCCAGAGCAGGTCGTTGGCCCAAAACGCACCGCACTCCGTGACCCCCCATCGCAGCCGGGGGAAGCGCTCGAACACGCCGGACCACAACGCGAACCACAGGGGCCGGGCTCCCCACCAGCGCACCTCGGTTACATAGATGCCCAGGTGCCCTCCGTACTCCTCCTGCGGTGCGGGACCGGAGTGGGTGTGTACCGGCATCTGCAGATCCTGGCAGGCGGCCCAGACCTTATCGTAGCGACGGTCGTGGTAGGGCGGGTAGCCGACCCAGCGCGCCGGGATCAGGATCCCGCCCCGCAGTCCGGACTCTGCCGCTCGAGTGATCTCGGCTACCGCCGCGTCGACGTCCGCCAGTATCGGCACGACCGCGACCCCGGCCCGCCGCTCGGGGCTGTGACTGCACAGCTCGGCCAACCAGCGGTTGTGGGCCCGCGCCCCGGCCATGGCGCGCCCCGGGTCGAGGTCGCCCGACTGGCCCAGGCCGGCCCCAAACGGAGCCCCGGCGACCCCGGTCACGGCGTCGGCGTCGGGGAAGATGACCTCGCCGACCACCCCGTCGCCGTCGAGCTCTTTGTCCCGCAGAGCTACATCCCATCCGCCGGCGATACCGTCTCCATGCTCGGAGAACCACTGCTCGGCGAACTGCTCGTCGATGAATCCCCCGGCCTGCGACGCGGCAGCCTTCTCGGCCAGGTAGGCCTCGAAGTCCTCCCGGTATTCGGGGTCGACGTATTCGCGGTACTGCTCGGTCGGCAGCTCGGCGTGGCAGTCTGCTGAGACGATGATGTAGGGGTTCACGGCTGTCCTTTCGCTACCAGGTACGGATGGGGTCGGGCTCGAAGACGGTGCTGCTCGCGTCGGCGGGCACGGCCGCCAGCGGCTCGCAAACCTCGGCCACGGTCGGGCCGATTCGGTTGACAACGGGTGCGAGTGCGTCGAGGTCGAAGCCGTACACGACCGCCGCATTCCCGCCCAGCATGGCCGCCACCTCGGCGGTCGGGACGCCGCTGAAGGTGTGGCGCAGCGCCTCGCGGGTGTAGGGAGCGGTCCCCTCGAAGTGCGGGTAGTCGCTTCCCCACATGATTCGGTCGACCCCGATTCCGTGGCGCTCGGCACACTCGACGGGTCGCATGAAGCTGGCACCGACGTAACACTGGCGGGACCAGTACTCGCTGGGCTTGAGGGCCAGCGAGCCAGCGGTGGGCCCGGCGAAGCGGGCGATCGCCGAGTTCGCTCGCCCGTAACGG
This sequence comes from Mycobacterium sp., assembly GCA_036495965.1. Taxonomy (GTDB): domain Bacteria; phylum Actinomycetota; class Actinomycetes; order Mycobacteriales; family Mycobacteriaceae; genus Mycobacterium. The sequence continues at coordinate 3,278 of DASXMA010000347.1, forward strand.
GCCGCCGCGACGTCGAGCGAGTGGAGGGTCGCCGGTATCCACCCGGCGCCCTGCTCGGTGAAGACCACGGTGAGGTCCGGATGGCGATCCAGTGCGCCGCTGAAGATCAGGTGCCACAGCGCCCGGTGCGCCCACCAGTGTGTCTCGTACACCCACACCGCAAACGTGCTGCCCCACCCGTCCGTCGGGCTCGGTCCGGCGTTGCCGCCGTGATGGTTGACCACCAGGCCCGCGTCGTCGCACGCCGCCCAGAGCGGCTCCCAGTGCTCGGCGTACAGCGGGGGGATGCCGGTGCCGGGGGCGACTCCGGGCAGCAGCACACCGCCGCGCAGCCCCAGCTTGGCGATCTGTGCGACCTCGGCGATGGCTTCGTCGAGGTCACCGAGCAGGATCTGCCCCACTCCGGCGCGCCGCTCGGGCGACAAGGAGCAGAAGTCGGCCAGCCATCGATTGTGCGCACGCAGGCCGGCCCAGCGCAGCTCGAGCTCCCGGGCGGTTTCCGGTGGGGAGGCGGCCAGGCTCGCCTGGGGAAAGAACGGCGGCACGGTATTGGGGAAAATGACCTCCCCCGCAGTGCCTTCCCTATCCAGGTCGGAGTTGCGCCGATCGCTGTTCCAGTTGCGCTCAGCCTCGGGCTCGGTGAGGTCGCCGAACGGGTTGACGAATGTCTTTGCCCAGCCGTCGAATTCGTTCTTGTACTGCGGATCGAGGTACTCGCGGTAGCCGAGCAGATCGGCGCCGGCGTGGCAGTCGGCCGAGATGACCGTGTACCGGTCCATTGCGCTATGCCCGTGCCGGCTCGGGCCTGGGGGCGGCGAGCAGGGCCACGTCGTCGTAGCGCTGGTGCACATACGGCAGCAGCCATTCCTGCGGCACCCGCGCCGCGATCCGCCCCACTTGAACGGTGCGCCGGCGACACCATGTGATCGAACTGATTTGGCGAATCACGATGTCGGCCACCGGGTCCAACGGCGACTCTCCCAACTCGAGGTTGCCGTCGATGTTCTCCAGCACCTCGTAGTGCCGGTGGTACTCGCCGTAGACGAGGTGGGGGTCGGTGATGCCGCTCCCGTCGGGGGCACGCAGGAATTTGAAGTAGAACTCCGTATTCACCTGGTCTGGCGGCAACTCCGCTGGGCCCGTGATCTGGCCGTTCACTCTGATGAGCTGATAGCCCAGCCGGTCAACAGTGGCGGCGACGCGATCGTCGTCCCGCTCGACCTCGATATGGGCCAGTTTCTTGGGCTCGCCGAACGTTTCGCGCCCGCCCGTGACCGACTGTTCGGTGGACTGGGGCATGAAGAGGGCATAGTCGCCCTGGAGTTCGCCGTGCCGGGCGGTCACCGAAAACACCGCCGACCCGAACGGCGGCATGCCCTTTATCCGGACCCGCTGAAGCTGGATTCGCACCAGTGGTTCGGCGGCCGGCTCCAGCGGCTTGGGCAGCACGGCCGCGACAATCTCCGGTTCGGTGAGGTACGTGATGGTCACCGCCTCGGTGGCGATGGGCGCCTTGGTGGCATCGATCTCGTGGTCGACTTGCGCCTCGGGTGGGCGAGGACCGTAGCGAACTGCAGTGGTACTCAACGCTTTCCTCCTTCGGTTTCTGGCTCCCTGCCGACATTTCGGCCGAGGACGTCGACCAGGTAGTCGGGCACGCCGCGAGCGAGGATCGATGCCGCCTTGCTGCTCACAACCTGATCGGCCGGTGTGGGCGGACCCATCATCCAGAAGCGATCCGCCCGAATTCCGTCCACCAACTGGTCAGCGACCGTCTCGAGCGGGGTGAACTCGACATGGCCGCCGTTCGCCTCGAAACGAGTCACAACGTCTGCCAGAGTGTGCTCGGGTGTGCGACGTTCCTGGGTTGCGGCGTAGCGACGCGGCCGGTGCCGCCACGACTCCCAGATGCCGGTGTTCAAAAAGCCGCCGGGGAAAAGGACGTGCGCCCGAACCCGCGTCCCTGTCATCTCCAGGTGGGTGTAGAGGCTTTCGGTCAGGCAGAGCACTGCGGCCTTGGTCATCGGGTAGACCGCCGTGGCCGGTCCGCCCATGGCCCCCCGGGCAATTGGCGCGAAACCGCCGTTGCCCGAGCAGGTGTTGACCACGTGTCCGTCGCCCTGCTCGAGCAGGATGGGCACGAAGGCTGTGATGCCGTGGATGACACCCATCACGTTGACGTCGATCCCCCAGCGCCAGTCGGCCAGGTCGTGTTCCCACATGTAGCCCTCGGAGACCCCGCCGGTGCCGGCGTTGTTGCACACCACGTGTACCGCGCCGAAGCGATCAAGCACCTCATGGGCCAGCGACGCGACCGAGGAATAGTCGGTGACGTCGGTGACCACCCCGACCGCCTCGATGCCCTCGTCCGCGAGTGCCCGGGTCGCCTCGTCCAGCGGTTCGGCGAGGACATCGGCCAGCACCACCTTCATGCCCTCCTGGCCGAAACGCCTGCCCATGGCCCGGCCGATGCCTCCGGCTCCCCCGGTCACGACCGCCGCCTTGCCTCGAAGGTCCTCCATTGTGGCAATGGTCACATGGTCGCGCATATCACCGCAAGCAGTCGCATTATGCGACTATTGGGTGCATGGCTCCGCGTCCCTCCCCGCAGACCGAGCGGGTCGTGAACCTGTTCGAGCACCTGGCAGGTGATGGGAGTCGGGGGATGACATTGGCCGAGGTGTCGCGCCACTTGAGCGTCCATAAGGCCAGCTGCCACTCGATGCTGTCCGAACTGCTTCAGGCCGGCTGGCTGCTGCGCGACCCGGTTCGCAAGACCTACCACCTCGGTCCCGCTCTGGTCCGTCTCGGCCGAGAGGCGGCGGGCCGCTATCCGGCCCTGGTGTTGGCCCGTTCCGCGATGGCCGAGCTGTCGACCGCGACGGGCGCGCACTGCATTGCCTTTGCGGTAAGCGACGACTACTCCACCGTCGTCGATCAGGTCCGAAGCCGTCACGGCGGCGGTCACCCGATGCCCATCGGCACCCAGTTCCCCCACCGCCCGCCGTATGGTGCGTCGACCGTCGCCTGGGCCGGGCCAGATGCCCGCGAGCGCTGGCTGGCAACCCTGCCCGAGGACGTGCGCGATCGCTACCGCCAGGCCCTGACCACCGCCAAGCAGCGTGGCTACGCGGTCGGTCTCCACATCCTGCCCGATCTGCGCCTGCAGGAACTGGCGCTGATAGTGCGTAGTGCCGAGGTACGTTCCACCCGGCTGAGCCAGCTGGCGCAGGAGTTGACCGACGAACTAATCCACCAGGAGGAGTGGTTCCCGATCAGCCTGGCCTCGGACCGCACCTACGAGGTGAGCCACATTGACTCCCCCATCCTGGAGCCGGGGTCCCGCATCGCCCTGATGCTCAGCCTGGTTCCCAGCGCCGAGCCGATGAGCGGCGCGGCGGTCACCCGTCTGGGTACGCAGCTCTCTTCCGCGACCCGCCGACTAAGCGCCACTCTGGCCGAAGAGACCCACCTCCCGGCAGGCCAAATAGATAGGTAGGCGACGCCTGCTCGGCCGAAAGGAATAGCTCGCCAAAGCGCAAGCGCGACAATCCGTTCCAACCGGTTAGCGTCGTTCAGGAGCTAGCCGCTTGAGTGCCAGCCCCCCTTCGAACGGTCGGTAACCGAAAGCGGCTGGGGCGCGATAGCCCGTATCCTCAATAGGAGTGTGCACCTCGGCAACAGTGGGCCCGATCTTAATAGCCACCGGCACCAATGCATCAAGATCGAAACGGTATAGGCGACCGGCATTGCCGCCCAGGATCTTTCGGCAGACGTCCTGTGACCTGTCGTGCAGGGCCCAACGAATAGCCAACTTGGAGTGAGGTGAAAAGCCTTCCTCGTGGGGATAGTCACTGCCCCACATGATGTGATCGGGCCCCATGAAGTCGATCATCGCGCCGTCGTAAGGCATCAGCTCAGTCGCCAAAAAGCAGTTCCGCTGAACGTATTCGCTCGGCGTCAGGGTCAGCTCGTCGACCGACGATCCGCCGAACATTCCGTAAGTGCGGTTGCCGGCGTCAGACTTCATGGTGGGCACCATGGCGTCGAGGATGCCGAGTTGCGCAGGCACCCAAAGCGTGCCCTGCTCGGTCGGCACGAATCGCAGCGTCGGGTAGCGCTCGAAAACCCCAGCCAGAATTAGGTGACCGAGTGTGCGCTGGGCCCAGATCGCCATCTCGGTAATCAACACCGCGTTGGACGCCGGCTGGTCCATCGGCATCTCGGGACTCCCGGCCCCCGCATGCTGCACCACCGTCAGGTCCAAGTCCGCGCACAACGCCCAGATCGGTTCATAGCGGGTGTGAAAAAGCGGGGCCACGTGCGGGTCACCGGGCGAGACCGGCGGAATGAGCACGCCACCGAAACAGTCCTGCTCAACACCCCAGCGGATTTCTTCCAGCGCCAGCTCGACATCGTTGGGAAAGATCTGAATCAACCCGCGGCGTCGGACCGGGGCCAGCGAACAGAAGTCGATCTGCCACCGGTTGTGGGCTTGCACACCGGCCCAACGCTTCTCAAAGTCCTCACGTGTGCGGGGAAGGCTGATGGTGATGTTCGGGGTGGTCGGGAAGAACGGCGGAACGGTGTTGGGCAGCAGCACCTCGGCGGCCACCCCGTCGGCGTCCATCTCAGCGATCCGAAGCCCGTGGTCCCAGTTCCGGTTAGCGGTGGCGACGATCAGATCGTCGAACGGGCTGGCGTAGGCCTTGGCCCACGCATCGAACTCATCGTGGAGACGCGCTGGCAGATACGGTTTGTAGCCGTAAAGATCTGCGCCAGCATGGGTATCCGTCGAAATGACGATATAGCGATCCAACGTGTCCCAGGTTGTAGCCATCGCACCCTCCGCCAGTACGTCGAGTATAGGAGAAACGGATCGGCTCGCGAAGAGCGTCCGGAAAGGTTGGCGAGCTCAACTCGTCGAGGCGCTCCGTACTCGAAGTATGGTTACTTCCCGGGACCGCTAACGCCGGGGCGAAACTACCTACGTCGCGACGGCACGACACGACCCACCGCATCGTCGGAAAGCAGCGGGGACGGCAATAGAGGGACGATGCGGTCTCATCTGTACCGGGCGATCTCTTTGATGAACTGGACCGCGACCGACGCCGGAGCGATCCGCCGGCCGCGCTCGTCGATCAACTCCGCCACGATCAACGCCGCAACGCTTGTCATGCTGAGGATGCGCGCATTTGCGACGAACCTACTGCCCGTCCCCTGGTGAAAGTAATTCGTCGTCATCGTCAGGGTCGGACATCCGTAGCCGGTTGCGAATGTGGCGCAGTGGGTCGCAGCCTGGTCGAGCATCTCCGCCGTGCACCCACCGCTGAGGGCGAAGAAGCTGAACGATTCTGGGCCGGGTTCGTATGAGATCTGCAGCGTCTATTCCGCCCGGGATCCCATGACTAATCGGGCCTTGAGCACCGAAAGATTCGGCGGTAGTGAAACATTCGCCCGGGCAATCCAATCCTCGTCGCTCAGGCTGTTGCTGAGTTCACCGAACAGACTGGCATAGGTCTCTCGGGTGGCCGCGTGATTGGTCATGAACGCGACGCTAGGGCTGTCCGAGCCGACCTGCTAGCCAAGTGGCGAACTGCGCGGGCCACCTTGCGCACCGCCCTCGGCGCGTTGCCGCCCCGTATGCGAGGCTCGTATGCGTTGCGCCGTCTGTCCCTGGCGTCGCTCAAGACGGCTGGCGTGGCAGAACGTTGTTGGGCGGGCGAGGCTCGAATCCGCGACCAGCGGATTATGAGAACGCATCCAGCATCTCGGCGACCAGCGGAAACGGTTAGCTGGTATTCCCATATCTCCTGTAATACAGCGAATCTGGCCGTCGCCGGCACGGTTCCGGTACGTCTTCAGTAACGGCTACCGCGCAGCCGATCCGCCACAGCATCAACTCGGCGTTAGGCTAGTCGACTGGCGGGCCGAGTATTTCGCACCCGAACCGCGCTGCGAGCTCTCGGATTTGGTCAGCAGGAGTCTGTGCTACCTGGTAGGCGATCTGCTCAAATCCTCCCGGTGTGAGGATCGCTAGCAGTCTGCTCTCCACCGGCGCGACGTTTCGCCAGCTATGGGGCGAATGGCGCGGTACCGTGATCCGAGCACCCGGTTCCGCGTCAAAAGCCTTGCCATTGACCGCGATTCGATATCGTCCGGAGAGAACCAGAAAGTGTTCGTCCTCGTTGCGATGCAAGTGGGTCGGCACAGCGCACCCTGGCTCCGCCACCGACTCGATAACGGCATAGGCGCCACCCGTCGCCCGGCTATCGACGCGAATCGCTTGTCGCTCTCCCTCTGCAGCCGCAAGCCAGGTAGTGCCCGACGCGGGCAGTCCTTCGGTAACCGACATCGGCGCTTCCTCTCGAATCATCGTGGCCCACGAGCCTTGAGTCCGCATACTGACTGCCGAAGTCGAGGGCAAGGTCGGTGTCATCGCCGGCTCAGAGTCACGGCGGGCTTCTCGTGATACCGGGTTGCGTACCTGGCGGCGAAACGTCCCAAATTGGTGAAGCCCCAACGAAAAGCGATTGACGCTACCGTATCGGTCGACGTATCGGATTCCAGCAAGTCCTGGCGAGCGCGGCGTAGCCGGACTTCCCGCAGATAGGCCATGGGTGTCATACCGACGTGAGCGCGAAAGCCTAACTGCAGAGAACGAACGCTGACATAGCTGTGCGCAGCCAACTCTGACACAGTCAACGGCCGGTGCGCTTCGGCCTCGATTACGTCGAGCGCCGCCCGGATGGCGCGCGATGGAGGCTCGATCGCCCCGGCTTCCAGCATCGCGCGCAATGAATGGTCTGCGGCAAACAGGAAACCGCGGACCACGCTATCCGCGAATGGCAGCCCGACCATCGGCTGATGCACGACACTGCCCGGCTCGAACAGCTGCTGGGTGAACAGCGACACCATGGTGATCCAGCTGCGGACACCCTCAGTTTCGGTTGGCATGCGAGAGTGGAAGTCAATTGGAGAAGTGACCGGGCGCCCGAGTGCATCGGCAAGCGCATCCTCGATGGCGTGACGATCGATCATCAAGGCTAGCCGACGCCCGACGGGTCGGTGCGCGCGCCCTTTGTCCGTGGGCAGGTATACGGCAAAAGAGCCAGACGCCGCGACGCCGGAAAAGTCGCTATGGCTCGTGGCGGCAGGAGCCGGGGCCGGCAGGGTGACATGGTAGTGCGGGCGACGGTCGCCGCCGTTCACCCACGCGTCGTCGTGAAAATCCGAGTCCAGAATTGTGAGCGGACCGATACGGCCCATCCGGTGGGCGAATGAGAGCGAGCTGGCATCCCGCAGCGGGTAAATGTCTGGCCACCAATAGGGCGAGGACTCGGTCAGTTTCGTGCGAAAGTCGGCAACTTCGCTCGACGTTCGCACTGTAGCCCACGCGTTGTCGGCCACTGTAGCCATGGTCAACCCATCCGATGCTCCATGACGCTTCTCACTTCGACTTGGCAGGTCGAGATCGTTATCGCCGTCGGCTGACAATGTTTGCTCTGACAATGCTTGATTACGTCGAGACATGTCGCAGTTAGAGCGACACGCGCATGTGGACGTCGCTCTGCGAACAGTCGGGTGATGCCTAGACATGGTTCACTGCGCCGAGCAGATTCGGTTGGGCCTCGCGTCGAGGAGCGAGTAGAGGCCTCCCGTGGGGATAACGTTGTCGAGAGTGAAACCTCCTGCGGCGAGTAGCCGACGCCACTCTGATTCCGTCCGTTCCCGGCCGCCAACCATCACAAGCATCGTGAAATCGACGAAGTTGGCGATGTGTGGGATGTCATCGTCCCGCAAGACCAGTTCCACCAGCAGTAGCCGGGCTTCCTCGGGAGCCGCACGGGCGATATTGCGCAAAATGCGGATGGCGTCGGCGTCGGACCAGTCGTGCAGAACGGACGAGAGCACGTAGGTGTCAGCGTCGGGAACGTGGTCGAAGAAGTCTCCGGCAGCGACCGTCGCGCGGTCGCTCAGTCCCGCCGCCGCCAACGTATCGGGCGCAGCCGAAACCACATTCGGCAGGTCGAACACAATGCCACGGCAACCCGGTGTCTGCGAAAGGATCTCGGCCAGGAACGTGCCGTCGGCTCCACCGATGTCTGCAACGACCCCGCGTCCCGGAAACTGAAACGCATCGAATACGCCTGCTCGAGCGGCCGAGGTGAACTCGGCCATGGCCCGGTTTTGCAGCTGCGCGAGTTCGGTTGAGGAGCTGACCCATTCGAAGAATGGCCGGCCGAGGAACTTGGTCGCACCGACCTCGCCGGTGCGAGTGGTGTGCAAAAGGTCGCCGAAAGGGGCGTAGTGAGTTGCCATGAAATATCGCGCAATGGTGCGGACGGAATCGGCTGGCCCGTCGGCAAGCGTTCGACCCAGATCGGTGATCGTGACGGCTCCGCCCTCGGTACCGAACACGCCGAGAGGCGCCAGAAAGCGAATCAGCCGGCCTAGGGCATCGGCATTGGCTCCCACAGCGACCGCCAGTTCATCGACATTGCGGGAACCGTCGAGCAGGGCGGTGGCTACTCCGAGTTCCGCCACGACAAACAGCGCCTGCGAAACTTCGAACCCGCTCAGCAACTGCTGCATTCTTGCCGCGGGCGTCAGGGTATCGTAACGATCTATCAGAAATTCCATCGTCTTTCCCGGTCTACGTTCGGACATTGCGCTATTTGCTTGTGAAGCAAGTTATTTCGCTTCTGAGTCTGCTGACCAAGCGACTGGCTGATAGCCCGTAACGCACCGAACCCTCGTGGCGTCAGTAGTTGCCGCTTATGTCGTCGACGCTAGAACGGCTACCAGACCATAACTAGCCACTGCACGCAGCAGCACGGACAGAACGCGCAAAGGAGCGCGCCTCCTCAGACACGGGGAGAGGAGCATCGTCGATCTGCGCTATCGACTGCTAACGACTCCCCTGCTCGATCGAGCTGCCCCGGGAGCAGGAGATCTCTGTCGCGATTGATCCGCGATTAGCATCAGGCCTTTCTCAGTGGAGCTGCCGGGAATCGAACCCGCCCCAAATATGGCCGTGAGCTGCGGAAACGGTGCATATAACTACGCGAAACGACGTCAAATGACGCGAAATGACCTGCGGATACGCGGAAAGTGTTGATCACATCAACAGCACGCCTCATTCGTTTTCGGTGCCGAAGACGACGCTCTCCTTATGACCCTCGATACCTCGTGCAGGCGAGTAGCCGCTTCGACGGGGCCGCGATAGGAGCGCCCGACCCCACGGCAGCTTGCCGCAAGGAAAGGAATAATTACGTGATCTATCATGTAATAAGATGCGTAGATGAAGACGCGGAGACCAACGCAGACCGTGAAGCGCTGGTAGCCAAGGGCAAGAGGAGGCATCGTGACAGACGTCAACGAGTTCAACCGTCGCAACATTGAAGAGTTCCGTAGCCACCGTGGTCGCCTCGGCGGACCCTTTGAGGGCGCCCCGGTGCTGCTACTGCACACGAGGGGAGCACGAAGCGGCCAAGAGCGGGTGCACCCACTGGTATATCTCGAGGACGAGGGTGGCTACCTGTTGTTTGCCTCGGCCGGCGGTGTTGACCGCAGCCCCGCGTGGTACTGGAACCTCATCGCCAATCCCGACGCCAGCATCGAAGTCGGAGACGAGCACCTCAAAGTACGCGCCGTTGAACTAAGCGGCGCAGAGCGCGATGCGAAGTACGCCGAACAAGCCCACCGGTATCCGCAATACGCCGAATACCAGCGCATGACGACCCGCAGCATCCCCGTTCTCGCGCTCATCCCCACCAGAACGGCCGACGGATCGCAGCAGATAGATTTCGATGCGCTTTACCGTGGCGAGAGCCCGGGCGAAGGCATAGCGCCGATGACCACACCGCCATGGGATACCAAGGCGCCCAGCGACAGTGTCATCGCATGGCAAACCGGCGGCTGGATCCACGGGGATGTCCTGGACGTCGGCTGCGGGCTCGGCGACAACGCCATCTACCTGGCCAAGAACGGTCATACGGTCACCGGTTTGGACATCTCACCCACAGCCCTGATCACCGCGGAGCAGCGCTCCAAGGACGCCGGAGTCGAGGTCAATCTTGCGGTGGCCGATTCCACCAAGCTTGACTGCTACACCGACGCATTCGACACCGTAATCGACGTCGGCATGTTCCATGTCCTCGATCACGACGGCCGACGTCGTTACGCCGAGGCGGCGCACCGGGCCACCCGACGGGGCGCCACCCTTTTGCTCAGCTGCTTCTCCGACGCGAACCCGGTGGGCAAGGAGTGGCGACCGGCGGTGTCCAAACAGACGCTACGCGACGTCCTCGACGATGCCGGCTGGGACATCGCGTCGCTGGAGCCAGCCACGGTGTCTGGCGAACTGGACGGCGCACCAGTCGAAATGGCGTTCTGGTACCTGCGCGCGCAACGGCGCCAGGAAATCTGAGCGAGCTGGCTCGGAGGGTGCGCCATGACTGAGACCGTGGACCGGCTGATGGAAGCCAACCTGCTCGGGGTATTCAACGAGCGCAATGCCCAGCTGATGGCTTCGACGATTGAGGACATCTACGCTCCCGATGTTCGATGGTCGGACGACGAGGGGACCACCGTCGGGTGGGAAGCGTTGGCAGCCAAGGCAAAAGCGCTGCAGTCACAAATGGCCGGACTAGTTTTCACCAAAGCCAGTCCGGTCTACCAAACTCGCGGACTCGGGTACTTGGCGTGGGAGCTCGGACCCGAGAACGGCGAGCCCGTTGCCAGCGGATTTGACGTGGCCGTGGTGCGGGACGACCTGATCTCGGAACTGTATACAGTCATCACCTCGTCGGCCGACGGACAACCCGGTCCGCACTGATTCAACTTCGCTAAATCATCTAAACCTCCACGTAGGTGTGCATGGATCGCTGCTTGCGGACGGTGGGGTGCGGCTAGGTTATTTGCAGTTCTCGTTGGGCGCGGTCGATATCAGGGCTGCGGTATTGGATTTCGGGAACGCGGGCTAGTTCGGATTCGACGAGTTCTGGTCCGAGTCCGTAGTAGCGGCAAAAGCTCATGATGAGCGGTCGCCAGGCATTCGGGTCGATACGGGCCTGGTTGTCGGGCATGAGGATTCGCGGGTCGATGTGGACGCGTTTGATGCGGACTTCGAAGCACAGGATGCCCGCGAGGGTGCAGTCTGCGGAGCGTTCGTGCTGGGAGTAGTCGTACTCGTCGGCCATCGCCGGGATGGCCTGAACCAGTTCGGCCTCCATTTGCACCGGGCACTCCTGCACTCGCGGGGGCCTGACGGTTTCCGAGGGCACGGCGGTCAAGCCTGCGGTTCCGAACTTGTCGGGCTCGTAGCGGTAGCCCCGCTGAGATTTCCCATCCGGCACGGGGTTCGAGCCGGTCAGCATCGACAGTCGGTTCACGGCGTCGACTTGGCTGTCCTCGACGAGATTGATCACGATCTGGCCGGTTCGAAGCAGGTTTTGCGCGGTTTGCGATACCGATTCGAATCCCAGCATGCAGCGCCAACCCAGCCAGAAGACCGAGGATATCGGCGCAAGATTAAATGTCCCGTCCGAGTTTTCGGTGCTGTTGAGGATCACGGGTGTGCCCATGTACAGGATGGATGGTTCGACGCAGATGTTGTCGGCGGCCATTGTGTGTTCGGTCCTTTCGGTGTCTGCCTTGTCATGAGGTAGACGATCCGCCCGCCTAGAACGTGAGGTCCTCGCCGAAGATCTCACTCGGAGATAGCAGAACTGGTGACGATGCCGACGGAGTTTGGATTCGCAGTCAGCACGCGGGCTCTGACACACGAGTTCCTCAAAACGGGGGTCGTTCCTCCGGCATCTCCGGCATCTACGTCCTCTGCAACCTGATGCCACATGCCAGGGCGCCAATCGATCGGCACAGCTTCGGACATGAGTCCCGCAGTAGTAAGATTGCATGACACGTCAGGTAATCGCGAGCGCGCCGACGCGCCTCCGAACGTCGGCGCGGTCGCCACGATTCCAGTTGGCAGTCCAGGCCACGCGAGGTACGGAGGTAAAGCCGGTGGCTGATCAATGGACGCTGCACGGCACGGAGATGGAAAACTGTCCCTGCGCGTGGGCTGTCCATGCCAATTCGGGGCGAAATCAACCCAGGGGTACTGCTCGGCCGTGATGGCGGGCCACATCGAGACGTGAAACTTCAACGACATAAGCCTCGATGGCCTGCACTACGTGATGCTCATGTCCTGGCCGGGTGAGGTGAACGGGCGGATCCGGCTCAACGAGAAGCACTTCGGAAGATTCTTCATGGCGAATCGACTACGCCGGGAGCGACGCATTTCTTCACGTACAACGCCATGTGTTCGACCGTGCTAGAGACGCTGTACGCGCCGATCGATTTGTCGATCGATGTCCAGCAGCGCACCGCAAGCCTCACGGTAGACGGATTGGT
>DASXMA010000348.1:0-3010 GCA_036495965.1 Mycobacterium sp.
GACACCTTGACGACGATCTTGAGGCCTTTGCCGAAATAGCCGAAGATCAGGTGAGGTTCGCCCGAAAGATCGTCGCTGCCAATGCCATTGATGCCACTGATGCGGCCAATCTGATGATGGCGCTGGGAATCCATCCCTGTCGGGAGGTCAAGGACGAACCACTGCTGGTTGGGGTGACTCATTATTTGTCACGGATGACCCACAGGCCAACGCCGCCAGGGTCACACGACGGTCGGTGAGGGCCTTGACGGTCTCCAAAATGTCCAATGTATTGCGTCCTAGCCGGTCGAGTTTCCAGACCACCACGGTGTCGCCCTCCCGGACGTAGTCCATCAAGTCGGCTAGACCGGGGCGGTCATCGCGAGCGCCGGACATGATGTCCGAGAAGGTGACCTCTCTACTCGAGGACGAACGTGACCAGTTAAGTTGACGCGGTAGGCAGCAACCTGCCCGTTCTCCACATCCACCGACTGCTCCTTGACCCAGGCTGACCTGACACCACGCAGCGTCTCGTGGGCGCGAGCAAGGCCAACCTTCACGGCATCTTCGAAACTGGTATCGGACGTGGCGCTGATCTCGGTGACGCGAGCGACGGTGCCGGACATGATGACCTCCCAGAGCCGATGTTGCAGTCGGATGGCCGGAGACTACGGCCATTCAACTCCTGCCGCGATAATCACGGGCCGGGCGGCGGCCAGCTTGCGCAACGTCGCTATGGCTAGGGCACGGCAAGCACCGCGGCCGTTCGCGTATGCCACACTTTGCCGGTGCCTGTCTTGCACATCGAACACCAGATCGCCGACCTCGGCACGTGGCTGCGGGACTTCGCCAGCCGTGCGCCCGCGCCCACACCGCCGAGGGCGTATCAGCTTCCAACGAGACCTCGGTTGCCTGCTTCATGACCGCTACGGCCAGGGCACACATCTCAGCGAGCTGGCGGTCCAAGTCCGACAACTGTTCGTGATACACGGTCCGCATGACAGAGCCTTCCTGAACCTAAGTTCGTCGCGCGGCGCCTACCCACACGCCCGCCACCCGGTAAACGGGAAACGGGCTAGTGTCAACAGTGTCGAGTGTCGTCACTTCCGTGTGAATACGCTCGACTGAAGAGGAAGAAACCCATGGTTAACCGCACAACACCGCGCTTTCGCTCGCCCTACGAAGAGCGTCTAGAACTCGTCAAGAACACGTTGACGACGTACTCGGCGCTTGACGATGACGCCGCAGGCAAACTCGCCGTACACGTCCTGCATGCGCTGAACTCGATCCCCGAGAAGGTGCGCTGAGCAGCACCGCGCTGACCAAGCACCTTCCCCGACCGTCCACTCGCGGAATGCCAAGAAGCACTGCGGCACATAAAGTTTCATTGAGTTCCCGCGAGCTTGGCAATCCTAGCCTGGCATTCGTCGCCGAGCACTTTGCCTTCAGGTGACTGACCAGCCAAACGACTCGGGCGGTTCCTCATGCCATTTGCTCGCGGTTTGGCAGATGCGTTCGGCGACAACGTCAATGGACGCTCGGGCGCTGTCGCTGGCATTGCCGCCGCCTTGTGGAATCGGCAAGATGAATCGGCCGCTCTTTCCCCATTGCCAGATCGAAGAGAAGTCTTCGCGGCTAACGGGCCGAAAGATGACTTCGGTTCGTGCATCTTTTAGAAAGACTTCGAGCCACGTGGCGTACTCGACCCGGTCACCGGCCATCAGGCGCGGCTCATTGTTGACGTGGACCTCCCCTGCATCACCAAGCCTCGTGCGGAGGGCCTCTGCGAGCGGCTGCAACAGTTCCTGTTCAAATTGGTCTGCTTGGTCCTTTTTCATTCCCACTCCTTCGTCAGCCGGTTGCACAGCATCTAGATCGTGTCACGTCCACCCCGGTCCCCCGGTTATCGGACGAGGGCGGCGCCCGCAAGAACGCGCCGAGCGTGCATACAAGAAGCTGGGTGTGCACAACCGCGGCGATGCGGTCGCCCGTGCTCGCGAACTCGGATTGATCTGAGGGCCGCATCGTCCTCAAGCCGCATTGGCAGGACAGACACGGCGTCAAAACGCCAGACCTGCATTTCCCCACCAACTGAGTTGGGGAGTTAGCGTTGATCCTGTGAATTGGTCTGTGCACCAATATGTTTCGTGTCGAATCTGCTCCGCCGACGGTACCTCGCGATGGTAGTAGTGCCCAGGCGGGGTAAATATTGCCTTGAGCCGCTTAGCTACCATATTCTGGCGGCCAACGACGCTGCTGTGAGTGACGAGCTCCTCGAGTGTGGAGGCCGATGGCCTCAGTAAAGAGCTCCGAGTGTTGGTGGCGCACTCGATGTGAAATGGGCATCAGCAATTGCCAAGGCCCGCCGACATGACCCGCCTGGACCCCGTCAGGTGAAGGGGTTAGGTCGTGGTGTGCTGGTCGGATGAGTCGCTGGGCTCGATGACCTTTGTTTCCTCACGTGCCCCGGGGGTGATCTCGATGTGGCGCGGCTTGGCCCTTGCGGCCACGGGGAGGGTTACGGTCAGCACCCCGTTCTGATAGGTGGCGGCGATGTGGTCGGCGTCGATGTCCTGGCCGAGGGACAGGCGACGCATGTAACTGCCGGTGAAGCGCTCGGAGCTCAGCCACTGCACGTCGTGTTCGGTGCGTTCGCTGCGTTGTGCCGTCACGGTGAGGATGCCGCCGTCAACGCTGACGTCCACCGAATCGGGGTCCGCGCCCGGGAGGTCGGCGTGAAGCACGTAGTGATCGCCGGAGCGGTAGAGGTCCATCGGCATGGCCAGATGGACTCGGGCGGATCCTGGCGATGTACCGAGCAGCTGCGCGGCGAGTCTGTCGATGTCACGGAATGGATCGGGATGAAGCACAGCAACCACCTCCTACATGTCGGTTGCCGCATCGCGCCATCGCGACGGGTGTCGGCTGGCTGCGCTCCTTTTGGTTTAGCACTCCAGCTGCGCGCGCACCAGGGGTGTCGGCGCCGCGCCCAGGTCTTCGGCGATGAGGACCCTGTGGTCAAGGATCGTCT
>DASXMA010000349.1:0-6857 GCA_036495965.1 Mycobacterium sp.
GCCCGACAGTGGAGCGCATATCACCCTCTGGAGCTCACGTCCGCGTTGGCCTCCTCGACGAGGCTGATCATCCTGTGCCCTTGCAGGACCTCGCCTTCGTGAAGGCCGCCGGCCAGGCGCGGTGACGGTGCGGCCGCTCCATGCATGTCACGAGATCCCTTGATAGCAGTAATGAAAGTTCTCACCAAATCGCGCCCCGCTTCTCTCCCCGCTTCCTCATACCGGCGATCCTGTGCTGACCAGCGGGCGTGTCAAGGGTGGCGAAGCCATCACGTAGTGACGCCGAAGGCGCCCTTTACTCGTCCGATCGGGAAGTCAGATCATTGCGCCGATGAGGGGTGGGGAAGGTGCTGTCCGGTTGCCGGCAGGGATCCGTTGACGTGGAGATTGCTTTTGGCTCCAGGCAGCAGAGGCGCTCCCTTGGTCCGGCCGACCGGGGCGCCTCCTACGACGCGCCATCCAGGGGCGACGCGGACGCGGACGCTCAGTCCTGAATACGGGCGCTATCAACGACAAGCTCCGGCTGTCTGTCGGGTGCAGGGCGCCGGAACTCCAGCCAGGGATCTTCGTCGGCGCTAGTCAGCGACTGATTGCCGGGCCGCCCGGCCCCGAGCGAGGAACGAGCGGCAGGGCCGGGTAGCGGCCCGGCGCGGCGCGCTTGCGCGCCGCCTTGATCCCTTAGAGCGAAATTCGGCAACTGTTACTGCTCGCGATGGCGACGAGCGACGAGTCGGTAGGGTGTTGCCGTGATCGAGGCTGTTGTATTCGATGTCGGGGAAACGCTGGTGGACGAGACGCGCGAGTATGGGACTTGGGCGGATTGGCTTGGAGTTCCACGACACACGTTCGCGTCGGTGTTTGGTGCGGTGATTGCGTCCGGACGGCATCGTCCCGAAAGGCGCGAATAGCAAAACAACGCCGGGCCGCTGCAACGGCAAGGCACACCGCCACAGCACCCTCGGGCTGCCCGGACGCCGAGTGCTCGTGTCGCGGAAATGGACTGGCAAGACCCTGCCTGACCATCGAGCCGATCGTGAGGAATTTGTTCTGCAAATCCTTGCCGACGCAGGCATCAGCAAAGCTGCGCGGGATCCGGCCAAAGTGGTGATCATCAGATGTGAATCCGGCGACCGGAGGATCCCGCCCCGCGACGAGCTAATCATGCGTGCCGTCGCGCAACGCATCACCTGGCGCTCCGAATACGGCAAAGCGCTTCTCGCCGCCGGACCACCAGGCGCACAACAAATTTCGTTAGCGGGATGGAAAGGCAGGAACCATGACAATGGCGATGGACGACGTGTTAACCGCAGGTGAGGTATCACGGATGACAGGCATCCCGGTCTCCACGCTGCATGACTGGGCCGCGAAACGGGAACGAGGGCTGGAGCCGCCGGGTCCGCATCACTGCAAGTTGTCATCTCGGCATCGTCGCTGGATGCGTGCTGACGTTATGGAATGGCTTGCCGCGTCGAGGTGTTGAGCGATGACGATTCGCAGGCGCGAGGCGAAGTCAGGCACCCGCTGGGACGTCGAATGGTTGCTACCGGATGGGACGAAGCGATCCAAGACATTTAAGACGTTGCGGGCTGCCAAATTGTTCGACGGTGAAGTTCGCTCGGCTCGTGAGGACGGCGAGACAGTCGACCCCCGGGGGGTAAAACCGAGCTGCATGTGGTGTACAAGAGCTGGCTTGCTTCCCGGCCCGATCTATCTCCCAAGGTGCGCCGTGGCTACGAGGACAACTGGCGGCTGCGAATCGAGGCGAAGTTCGGCAACTGGCCGATCGGGCGAATCTTGCGAGAGAACGTCCAGGAATGGGTCAACGAAATGACCACGGCCGGCCTCGGTCCGCGCACCGTGCCCTGGACTCATAGCGTGCTGCGGATGACTCTGGACCACGCCATCGCCGATAAGAAGCTGCGCGGCAAGAATCCCGCCTCGAATGTGCGGTTCCCGGCGATGGGCGAAACCAGTCACGTGTATCTCACAGCGGTGGAAGTAGCGAAGCTGGCCGAGCTGTGTGATACAGGAACCGGTGAAGAGTCGCGGGCTGCGAAGCAGGGCGATGTGGTGCTGATCCTTGCCTACGCCGGGTTGCGGTTTGGAGAATTGACCGGCCTCAATGTCGAAGACGTGGACCTGCAGGCGCGACGCATTCGTGTGCGAAGGTCGATCACACAATTGTCCGGCCGGCTCCTTGAAGGACCGCCAAAGAGCCGTGCCGGTCGTCGTAGTGTGCCGATCCCGGAACGGCTAGTGCTGATCCTGGAACGCCGGGTCGAGGGGCGTACAGCTGGGGAGCCGGCGATCATGTCACCGAAAGGTTCGCGGCTCGGCCTTGAGAACTGGAAGCGCGCGGTGCGCTGGCGGGTCAAGATCGCCGAACTCGGACGCGCGACGATGCGCGTGCACGACCTGCGGCATACCTACGCGTCGTTGGCTCGATCGGCGGGTGCGGACATGAAACTGCTGCAGGTGACGATGGGCCACGCATCGATCGTGGTGACCGCACATACCTATGCCGACCTCTACGACTCCGACCTCGACCGTGTGGCCGATGCGCTCGACGGGCTCGGAGGCTGACGGTGACTGCGGATAAACGGCGGATAATCCGGGGGTGCGGCGGATCGGAACGCGTCCTTCCAGGAGTCAAAAAAACCTCTGAGCTGCTGATTCTGGTTGTGGTCCCGGCTGGGATCGAACCAGCGACCTTCCGCGTGTGAAGCGGTTTCGAACGCAAGCACTTTGCGTTTGCGCTGGTCAGAGGCTTGCTGGGTGGCCGATTTAGACCCCTCAGAGCAGTTGGTCTGAAGGTTTGGCCCTATTTTGGCCCTATAGATTCGGGATTGGAGGCATGCTCGAGCGGGCACCGGTCGGCCGCCTCGCAAGCATGTGTACGCGTTGCCGTCACGTGTCGCACAGCGGGCACAAGTCGACTCGGGAAGCGGTCAGCCCGAGGCTGGCAGCGGCGACAACGACTCTCGGCCACATCCGCCCATCGGCGAGCCAGCGATCCGTCCCGACGCGCGACCTGTCCGTCTTTACAGGTCAGGGATTTCCGGGGACATCGGCGAACAATCCCGAACACCCCCGGAATGGAGCTGGTTGGGGTGCCGAAATAGCAGATTTTTTACAGCCACCTCCCACTTCCCTGGATGGCCTCTTCGTCCCGAACGAGTCAACTTGGACGTTTGGTGTTTTTGGTGACGTTGTCTGTGAGAGAAAACTGCAGGTCACAGGGTTGAGGTAGTTGAGTAGCTAAGGCGGTCGTCGAAACTACTGCGGACTGACTGCGGACTGGCGGCTCACGGCGCTGCCTTGACCGATCGGGTGCCGATGTCCAGAGGTCTACCCACAGGGATTGACATCCACGGGAAAAGCGCAGCCCCGGGGAGACCCGGCCCCGATAATCGCAATTTCACGACGTCCCGGGCTCACCTGAATACGTGACGGACTGCGCGCCCGCACTCTGTCACTCTTGGTGGCAGTGGCCGCACGCGCACGCCGCTGCGTCCGCACACTGGCCCCGACACACAGTTCCAATCAACGCATTTCTCCGTCCTATAGACAGAAAGCGGCACGCGATGCGGCATTCGAGATCACGTTGCTTCCGCTGCCCGTTCGCATGGCGAGAAGAGTAGTTGTGAAGAGGGGGCGGTGAATGCGGTCCGTGGTTCCTGACGTTCTGGTGCTGGGGGGTGGAGGCCTTGTCGGCGAGGCATGGATGTCCGGCTTCCTGGCGGGTGCCCAACAGGGGTGGGGTGTCGACTTTCGCGAGGCAAACGAGTTTGTGGGGACGTCGGCTGGCTCGATCGTGGCCGCCCACCTTGCCAAGGGCATCGCGCCGCGTGTGCCGCGGGAGCCAGTTCACGCGGCGCTGACGGATGTGACGGACCGCGACAAGCTCATGGCCGGGGCCGAGCGCGCCTTTCAGGAGTTGGTGACCGCGCTTTACCCGATTACGCGGCGGGCCACCGCGGCCAGTGAGACGGTGGGTGCGTTGTCCCGCGCCGCCCTCCTCGCCGGTCTGCCGCCGGGCACGCGATCAATGAAGGAACTCAGGGATTGGTACGAGGCGGTATTGGGATCGAGCTTCGATCCGCGCTTGCGGATCGTCGCGGTTGACCGCCACACAGGGCGACGCGTGATTTTCGGGGGACCTGCCGGGACGCCGGACGCGACGCTCGCCGAGGCCATCTCAGCGTCGTGTGCCCTACCGGGATACTTCGCCCCGGTTGAGATCGCGGGTCGCCAGTACGTCGACGGCGGCGTGTGGAGCGCCACCAATCTCGATGTGGCTGCCGTCCGTCGGGGTGACCGCATTCTGTGCCTGACCCCGATGAATGTCCTGACGATGAGCCGCTGGCCGGCCGTACGTGCCGTCGGTAGGGCGTGTCAGCTGGCCGCCACCCTCGAAGCGGCGTCTGTCCGCCGTCGCGGCGGGGCGATCACCGTCATCTCACCCGACGCGCGCTCCGCGCCTGCGATCGGCGAAAACCTGATGGATACACGGCGTCTCGAGGGCGCGCTCGCGGAAGGCTTCAGGCAGGCCAACGCCGCGCACCTGCACACGCTGGAAAGACAACCGTGATGAGAAGCAGTACACGAGTTCGGCAGGTTGCCGAAGAGGCAGCGGAAAACCAGTAGCGCAGTCCGCACACCGCGCCGCGACCCCGAGCTCGCGAGCCCGATACTTTCGCTGCGGCTTTCGAGAAACCTACAACGTTAGTTTTGAGATCGGATGCCTAGGTCGGTGCGTTCGGCTAAGGGTTCGGCTAAGGGGATTCGAACCCCTGCCTTGACCAGGCAAAATACCGATTTACCTGCACGTTCGCTCCGTCTCGTTCCGATTCATTCCCGCTCGTGACCTGCGGTTTTGTTTTCGAGTCTTGACGGCGTCAAGAGCGGTCACCGACCGCATCAACACGCTGAGCCACTTTATGGGCGATTGCGCGAAGCCCGCAAGCATGTGGGCAGAGGGTCTCGTGAGGAGGATTTCACGAGGGAGCACTGTTGGTTAGCATCCAGTATTGGTCTTCAAACCGGTCGGCGAACGTCAGGAAGGCGGACCAAACGACACTTTCGGACGCAGGACGGGACCGCATCAACGCGGAATTGGCCCGGCTAAGGAAACGCCGTGAGCATCTGCTCACAGGGCTGGTGAGCGACGAGGACACGGTCGGTGATAGCGGCGACGCCGCCAACGAAATCCAGCAAGCCCAGGACGTCGCCTTCGTCGACAAGCAGATCGCCAAGCTGGAGGGCCTCCTACACGGCAGCGGATCGGCGAACACGCCCATGGGACTGCTGCCAGACGGAGCGCAGGTCACGCTGCGGCTCGCCGATGGCGGGGTCACGAGAATGCGCGTGATCTCCGACGTCGCGGAAATCCCTGAGAGCCCGGACGCCGGTCAGGAAGACGAGACGCTGAGCGCCGACAGTCCGCTGAGATTGGCCCTGGCGGGGCATCAGCCGGGCGACACCGTCAGCTATGAGACGCCACAGGGCCCACAACGCGTTCAGCTGCTCTCGGTGAAGTTGCCTCCGCAGCAGTGAGTTCTCCAGATTTTGTTGTGCGGACTTGACGGAGCTAGAGAGGGACCTCCCGCCACCCCGGCCCCGTAGCCCGGCCGGGGGGACACGACGCCGCACGCGCCCTCCGGTTCACCGCCCTTCGAGAGCCCTCGAGTCGTCACGTCGACGAATTGCTCAACGAGCGCCTAGCGCACCGCGGCCAGGCACCACTCGCCAGACCGACCTGTCCGACACTTCTCCAACTGCTGAAGACGCCAAGAGCCGAACGGGAGCACATCTTGGCCGTCACCACCACTGCCTGCCGTACTACGTCGAGTTGTTCGAGGAGATCAAGGCCGCCGGAATGCCCAGGCAGGTCTAGATCGAGGCCGTTCTAGATCGAGGTAAGGCCGCCGTCGACCAGCAGTTCGCTACCGGTGACGTAGGTGCTGCGGCCGGATGCCAAGAACAGCACCGCGTCGGCGATCTCTTCGACCGTACCCATCCGGCCGAGTGGGATCGTGCCGTTCACGGCCGCGCTGTACTCGTCCCACGAAGAGGCGCCCTGCTGCGCAGCGAGTTCCTGCAGGCCCGGTGTCGCGGTGAATCCGGGACTGACGGCGTTGACCCGGATCTTCCGGCCGCGTAGCTCACCGGCCCAGGTGCGCGCAAATGAGCGTATCGCCGCCTTGATCGCGGAGTAGACGGTAAGGCCGGCGAGGCCCTTGCTGGCAACGATCGAGCTGTTCAGGATGATGGACGCGCCGTCATTCAGCAACGGCAGCGCCTTTTGCACGGTGAAGAGCACTCCCTTGAAATGCACGTCGAGCTGGCGATGCAGAGAGTCTTCGGTGATGTCGCCCAGCGGTGCCGCTTCGACGATCGCGGCGTTTGCGAACAAGATGTCAATGCCGGATTCCCGCACCGCGACCGCGGCGTAGAGCCGGTCCAAATCGGCCAGGTTGCTGACGTCGCCCTGCACGCCTGTTGCCGACTCCCCCAGCTGCTTGACCGCTGCGTCCAACTCGGCCTGGCGGCGGCCGGTGATTAATAGCTGCGCGCCCTCGTCGACGAACCGCTGAGCGGTTGCCAACCCGATTCCGCTGGAGCCTCCCGTTATTACCGCTGTCTTACCGCTCAAGAGTTGCGCCACTTCAGCCTCATTTCGTGAGTAAAACTTTTGGACTGACCGGTCAACAACCCTGGGTGGGTCGGTCATTCCCAGTCGCGTTGAAGTCGAAGCGCTTATTCGGCCGCATTGACGCACGCTCGGGGTCTCTTGACCCGTCAGCCGACCACCACGAGCTGGCGCTGCCGGTGCTCCCCGGCGGCCTCCACGATCC
>DASXMA010000350.1:0-4209 GCA_036495965.1 Mycobacterium sp.
GCGGATGCAGCGTCGAAGACATCGAGTTCGTGGCGCTGGCAAGCGCCGTCCAGGCCGTCAGCGATGCGGCACCGTTACCCGAGTAGGAAAGCTGAGCATAATGACCTCACCCACGATAGAAGCCGAGAGCCCTGAACGGGTCGCCACCGATGTGGTGCGACGTGCCCGCGTGGCGCAAGCCGAGTTCGCGGGATATTCCCAAGAGCGTGTCGACCATGTTGTGGCGGCTGTCGCCTGGGCGATCGCCGAGCCGGGACGGGCGCGTGAGCTCGCCGAACTGTCGGTCCGCGACACCGGACTCGGCAATGTCGAGGACAAAACGCTGAAGAACCAGCGCAAGACCATGGGCACGCTGCGCGACCTCACCGGCGCCAAGTCAGTGGGCATCATCAGCGACGATCGTGAAAGCGGCATCACCGAATATGCGAAGCCCATGGGCGTCGTTGCGGCCGTCTGTCCGTCGACCAATCCCGCCGCCACCCCGGCGAACAAGACGATGATGGTGCTCAAGGGCCGCAATGCGATCATCCTCTCTCCGTCCCCCAAGGGAGCGTCGACGTGCGCGCTCTTGGTCCGGCACATTCACGAGCAGTTCGATCGGTTGGGTGTTCCGCGCGATCTGGTGCAGTACTTGCCGGAACCGTCCAAGGCGCTCACCTTCGAACTGATGCGGCAAGCCGACTTCGTTGTCGTCACCGGATCACAGAAGAATGTGCGCGCGGCCTACAGCAGTGGGACTCCCGCGATCGGTGTCGGTGTCGGCAATGCGCCCGTGATCATCGACGCCGACGCCGATCTGGCCGACGCCGCGGAGAAGATTCACCGCAGCAAGACCTTCGACTACGCCACCAGTTGTTCCTCGGAGAACTCGCTGCACATCCACGCCGACGTCTACGATGCCGCGATCGAAGCCCTGCGTAGCGAGGGCGCGTATCTGCTGAGCCCAGACGAGAAGCGACGCTTGCGGCAGGTGATGTGGCCCGACGGGAAGCTAAGCCCCGCGGTCAGCGCGCAGCCGCCGGGCAAGATCGCGGCGCTCGCCGGCTTCAATCGGCCGGGAGCGCAGGACGCGGAATTCTTCCTGGTCGAGGAGGACAGCTACGGCCCGGGTTACCCGTTCAGCGGCGAGAAGCTTTCCGTGGTGCTCGCCGTCTACCGATTCGCCGACCTGGACGAGGCGATCGACCGGATCGAGGGGATCCTGGACTTCCAGGGGGCAGGTCACTCCTGCGGCATCCACACCCGCAACGACGAACGAGCGCGACACGTCGCCGAACGGCTGAAGGTAGCCCGGGTACTTGTCAACCAAGCGCACTGCTTCGGCGCCGGTGGCGGATTCGACAACGGGCTCGGCTTCACCCTCACGATGGGTGCGGGTACCTGGGCTGGCAACAGCATCTCCCACAACCTGTCCTATCGGGAATTCCTCAACATCACGCGACTCGCGCGGATCATCCCGGCTTGTGAACCGACCGAAGAGGACCTGTGGGGCTCCTACTTCGCGACCTACGGGCGGTGAGCATGAAACTCCTCGAATACCAGGGCAAGCGGTTGCTCGCGGATGCCGGCATTCGCATACCAGAAGGGACGGTCGTCGATTCTCCCGAGGCCGCGATGGAAGCGGCAGCGACCGTCGGCGGCCGAGTGGTACTCAAGGCTCAGGTGCCGGCCGGCAAACGCGGCAAGTCGGGCGGCGTTCTGTTTGCCGACTCTGCGCCCCAGGCCGCCGATGCGGCGCGGCGTCTGCTCGGCGCCGAGGTGGGCGGGTACCGCATACAGGAGCTCATCCTCGAGCAATGCGTCGACATCGAGCAGGAACTGTATGCCGCGATACTCAACGACGCCCAAAATGCGGGCCCGCTGCTGTTGTTCTCCACCGCGGGCGGAATGGACATCGAACAGATCACGGCCCAGTCCCCGGAGCAGCTGCGCAAGCTGCCCATCGACATCCTGGGGGGTCTAACAGAAGAGGCCGCCGCCGACATGCTCGCCGGGACCGACCTTCCCGCGCAGTCTCGGCCCGCGGTGGCGCAGACCCTGGTTGCGCTCTATGGCGCCTATCGGTCGACGGACGCCGACCTGGTCGAGGTCAACCCGCTGGCGATTACCGCTTCGGGCGGGGTGGTGGCTCTTGACAGCAAGGTTTCGCTCGATCCTGGCGCGCTGTCCCGGCATCCGGACCTCGTCGCCGGTCTCCGCGCGGATCAGCTGCAGGCAGGCACCGAACTCGAGCGCCACGGACGCGAGTTGGGCCTGCAGTTCATCGAGCTGGATGGGGACATCGGGATCCTCGCCAACGGAGCGGGGCTGACCATGACCAGCCTGGATGTCGTCAACTACTACGGCGGCAGACCTGCCAACTTCCTGGAAATCGGTGGCGATGCCTACACCAAGGCCACCCCGGCCCTGAGGCTGGTCTTGGACAACCCGCGGGTGCGCAGCCTGCTCGTCAACTTCTGTGGCGCCTTCGCCCGCACCGATGTCATGGCCGACGGCGTTGTCACCGCCATCGAAGAGCTGCGACCGGAGATTCCCTTCTTCTTCACCATCCACGGCACCAGCGAGGAAGAGGCGATACGCCTTGTCCGCGAGCGGCTTGGGGTGGAGCCTTACCAACTCATGGACGATGCCGTCAAGGCCGCAGTCAATGCCGCCGCGGCGACCACAACGGAGGCGTAGTGATGTTGATTCGACTAGGTGAGACGGTGGTCGTCCAGGGGATCACCGGCAGGCAAGGCTCGTATTGGACCGAGCGCATGGTCGAGTGCGGTACCCAAGTCGTCGCTGGCGCGAGTCCCGGCCGCGGGGGACGCACAGTCATCGGCATACCCGTTTACGACAGCGTGGTCGAATCGGCCTGGCATCACGAGCTCGACGCCTCCGTGCTGTTCGTTCCACCGATGCGGGCCAGGGCCGCGGCACTCGACGCGATCGAGGCAGGCGTCGGCAAGCTGGTCCTGCTCACCGAGCACGTGCCGGCGCAGGACGTCATGGAGATCCTCGCCCGCGCCGCCGCGGCCGGAACCGCGGTGCTCGGACCCAACACCGCGGGTGTGGTCGTTCCGGGCGAAACATCGGTCGGAATCATGCCCGGATTCGCGCGCAACATCTTCCAACCGGGGCCGATCGGCGTCATCTCGCGCAGTGGCAGCCTCGGCACGCTGGTGTCGATGGAACTGATCACCTCAGGTTTCGGGCAAAGCGCCTTCATCGGGATCGGCGGCGACCCGATCCTCGGCACCACGACGTTGGACGCGGTGCGGCTCCTCGACGCCGACGAGCGTACTGCGGCAATCGTCCTCGTTGGCGAAATCGGAGGTGTGATGGAGGAGGAAGCCGCAGCACATATCGCCAGCATGACCAAGCCCGTAGTCGCCTTCATCGCCGGTCGCACCGCGCCACCGGGCCAGCGGATGGGCCATGCCGGCGCCATTGTGACCGGTGACCGCGGCAGCGGTGAGTCGAAGGTGCGCGCCCTCACCGAGGCGGGCGCGGTGGTCGTCGACGTGCCCAGTGCCATCGGCCCCGCCCTCCGTTCGTTGGGCGTCCAAGCCACGGTTTCACCGGCGGACCGCGCACTGGTCAGCGAAGCCTTCAATCAATTGCATCCGTTGCATCGTGAGGTGCTTCGAAAGGCTTATTGCCTGGGCTGGACGACGGGCCAAATCGCTGCCGATCTGAATGTCACCGAAGCCGTCGTAAAGTTCCGGCTGCACTACGCCCTGCACACCCTGCGGTTCACATTGATCGACCCAACGCTGCGCCTCGCGAATAACGTTCGGACGCAGCAGCTCTGACGGGACCCCATGACGTGGTCCGGTGGTTAGCGAGTTGTGTCAGTGGGTGTAGGCCGCAGCGGAGCGGCGGCATCGCCAATCCTTGCCAATGTCGCACGGTGATTCATGTCGCACGGTGATTCGACACGGACAGGGCTTCTGTGACACATACCGCAGCAATCGTGCCGAACATCCCGGCAGCAGTGCTCGTGTCCGGGGGGTGGAGATGAAAAGTTTCATCGCGGGCGTGCATGGCGTACTACCGCCGCACCGCTACACCCAGCAGGAAGTGACCCAGGCGCTGCTCGGCGTTCCCAGGTACGCGGATTACGGGCACCTGGTGCGCAGCCTGCATGAGCGGGCTAACGTCAGCAGCCGCCACTTGGTATTGCCGCTCGAGGATTACGCAAACCTGACCGGCTTCGGTAGGGTG
>DASXMA010000351.1:0-13173 GCA_036495965.1 Mycobacterium sp.
CAGCGCCATCGGTTTCGTGCCGTCCTACTCGATGCACCCGATCATCTCCGACGGCACTCACACCGAATGGCTGGAAGCGGTCCGCGCCGATGACTTCAGCCTCGACGTCGATGCCGCGGTCGCCGCCATCACCGACCGCAGACCCGACGCGGTGTTCATCGCCAGCCCCAACAACCCTTCCGGACAGAGCGTTTCGCTGCCGGATCTGCGGCGGCTGCTCGATGTGGTACCGGGAATCTTGATCGTCGACGAAGCTTACGGGGAGTTCTCCGCACAGCCCAGCGCGGTGTCCTTGGTCGAGGAATATCCGACCCGGCTCGTGGTCACCCGCACCATGAGCAAGGCATTCGCGTTCGCCGGCGGCAGGCTCGGTTATCTGATCGCCACACCGGCGGTGATCGACGCGATGCTGCTAGTGCGGTTGCCCTATCACCTGTCGTCGGTCACCCAGGCCGCGGCCCGGGCCGCGCTGCGGCACGCCGAAGACACTCTGGGCAGCGTGGCCACCCTGATCGCCGAACGTGAACGCGTCACAACGGCCTTGAGCGGCATGGGCTTTCGGGTGATCCCAAGCGACGCAAACTTCGTGCTATTCGGCAAATTCGCCAGCGCTCCGGCTACCTGGCAGCGCTATCTGGACGCCGGCATCTTGATCCGCGATGTCGGGATTCCCGGGTACTTGCGCGCCACCACGGGGTTGGCCGACGAAAACGACGCCTTCCTGCGAGCCAGCGCCCAGATCGCCACCACCGAACTGGCCCCAGCCACCCCCAGCCCTGTAGGAGCACCGTGACAGCGATTGCGACCCGCCGTGCGCGCATCGAACGACGCACGCGTGAAACCGACATCGTCATCGAACTCGACCTCGACGGCACCGGGCAGGTCCACGTCGATACCGGTGTGCCGTTCTACGACCACATGCTGACGGCACTGGGCAGTCATGCCAGCTTCGACCTGACCGTACGCACCAAGGGCGACGTTGAGATCGAGGCGCATCACACCATCGAGGACACCGCGATCGCGCTGGGTCAGGCACTCGGACAGGCCCTCGGCGACAAGAAGGGCATCCGACGGTTCGGCGACGCCTTCATCCCGATGGACGAGACACTGGCCCACGCCGCCGTCGACGTGTCCGGGCGGCCCTATTGTGTGCACACCGGGGAGCCGGATCACTTGCAGCACACCACTATTGCCGGCAGCTCGGTGCCCTACCACACCGTCATCAACCGGCATGTGTTCGAGACGCTGGCGGCCAACGCCCGCATTGCGCTGCACGTACGCGTACTTTACGGGCGCGATCCGCACCACATCACCGAAGCGCAGTACAAGGCCGTGGCCCGCGCGCTGCGTCAGGCGGTCGAGCCCGACCCGCGGGTATCGGGTGTGCCGTCCACCAAAGGTGTTCTGTGACAACACGATCGGTCGTGGTCCTCGACTACGGCTCGGGTAACCTGCGGTCGGCCCAACGCGCGCTGCAGCGGGTCGGTGCCTCGGTTGAGGTAACCGCCGACGCACGCGCGGCAGCGGCCGCCGATGGTCTGGTGGTGCCCGGTGTCGGCGCTTTCGAAGCATGCATGACAGGTCTGCGCAAGATCGGGGGGGAGCGGATCATCGCCGAGCGGGTCGCCGCCGGAAGCCCGGTGCTGGGGGTCTGTGTCGGCATGCAGATCTTGTTCGCCCGCGGGGTCGAATTCGGAGTCGAGACAAAAGGTTGCGGGCAGTGGCCTGGAGCCGTCACTCGGCTCGATGCCCCGGTAATCCCGCACATGGGCTGGAACGTGGTGAAGTCCGGGCCGGGCAGTGTGCTGTTCGGTGGCCTGGACGCAGGCGCCCGGTTCTACTTCGTGCACTCCTACGCCGCGCAGACCTGGGAGGGTTCGTCGGATGCGGTGCTGACGTGGGCCACCCATCAGGTGCCGTTTTTGGCGGCGGTCGAGGAAGGACTACTGGCTGCCACCCAATTCCACCCGGAGAAGAGCGGGGATGCGGGTGCGGCCGTGCTGAGCAACTGGGTCGAGGGACTTTAAGGATGCCGGTGATGTCGCTGATACTCTTACCCGCCGTCGACGTGGTCGAGGGTCGCGCCGTGCGCCTGGTACAGGGCAGGGCCGGCAGCGAAACCGAGTACGGCTCCGCGCTGGACGCCGCGCTGGGTTGGCAGCGTGATGGTGCCGACTGGATCCATCTGGTGGACCTTGACGCCGCATTCGGCCGCGGCTCCAACCGCGAACTCCTCGCCGAGGTGGTGGGCAAGCTTGACGTCCAGGTGGAGCTGTCCGGCGGTATCCGCGACGATGATTCGCTGGCCGCGGCGCTGGCCACCGGCTGCGCTCGGGTGAACCTGGGTACGGCGGCGCTGGAGAACCCGCAGTGGTGTGCCCGGGCGATTACCGAGCACGGCGACAAAGTCGCCGTCGGGTTGGACGTACAGATCGCCGACGGCGAGTACCGGCTGCGCGGGCGCGGCTGGGAAACCGACGGCGGCGACCTGTGGGACGTGCTGCAACGCCTTGACAGCGAAGGATGTTCGCGGTTCGTCGTCACCGACGTCACCAAGGACGGCACGCTGGGCGGCCCGAATATCGACCTGCTGGCTGCTGTCGCCGATCGCACCGAAGCCCCGGTGATTGCCTCCGGCGGAGTATCCAGCCTGGACGATTTGCGCGCCATCGCCACCCTCACCGGCAGCGGGGTCGAGGGCGCCATCGTCGGCAAGGCCCTCTACGCCGGGCGGTTCACCTTGCCCCAAGCGCTGGCCGCGGTACGGGAGTAGCCCTGCAATGGATTTGGACGCGCTGGTGGCCCCTTTGGTTGAAAAGGCGTCGGCGATCCTGGATGCAGCGGTGCCACGGTTCCTGGCCGGCCATCGTGCCGATTCGGCGATCCTCAAGAAGGGCAACGACTTCGCCACCGAAGTCGACCTTGCCATTGAGCGTCAAGTCGTTGCCGCGTTAGAACAGGCCACCGGAATCGGGGTGCACGGAGAGGAGTTCGGCGGCACAGCCGTCGACTCACCGTGGGTGTGGGTATTGGACCCCATCGACGGCACATTCAATTACGCCGCGGGATCACCAATGGCCGCGATTCTATTGGGCCTGCTACACGACGGCGACCCGGTGGCCGGCCTGACCTGGTTGCCGTTCACCGACGAGCGCTACACCGCCGTCGCGGGTGGCCCGCTGATGAAAAACGGTGTCCCGCGGCCGCCACTGGCTCACACTGACCTGGCTGATGCGCTCGTCGGCGTCGGCACATTCAGCGCAGACTCACGGGGCCGGTTCCCGGGACGTTATCGGGTGGCGGTGCTGGAGAATCTCAGCCGAGTGTCATCACGGTTGCGCATGCACGGGTCGACCGGCATCGACTTGGTCTATGTCGCCGACGGAATCCTCGGTGGGGCAATAACTTTCGGTGGCCACGTCTGGGACCATGCCGCAGGGGTCGCACAGGTGCGGGCGGCCGGTGGCATGGTCACCAACCTGGCTGGCCAACCATGGACCCCGGCAGCACGGGCGGTGCTGGCCGCGGCACCCGGAGCACACGACAAGATTCTCGAGATTCTGCGCAGCACAGGCGAACCGGAGGACTACTGACATGTACTTGGAGACCGGCCTTGCCGTGCGCGTTATCCCGTGTCTGGATGTCGACGACGGGCGGGTGGTCAAGGGCGTCAATTTCGCCAACCTCCGGGACGCGGGTGATCCGGTGGAGCTTGCGGCGGCCTACGACGCGGAAGGCGCCGACGAGCTGACCTTTCTGGACGTGACCGCGTCGTCTTCGGGCCGGGCGACCATGTTGGAAGTGGTGCGCCGCACCGCCGAGCAGGTGTTCATTCCACTGACAGTCGGCGGCGGGGTGCGCACGGTGGCCGACGTGGACGTATTGCTGCGGGCGGGGGCCGACAAGGTCTCGGTCAACACCGCCGCCATCGCCCGCCCCGACCTGCTGGCAGAGATGGCGCGGCAGTTCGGTTCTCAGTGCATCGTGTTGTCCGTCGATGCCCGCACGGTGCCCCCCGGGTCGGCGCCGACAGCGTCGGGCTGGGAGGTCACCACCCATGGAGGTCGTCGCGGCACCGGGATCGACGCTGTCGAGTGGGCGGCCCGCGGCGCCGAACTCGGGGTGGGGGAGATCTTGCTGAACTCGATGGACGCCGACGGCACCAAAGCCGGCTTTGACCTGCCCATGCTGCGCGCGGTCCGGGCAGCGGTCGCGGTACCGGTGATCGCCAGCGGCGGCGCCGGCGCAGCCGAACACTTCGCGCCCGCGGTTGCCGCCGGCGCCGATGCCGTATTGGCGGCCAGCGTCTTTCACTTCCGCGAGCTGACCATCGGGCAGGTGAAGGCCGCCATGGCCTCGGAAAAGATCACGGTGAGGATCGTGCGATGACGCTCGACCCGAATATCGCCGCGCGGCTGAAGCACAACGCCGAAGGACTATTCTCCGCTGTCGTGCAGGAGCGCGGCAGCGGCGACGTGCTCATGGTCGCCTGGATGGACGACGAGGCGCTGGCCCGCACTCTGGAAACCCGTGAAGCCACGTATTATTCGCGATCCCGCGGCGAACAGTGGATCAAGGGCGTGACATCCGGCCACACCCAGCACGTCCATTCGGTACGACTGGACTGCGACGGCGATACTGTGCTGCTGAGCGTCGATCAGGTCGGCAGTGCCTGCCACACCGGCGATCACAGCTGCTTCGACGCAGACGTCCTGCTAGAACCCGAGAGCTAGCTGGGCGCGACGTCCAATCCGTTGGCCGCGACTATCGCCGCTCGGGGCCATTCGCGCCGGACAACGGCCGGCTGGATGCGGTCACGGCGAATGATCTCGACATCGATGGCTTTTCCGTTGGTCGCCGCGGCCGGCACCCGGAACGAGAAGGCTGGTTCGTCGGTGGCGATGGCGAGAATGGCGTCGATGGCCCATGCCGCCGGTCCCCCGCCGCCGAACGATGGTGTATCCAGCGAAGACCTCGGCTTCTGCTAAGCCATCGCTTTGCGGCATGCGAGCATGCTACTGACGCCGCGACTGCGGCAAAGGGGTTATTGGCCAGAGCAGCTGTCCGCCGGTATGTCGCGCCCGCTTCTAAGAAGGCGTCGACGGATGACTTCGATGAGAATGGCGGGCGATGTTGAAACGCGTGTCCTGGACGGTGGTCGTACCGCTGGTCGCCCTCGTCACGCTGGCCGTGATGTGGGGCCGGGAACTGGGGCCAGTCACGGTCGCGCTCGAGGCGGCGTTGCTGACCGGTGCGGTGGTGTCCGCGGTCCATCACGCGGAGGTGGTCGCGCACCGGGTCGGCGAGCCGTTCGGGTCGCTGGTCCTCGCCGCCGCGGTGACGATCATCGAGGTGGCCCTCATCGTCGAGCTGATGGCGTCCGGCGGCAACGAGGCGGCGACGCTGGCCAGGGACACCGCCTTCGCCGCGCTGATGATCACCACGAACGGGATCGCCGGCTTGTCACTGCTGCTGGGTTCCCGGCGCTATGGCGTGACACTGTTCAACGCCGAGGGCAGCGGAGCCGCGCTGGCCACGCTGACGACCCTGGCGACGCTGAGCCTGGCGATACCCGCCTTCACCACCAGCCACGAAGGCAAGGAATTCTCACCGGGGCAGCTCGCCTTCGCCGCGATCGCCTCGCTGTTGCTGTACCTGCTGTTCGTCTTCACCCAGACCGTTCGGCATCGCGACTTTTTCCTGCCGATCGCGCAGAAGGGCCAAAAAAGGCTGTTCGAGGACGAAAGCCACGCTGATCCGCCGAACGATAGGGAAGCGTGGACCAGCCTGGCGCTGCTGGTTGTCGCCCTGGCGGCGGTGGTGGGCCTGGCCGAACAAGAGTCGCCGGTAATCGAGCGCGCAGTGACGGCGGTCGGATTCCCGCAGACTTTCGTCGGCGTGGTGATCGCCGCGTTGGTGCTGCTGCCCGAGACACTGGCGGCGGTGCGCGCGGCGCGGCGGGGCCGTATCCAGATCAGCCTGAACCTGGCTTACGGCTCGGCGATGGCCAGCATCGGACTCACCATCCCGGCCATTGCGCTTGCCTCCGTCTGGCTCAAAGGACCGCTGGTGCTCGGTCTCGGCGCCACCCAGTTGGTGCTGTTGGCGCTGACCGTGGTGATCACCATGCTGACCGTGGTGCCCGGGCGGGCTACCCGACTGCAGGGCGAGGTGCATCTGGTGCTGCTCGCCGCTTACGTGTTTTTAGCGGTCATCCCGTAAAGGCCAAGTAGCGCGGGCGATCTCGCGGAGTTATGCCGAAGATCGGGCGCGCAGCGTCTGCAGTGCTTTGTCGGCGTGTGTGTCCATGCTCAATTCGCTGGAGATCACGTTGAGCACCGTGCGATCGGTGTCGATGACAAAGGTCGTGCGTTTGACCGGAATCAACTTGCCCAGCAGTCCGCGCTTGACGCCGAATTGGGTCGCGACGGTGCCCTCGGTATCCGAGAGCAGCGGGTAGTCGAAGTTCTGCATGTCGGCGAACTTGGCCTGCTTCTGCACGGGATCGACACTGATGCCGACCCGGTTTGCGCCGACCGCGGCGAATTCGGCGGCCAAGTCGCGGAAGTGACAGGCCTCCTTGGTGCAGCCGGGCGTCATCGCCGCCGGATAAAAGAACAGGACCACGGGTCCGTCCGAGAGCAGGGTGCTGAGCTTGCGTGGCGTTCCCGTCTGATCGGGAAGTTCGAAGTCGGCCACGGTGTCACCAGTTTTCATGGCCGTCAGGCTACGCCCGATTGCCCGCCTCGCCCCCTCGCGGCTCCGCCCCGGGGAGGTACCCCCACCTCACGCCGCTTGCGCGGCCTGCATCGTCGTCGGGCGGCCCGGAGCTCAGCGGCGTATCTGCGAGGATGGTTCGGTGCACGCCCATCTCGCCGCCACCAACTCGCGCGAGGAATTTCGCCAGCTCGCGGCCGAGCATCGTGTGGTTCCAGTGACCCGCAAGGTCCTGGCCGACGCCGAGACGCCGTTGTCGGCCTACCGCAAACTGGCCGCCGATCGTCCAGGCACGTTCCTGCTGGAATCCGCTGAGAACGGTCGATCCTGGTCGCGGTGGTCGTTCATCGGCGCAGGATCGCCGTCGGCGCTGACGGTGCGCGACGGCGAAGCGGTGTGGCTGGGTGCGGTGCCGCAGGATGCGCCCACCGGTGGCGACCCGCTGCAGGCACTTCAGGCGACCCTCCAGCTGCTGGCCACGGACGACCCCAATCAGTCCAAGCCGGGGGTTCCGCCACTGTCGGGCGGCATGGTCGGCTTTTTCGCCTATGACCTGGTGCGGCGCCTGGAACGGCTGCCCGAATTGGCCGTCGACGACCTCAAGCTGCCGGACATGCTGTTGCTGCTGGCCACCGATCTGGCGGCGGTCGACCACCATGAGGGCACCATCACACTGATCGCCAACGCGGTGAACTGGAACGGCACCGACGAGCGGGTCGATGAGGCCTACGACGACGCGATTGCACGGCTGGATGTGATGACCGCGGCGTTGGGCCAGCCGCTGCCCTCGACGGTCGCCACTTTCAGCAGGCCCGAGCCCCGGCACCGGGCCCAACGCACCCTCGAGGAATACGGCAAGGTCGTCGAGTACCTCGTCGAGCAGATCGCGGCCGGCGAAGCATTTCAGGTGGTGCCCTCGCAGCGCTTCGAGATGGACACCGGAGTCGATCCGATCGACGTATACCGGATGCTGCGGGCAACCAACCCCAGCCCCTACATGTACCTGCTGCACGTACCGAATAGCGATGGGGCGACTGACTTTTCGATCGTCGGATCCAGTCCGGAGGCGCTGGTCACCGTCACCGAGGGCCGGGCGACGACGCATCCGATCGCCGGGACCCGGTGGCGGGGCCAGAACGAAGAAGAGGATCAGCTGCTGGAAAAGGAGTTGCTGGCCGACGACAAAGAACGTGCAGAGCACCTGATGCTGGTCGACCTCGGCCGCAACGACCTCGGCCGGGTCTGCACGCCGGGCACGGTTCGTGTCGAGGACTACAGCCACATCGAACGCTATAGCCACGTCATGCACCTGGTGTCGACGGTGACCGGGATGCTGGGCGAGGGCCGCACCGCCTTGGATGCGGTGACGGCCTGCTTCCCGGCCGGCACACTTTCGGGCGCGCCGAAGGTGCGAGCCATGGAGCTGATCGAAGAGGTGGAGAAGACGCGTCGCGGCCTCTACGGCGGCGTCGTCGGTTACCTCGACTTCGCCGGCAATGCCGACTTCGCGATCGCCATCCGCACCGCGTTGATGCGCGACGGCACCGCCTACGTCCAGGCAGGCGGTGGGGTAGTCGCCGACTCCAACGGTCCCTACGAACACACCGAGGCGACCAACAAGGCGCGAGCGGTGCTCAATGCGATCGCCGCCGCCGAGACGCTGACCGCGCCGGACGTGAGCCGCAATGGCTGATGCCCGACGGGAGCGGCGGGCCCGGCTGACGATCGGGGTAGCCCAGTTGTTGCTGGTCATCGCCGCCGTGGCGCTCTGGGCGGCGTCGCGGCTGCCGTGGGTGGTGATCCGGTCGTTCGACGGGCTGGGCCCACCGAAGGAGGTGACCCTGTCCGGGGCGTCGTGGTCGACGGCCCTACTGCCGTTGGCGCTGCTCATGCTGGCTACGGCCGTCGCGGCACTGGCGGTGCGCGGCTGGGCGCTCCGGGTGCTGGCGGGGCTGCTGGCAGCGGCAAGCCTCGCCGTCGGCTATCTGGGCGTGAGCCTGTGGGTGATCCCGGACGTGGCGGTGCGCGGAGCCGATCTGGCGCATATCTCGGTGGTGTCGCTGGTGGGAAGCGAACGGCGCTACTGGGGGGCAGGGATCGCGGTGCTGGCCGCGGCGTGCACTCTGATCGCCGCCGTTTTACTGATGCGGTCGGCTTCGATTTTGGGGTCGGACCGCTTGGGCGCAACAAAATATGCCTCGCCTGCGACTCGCCGTTCAAATGCGCTACGCACAGACGCTGACTCGGCGATGCTAGAGAAGCCGGAGACGCCGGATATGTCAGAGCGGATGATTTGGGACGCGCTCGACGAGGGACGCGACCCGACCGATCGGCCCCGCGAGTCCGACACCGAGGGTCGGTGACGGACCGCAAGCCGACGGTCGCTACCCTTCATTGACGTCGTCGAAATCGGCTGGGGACCGTGGGTGAGCATGGGAAGGGAGACGGCAGGCATGAGTCCGGCAACCGTGCTTGACTCCATTCTTGAGGGAGTCCGGGCCGACGTTGCCGCGCGCGAAGCCGTTATCAGCCTGTCCGAAATCAAAGCGGCCGCTGCGGCCGCGTCGCCACCGCTCGATGTGATGGCCGCCCTACGCGAGCCCGGTATCGGCGTCATCGCCGAGATCAAGCGGGCCAGTCCGTCGGCGGGTTCACTAGCGACCATTGCTGATCCGGCAAAACTGGCCCGCGCCTACGAAGATGGCGGTGCCCGGATCATCAGCGTGCTGACCGAGGAACGGCGTTTTCACGGGTCACTCGAAGACCTTGACGCGGTGCGGGCCGCGGTGTCGATCCCGATATTGCGGAAAGACTTTGTGGTGCAGCCATATCAGATCCATGAGGCGCGCGCGCACGGTGCCGACATGTTGTTGCTCATCGTTGCCGCGCTGGATCAGTCCGCGTTGGTGTCGATGCTGGACCGCACCGAATCGCTTGGCATGACAGCGCTCGTCGAAGTGCACACCGAACAAGAAGCCGACCGGGCATTGAAAGCCGGGGCCAAAGTGATCGGCGTCAACG
Source organism: Mycobacterium sp. (assembly GCA_036495965.1). GTDB lineage: Bacteria > Actinomycetota > Actinomycetes > Mycobacteriales > Mycobacteriaceae > Mycobacterium. The sequence goes on from DASXMA010000351.1 coordinate 9,739, forward strand.
CCAGGGATCTCAAGACGCTGACAGTGGACCGGGATTGCTTCGCGCGGATTGCTCCCGGGTTGCCCAGTAACGTCATCAGGATCGCCGAGTCCGGTGTGCGTGGTACCGGGGATCTTCTGGCGTATGCCGGTGCGGGCGCTGACGCCGTGTTGGTCGGTGAAGATCTGGTCAAAAGCGGCGACCCGCGTGCTGCGGTTGCCGACCTGGTCACTGCGGGCACCCATCCGTCCTGTCCGAAACCGGCTCGCTAGTCATCGAGAAATGACTGAAGAGCCCCGGCGCTGAAACGTTGAACCCGATGAGCCATCCCCGCGTTGAGCCTTGGTGATGGTAGATCTATCCCACCCGGACCTTCCGCTTCCGAGTGCGGCCATCGCCGCACCCACCCGCCACGACCCCGATCAGGGTGGTCATTTCGGCGTGTACGGCGGGCGTTACGTTGCCGAAGCGCTGATGGCGGTGATTGAAGAGGTCACCGCCGCCTACGAGAAGGAACGTGTTAATCCGGACTTCCTGGACACCCTGGATAGCCTGCTGGCGAACTACGCGGGGCGGCCGTCCCCGCTGTATGAGGCCACGCGCCTGCGCGAGCACGCCGGCTCGGCGCGCATCTTCCTCAAACGAGAAGACCTCAACCACACCGGTTCTCACAAGATCAACAATGTGCTCGGTCAGGCTTTGCTGGCCAAGAGAATGGGCAAGACTCGGGTGATCGCCGAGACCGGTGCCGGCCAACACGGAGTGGCCACGGCCACGGCGTGTGCATTGCTCGGCCTGCAGTGTGTGGTCTACATGGGCGCCATCGACACCGACCGACAGGCCCTTAACGTGGCGCGGATGCAGCTGCTGGGCGCCGAGGTGGTTTCGGTCGAGACGGGCTCGAAAACGCTCAAGGACGCGATCAACGAGGCGTTCCGGGATTGGGTCACCAACGCCGACAACACCTACTACTGCTTTGGAACTGCGGCTGGCCCGCATCCCTTCCCGACCATGGTGCGTGATTTTCAGCGCATCATCGGCCTCGAGACGCGTGCGCAGGTCCAGGCACAAACGGGCCGATTGCCCGACGCGGTCGTGGCCTGTGTCGGCGGAGGATCCAACGCTATCGGCATCTTCCACGCGTTTCTCGATGATCCCGGTGTGCGCCTGGTCGGATATGAGGCGGCGGGCGATGGTGTCGAGACCGGCAGACATGCAGCGACATTCAGCGGGGGTTTGCCAGGTGCGTTTCAGGGATCGTTTTCCTATCTGCTGCAAGACGAGGACGGCCAGACCATCGAATCCCATTCGATTTCAGCGGGTCTGGATTATCCGGGGGTGGGTCCCGAACACGCGTGGCTGAGGGAAACCGGACGCGCCGAATACCAGCCCATCACCGACTCCGAGGCGATGGATGCGTTCCGCCTGCTGTGCCGCGTGGAAGGCATCATCCCGGCCATCGAATCCGCGCATGCGGTTGCCGGCGCCCTCAAGCTCGGCAGCGAATTGGGAACGGGCGCCCTCATTGTGGTGAACTTGTCGGGTCGCGGCGACAAGGACGTCGAGACCGCTGCCAAGTGGTTCGGGCTCTTGGGCGACGCGGAAACGCAATGACGGTGGAGCAAAGCGAAGCAAGCAGCCTGGGGCCGCTGTTTGATTCCTGTCGCGGGGACAATCGGGCAGCGCTGATCGGGTACCTGCCCACTGGTTACCCGGACGTGCCGACTTCCCTGGACGCGATGATCGCGCTTGTCGAATCCGGTTGCGATCTCGTCGAAGTGGGTGTGCCCTATTCGGATCCAGGGATGGACGGCCCAACCATTGCCAGGGCCACCGAAGCCGCACTGCACGGGGGAGTGCGAGTCCGGGATACGCTGGCCGCGGTCGAGGCGATCAGCTTGGCCGGCGGACGCGCTGTGGTGATGACGTACTGGAATCCGGTGCTGCGCTACGGGGTTGGTGCTTTCGCGCGGGATCTGGCGTCGGCCGGTGGGCACGGCCTGATTACTCCCGACCTCATTCCCGATGAAGCCCAACAGTGGATGACGGCATCCGAGGAGCATCGGTTGGATCGCATATTCCTCGTGGCGCCGTCATCAACGCCTCAGCGGTTGGTGACCACGGTCGAGGCATCGCGCGGATTCGTCTACGCGGCCTCGACAATGGGCGTGACCGGAGCACGCGACGCGGTGTCGCAGGCCGCACCTGAATTGGTGAGCAGGGTAAGGGCGGTGTCTGACATACCCGTCGGCGTGGGCCTAGGGGTGCGATCGCGAGAGCAAGCCGCGCAGATCGGAAGTTATGCCGACGGTGTCATTGTCGGGTCCGCGTTGGTGTCGGCGCTGGGTGAGGGTTTGCCGAGGCTGCGCTCCCTGACCGAGGAACTGGCCGCCGGTGTGCGGCAGGGGGTGTCTGCGTCATGACGATGCTGCCCACCTATATCCCCAGCCCGCCGCGAGGCGTCTGGCACTTGGGGCCATTACCTATTCGCGCCTACGCGCTGTTCATCATCGTCGGTATCGTGGTCGCGCTGGTGATCGGCGACCGGCGCTGGGAGGCTCGCGGTGGCCAGCGCGGGGTGATCTACGACATCGCGCTGTGGGCGGTGCCTTTCGGTTTGATTGGCGGCAGGCTCTATCACCTCGCCACCGATTGGCGAACCTATTTCGGTCCGGGCGGTGCCGGGCTGGCTGCGGCGCTGCGAATCTGGGACGGCGGCTTGGGCATCTGGGGCGCGGTAGCCCTCGGTGGCGTCGGCGCGTGGATCGCGTGCCGGCGTCGCGGAATTCCGCTGCCGGCCTTCGCCGACGCCATCGCTCCCGGAATCATCTTGGCGCAGGCCATCGGTCGGCTCGGGAATTACTTCAATCAGGAGCTTTACGGCCGCGAAACCACGCTGCCGTGGGGCCTGGAGATCTTCTACCGTCGAGATCCAGCGGGATACATCGACCCGCATTCGCTCGACGGCGTCTCGACAGGGCAGCTGGCACTCGTCGTCCAGCCGACGTTTCTGTACGAGTTGATTTGGGATGTCCTGGTATTCGTCGCATTGATTTACCTGGACCGACGATTCACGTTGGGCCATGGGCGATTGTTTGCGATTTATGTGGCGGGCTACTGCGTCGGGCGCTTCTGCGTCGAGTTGCTGCGTGACGACGCGGCCACCCACATCGCAGGGATCCGGATCAATTCGTTCACATCGACGTTCGTGTTCGTCGGGGCCGTGGTTTACCTCGTTTTGGCGCCGAAGGGCCGCGAGGACCCTGAGAGCTTGCGCGGCACCGATTACGTTGCCGAGGAATTGCCGGAACCTGAATCAGAAGCCGAGCCGGCGGATGAGCTCGCCACTGTCGCTTCGGCATCCGCTGCAACTGCGGCGGCAGCAGTTGCCGCAGGAAACGCGGAAACGGCTGAACTCGCGAACGTCACGGAGTCCGACACCGCCGACTCGGAGGT
>DASXMA010000352.1:0-17590 GCA_036495965.1 Mycobacterium sp.
CTACGTGGTGACCGCCGGCCTTCGTGAGCTAGCCTCGTGAAAAGCTCTGTGTACCAGCGGGGTCCCAAGTGGTACTACAAATTCCGCGTTCCCCAGCGTGATCCGTCGACTGCCAGGTACCCATGGATCACCAAGGGCGGCTATGACATCGAACGGGATGCGTGTTTAAGTGATAGCTGTCTAGGCAATTCGCCATTGGCCAGTATCGTTTTCTCGTGGCTTCTGATAGTCCCCGCCCAATCAAGGGCGACGTCATCCACGAGAGCATCCGACGCGTGAAGGGCAGGTGCGGCCAAGACGACGGACTGATCGAAATCGCTCTCGTCAGTCACGCCCACAGCTACCAAGCGCGCATCGAAAGGGGCAGCGGCGCACCGCGTCTGGTGGAGCTCCATCTGATCTCCGACATCAATACCGAGATAGACCCCGCCACGATCCGGCAGGCGCCCGTGCGCCGTCTGGCCAAGGCCGCGGCCCGGTTCATTTCCCGCGTTGACGGTGCGATCGTCACACCCGATGAGCTCGACGACCCGACATTGCTGCTCGGGCCCGAGCGCCCACCAGACGGCGGCCGCCGCCGCAAGCTCGATGACGTGCACTATCGACAGGTCAGCCACCTGCTCATCGCCGCACGCGAAAACGGCTTTGCCCCACGCGAGTACGTTGCCGAACACCTCCGCGGCTCGCTACCCACCGTCGACCGGTGGATCGCCGAGGCCAAACGCCGCCGGATATTGCCACGTGACTGGAACACCACAACCGAGGAGACCGACCCACAACCACATTTCACCCCAACCACGAAGGAAACCAGAAGATGAGTACCGACCCACAGCCTGCCGCCCCAGCACAGTCCCGGCGCACCCGCCGGGCTGAGCCGATCACCAAACGCACCGCCCGCAACGGCGCGGTGAGCTGGGAATTTCGCGCTGATGTGGGCGTTAAGCCTGACGGCTCCCGCGACCGGCACCGGTTCACCTTTCGCACGTATGCCGAGGCCCGCCGCGAACTTCGGCGCATCACACATGAGGTCGCGGCGGGCACCTACACCCGGCGCACGGACATCACCGTGGACGAGGCGTGCGATCAGTGGCTGGCCGGACGGCGCGGCGTCCGGCCCAACACCTTGGACGACTACCGCAACAAACTTGCGCCGGTGCGCCGGTATCTGGGTGCCCGCAAGCTCCAGCAGTTGACCAAGGCCGACGCCGACGACCTGGTGTGCTGGATGCTGACCGAGGGCCGCCGCGACACCAGGAACTACCGGGCCGGCAGTCTCGCGGGCCGGGTCGCCGAGCTGGTCGGCGCCCACCCGGAAGGAATCACCGCCTCGGCGATTGCCGCGGCGTTCCCCGGAGCCGACGTGCACACCACCCTGGCGGCCCTGCTGCACGCCGGACGGGTCGCCAGGCCGCGGCGAGGGTGTTACCTCCCGGCCAGCCCGGCCGGGCCCGCAGAGCCGCACAGGGCCACCGCGGGCGTGAAACCGACTACGGTGCGCTCGGCGCTGACCGCGTTCGGCGCGGTCGTGCAATCGTTCGTGGACCAGGGGGTCTTGCCGCGCAACGTGGTTCGGCTCGTCGACCGTCCTGCCGACCCGATCGCCGAGAGCGCCAGCGAGACCGCCAAGTCCTGGAACGTCGCCGAAGTCGAGACGTTCATCGCGTCGGTGCGCGGCGAGCGGCTGTTCGCCTGCTGGTTGTTGAGCTGCTACGGATTGCGCCGGTCGGAAGTGCTGGGCCTGAAATGGTGCGACATCGACGGCGACACACTGCGTATTCAGCGCGGCCGGGTGGTCGTCGGCACCGGGACCGTGGAGGGTCTGCCCAAGTCGAAACGCAGCCTCCGAAATCTGCCGATGCCCGCCGAGCTCACCGAGGCGTTGCGGGCACTGCGGACCCGCCAGAAGGCCGAGGCGCTGGCCCTGGGCGTCCCGTGGTCCGATGACCGGCTGATCGCGGTGCACGAGGACGGCGCGCAGATACGTCCGGAGTGGTACTCCGACCAGTTTCAGCGGTTGCGCCAGCGTGCCGGTTTGCGTCGTATCAAGCTGCACGGTCTGCGGAACACCAGCGTGACGCTGATGCTCGACCAGCGCCACCCGGTGCACATCGTGGCGGCCTGGCACGGTCACGACCCAGCAGTGTCGCTGTCGATCTACTCCGACGCCAAAGCCGACGAGCTGCGCGCCGCGGGCGCGTCGCTGTTCGGCTGAGTTAGGCCCACCGGTGGCCCACCGCCCCACCTCTTGGGACATTCTTGGGCCACTGGGACACTGGCGGCGGTTTCGCTTGGATCTCCGGCGGTGTGAAAAACTGCCTCTGAGCTGGGATTATCTCTTGTGGAGCTAAGGGGACTCGAACCCCTGACCCCCACACTGCCAGTGTGGTGCGCTACCAGCTGCGCCATAGCCCCGAGAAGTTGTGCCCATCGAAGCTACACCACTGTGAACATGCGTTCAAAGTCGCTGGTCAGGCACCCTACCCGATGACCTGGTTAACCACCTCGCGGGCGGTCTTCTGCACCTCGGCCAGGTGCTCGGGCCCGTTGAACGATTCCGCGTAGATCTTGTACACATCCTCGGTGCCGGACGGTCGGGCGGCAAACCACGCATTGGCCGTCGTCACCTTCAGTCCACCCAATGGCGCTCCGTTGCCGGGCGCGGTGGTGAGCTTGGCGGTGATCGGCTCCCCCGCCAGCTCGGTGGCGGTCACTTGGTCGGCTGAGAACTTGGACAGCCGGGCTTTCTGTTCACGGTCAGCGGGCTCGTCGACCCGGGCATACATCGGTGCGCCGTATTCGTCGGCCAGCGCCTGGTAGCGCTGCGACGGCGTGGCACCGGTGACCGCCAGGATCTCGGAGGCCAGCAGCGCCAGGATGATGCCGTCCTTGTCGGTGGTCCACACGGATCCATCGCGCCGCAGGAACGATGCCCCCGCCGACTCCTCGCCGCCGAAGCCGATGGTGCCGCCGATCAGGCCGTCGACGAACCACTTGAACCCGACCGGCACCTCGACGAGCTTGCGGCCGATGCCGGCGACCACCCGGTCGATGATTGACGAACTGACCGCGGTCTTGCCGACGGCGATGCCGTCCGGCCAGGAGGGCCGATGGGTATAGAGGTAATCGATGGCCGCCGCCAGGTAGTGATTCGGATTCAACAGCCCGCCATCGGGTGTGACGATGCCGTGCCGGTCGGAGTCGGCGTCGTTGCCGGTGGCGATCTGATAGTGGTCCCGGTTGGCGATCAGTGAGGCCATCGCGTCCGGCGAGCTGCAGTCCATCCGGATTTTGCCGTCGTGGTCGAGTGTCATGAACCGCCACGTCGCGTCGACCAATGGGTTGACCACCGTCAGCTCGAGGTTGTGCCGTTCAGCGATCGCGCCCCAGTAGTCCACGCTGGCCCCGCCGAGCGGGTCGGCGCCGATGCGTATCCCGGCCTTGCGGATAATGTCGACGTCGACCACATTCGGTAGGTCGTCGACATAGCTGTCCAGATAGTCGTGGCGCTGAGCGGTCTGCAGCGCCCGGGCAAACGGGATGCGTTTTACGCCCGATCCGCCGTCGCGCAGAATCTCGTTGGCACGCTTGGCTATTGCGTTGGTCGCGTCGGTGTCGGCCGGACCACCGTTGGGCGGGTTGTACTTGAAGCCGCCGTCGGACGGCGGGTTGTGCGACGGCGTCACCACGATCCCGTCGGCCAGCGCCTCGGTGCGGCCGCGGTTGTAGGTGAGGATCGCATGGCTGACCGCAGGCGTCGGCGTGTATCGGTCGGCCGAGTCGATCATGGCGACAACGTCATTGGCAGCCAGCACTTCCAGCGCCGACACCCAGGCCGGCTCCGAGAGGCCATGTGTGTCACGGCCGATGTACAACGGGCCGGTGGTGCCATGCGCGGTGCGATACTCGACGATCGCCTGGGTGATCGCCAGAATATGGGCCTCATTGAATGCCGCATTCAGCGCCGAGCCGCGGTGACCCGACGTGCCGAACGCCACCTGCTGAGCGACGTCGTCGGGATCGGGTTCGATTGCGTAATACGACGTGACGAGATGTGGCACATCGACGAGATCTTCGGGCTGGGCCGGCTGACCGGCACGCGGGTTGGCCACCATGGCTACCAATTCTGCCTCTGCCCGCCTCCCCCCGGGCTGCGTGAATCTGGAGTTCCGCCATACGCTGCGTAGCGCACCGGCAAACGAAGGGAATCGGCCAAGTGGCACAGCACGATTATCGCGAGTTGGCTGCGGTTTTCGCCGGCGGAGCGCTGGGCGCCTTGGCCCGTGCCGCCCTGAGCACCCTCGCCGGTGATGACCCGGCGAGCTGGCCATGGCCAACGTTCACGGTCAACATCGTCGGCGCCTTTCTGGTGGGTTACTTCACGACCCGGCTGCTGGAGCGGTTGCCATTGTCGAGTTACCGGCGTCCCCTGCTCGGCACCGGATTGTGCGGCGGTTTAACCACTTTCTCGACGATGCAGGTCGAGACGCTGAAGATGATCGAACATGGCCATTGGGGCCTGGCCGTCGGCTACACCGTCACCAGCATCGTGTTGGGATTGTTGGCGGTACACCTGGCCACCGCTTTGGTCCGCCGGGTGCGGGTGCGCGGATGACGGGCGCCGCGGCTACGACGGTCTTGGTCTGGGCCGGCGTCGTGCTCGTCGGCGGCATCGGCTCGGTGCTGCGTTTCCTGGTCGATCGCACGGTGGCCCGGCGTGTGGCACGGCCGTTTCCGGTCGGCACGCTGGCGGTCAACATCAGCGGTGCCGCATTGCTCGGGCTGCTCGGTGGGCTGATGTTGAGCAAGAATGCGGCCCTGCTGGCCGACACTGCGTTCGTCGGCGCGTACACCACCTTCTCCACCTGGATGCTGGAAACTCAGCGGCTCGGCGAGGAGCGCCAGACGTGGGCTGCGGTCGCAAATATCGTCGTCAGCGTCGTGCTGGGCATGGCCGCGGCACTGCTCGGACAATGGATTGCGGACCAGATATGAACCAGCCCTGCTTGAAGTTGACCACCTACTTTGGCGAGCGCCAACGCACCGTCGGTGACAGCGCGCGTTTTCTGGCCGACGAGATGCTGGATTTGTTCGGCACCAGCGACGTCGCGACCAGTGTGATGCTGCGCGGTATCGCCAGTTTCGGGCCAAGCCACAAGCTGCGCAGCGACGTATCGCTGAGTCTGTCCGAGGATCCCGCGGTGACGATCGCCGCGGTCGACGTCGAGCCTAAGTTCCGTTCCCTGGTCGACGACGTCGGCGCGATGACAGGCCGCGGGCTGGTGACCCTGGAACGGGCGCGACTGGTCACGCGGCAGCTAGGCACGGATGCGCTTGCAGACTTCGACGGCCACAACGGGGATGCCGCCAAACTCACCGTGTACGTTGGCCGCCAAGAGCGGATCGCCGGAAAACAGGCGCACTACGCGATCTGCGACCTGCTGTACCGACACGGATTTGCCGGTGCCATAGTGCTTCTCGGTGTCGACGGGACGGCACATGGTGAGCGCTGGCGGGCTCACTTCTTCGGTCGCAACGTCAATGTTCCGGTGATGATCATCGCCATCGGGTCGACCGCGCAAGTTTCAACCGCCGCAACCGAACTGGCCGCCGTGTCGCCCAACCCACTGCTGACCGTCGAACGGGTGCGACTGTGCAAACGCGACGGTGAGCTGTTCGCCCGTCCCCAGCAGCTGCCGATGACCGATGAACAGGGACGCACCCTATGGCAAAAGCTGATGGTCTACACCGCCGAGGGCACCACACATGACGGGCTGCCGATCCACCGCGCGCTTGTGCAGCGGCTGCTGCATTCGGACACTGCCCGAGGGGCGACGGTGCTACGCGGCATCTGGGGATTTCACGGGAACCATAAACCACACGGGGACAAGCTATTCCAACTCGCGCGCAGGGTTCCGGTGACCACGATCATCGTCGACACCCCGCAGTCGATCGCGCGCAGTTTCGATATCGTCAACGAGCTGACGAGCCGGCACGGACTGGTGACCAGTGAAATGGTTCCGGCGGCACTGTCGCTCGATGAGACCCAGCGCCTCGGTGACATCACGCTGGCACAGCACAACTACTGACCGCCCAATCAACGCGACCCGACCAGGAGTTAGGCGCTCCCACACCGCTCTAGCGACGAGGATGGCAGATCGGGATGAGGGCTTTGTCCTCATCGATCAGCTGGCCGATGATGGTTCGGTAGGCGGATTCCCGGTTGACGACCTCGTCAGCTGTTCGGGTTGCTGTCGGGTTTCTTCGCGTGTCAGTCATATCAACGGGCGAGCCCACCCAAGCCGTCGCCGCTCCAAGGCAGGCGATCGTCTCAAATGTCCGTGAGGAGCTTTGCGAGAACGGCTGCTTGGCTGATGTCTATGTCGCGGGTGGCGGTGACAAGGGTTACGACGCCGCGTTTGGTTAGCTTGCGCAGTTCCTCCAGCGCGGGGCTGTCACGCAATTCCGCCGTATAGCGTGATGCGAATTCGTCGAACCGTTCCGGCTTGTGCTGGTACCACTCCCGCAGTTCTTTCGACGGTGCGACGTCCTTGCACCAAGTGCCCACCCGCGGGTCGTCCTTATGAACACCTCGCGGCCAGACGCGATCGACCAAGACGCGCTGGCCGTCGTCACTGCCAGCGTCGTCGTATACCCGCGCCACCCGGATACGGTTTCTGGCGCTCACACGGCCAGGGTAGTGCCGCTGCGCAATATCCCGCGTGTCAGCGGAGCGGTATACACTCGAACACATGTTCGATACTCTTTCTGTAGTCGACCCGGCGGCTGACCAATCGGCGTTGATCGAGCGCATCGCCGAGCTGGAGAGAATCAAATCCGCGGCGGCCGCGGGCCAGGCCCGCGCGGCGGCCGCTCTGGACACGGCGCGTCGAGAGGCCGAAGCGGCCGCCGGTGTGCCCGCCGCGCAACGCGGACGTGGTGTGGCCAGCGAGATCGCGCTGGCACGACGTGATGCACCCGTGCGGGGCGGCCGGCATCTGGGCTTTGCTAAAGCGCTGGTGCACGAAATGCCGCACACACTGGCGGCGCTGGAATGCGGGACGCTGTCAGAGTGGCGGGCCACCCTGATCGTGCGTGAAAGCGCATGCCTGGACGTCGAGGATCGCCGCACGCTGGATGCCGAGTTGTGCGCTGACCCGGCCCGCCTGAACGGAATGGGCGATGCGCGAGTGGCCGCAGCCGCCAAGGCGATCGCCTACCGGCTGGACCCACACGCCGTCGTTGAGCGGGCGGCCAAGGCCGAGAATGAACGCACGGTGACCATTCGGCCGGCGCCCGACACCATGACGTACCTCACCGCGTTGTTGCCGGTGGCCCAGGGAGTTTCGGTGTACGCGGCGCTGCGTCGCGAGGCAGACACCCGCTACGACGGGCGCTCACGCGGACAGGTGATGGCAGACACCCTGGTCGGACGGGTCACCGGCCGTGACGCGACCGTGCCGACCCCGATCGCGGTCAACCTGGTCCTGTCGGATGAAACGCTGCTGGGCGGTGACAGCGCGCCGGCTGAGATCTGCGGCTATGGCCCTATCCCCGCGGCGGTCGCCCGCGCGATGGTCTCCGGCGCTGTCGCCAACCGACGCTCGCGAGCGACGCTGCGTAAGCTCTACGCCCATCCGCGAGGCGGATCGCTGGTGGCGATGGAGTCACGGGCGCGGCTGTTTCCGCGCGGCCTGACCGCCTTCATCGAGTTACGGGATCAACGTTGCCGCACCCCTTACTGCGACGCGCCGATCCGACACCGCGACCATGCGCAACCGTGGGCCGAAGGCGGCCCCACCACCGCGGATAACGGTCTCGGTTTGTGCGAGCGCTGCAACTACACCAAGGAAGGTGCCGGCTGGCGGGTCAGCACGGGTACCGACGAAACCCACACGCACACAGCTGAATTCACAACACCAACAGGTAAAATCTACCGGTCCGAGGCCCCGCCGCGCGCACCCACGATCATGTTCAGCGACTTCGAATTCCGAATCGGCATAGCGCTCCCGCAGTGCGCCGCGTAAGCCGCAGCGAACTGGTTCGGTCCCCCGTCATCCTTGGCTGGTGAGGTGCTCGACATCGATGACTTCGCCGCGATTGATGCTCACCCAATCGCGCCCATCGAGGTAGGGACGCAAAGTACGGCCGATGAGTTCCGCATCGGCTGGTGTCTTGGGCCGCTGGAGTTCGTAGACACGCGGCAGCTCGGTCATGCCGGTCACGACATTCCACAGCGTCAGGGCAGCCTGACCGGTCGGCGGGTCGACCAATACCGGTCCGAATAGGCATTGGCCAGACAGAAACAGCGTCGGCACACCGTATCCGCCCGCGTCGACGACCCGCTGATGGTCGGCGCGAACGTCGTCGTGGGTGGTCGGGTCGTCTAATGCGGCATCCAAGACCGTCTCTTGGGCGCCGATGTCGCTCAGCAGGCGGCGCGCAACCGCGGGATCGTGCGGTTTGCCACCCAAGGTGTGCAGTTCATGTCCGATCGCGGCGTACCACTTGTCGAGCAACGACATATCGACCCGGCGGAGCAGTGCCCCGATCCGCATCAATGACCAGCCGTAAGACCACTCCCGCTGCCACGGATGCTTCTTGCCCTCTACCCGGTTGATCTCCTCGAGGCTGAAGAACCGCCAATTGATCGTTATACCCAGCTGCTCACGGACATCGCGGATCCACAACGAGGTCTGGTAGGCGAACGGGCACATCGGGTCAAAGTGAAAATCGACGACGGTGCTCATCACCCGGTCCTCCGTCCGACACGGGTGATCATAGCCGCTTGTCCAGGGACCGCTCCGGGCTGAGCACGACGGCGCCGAACCACTGACAGACAAGCAGCGCCAGCTCGACATCGAGCCGATCGTCGGGGATCGGTCGCCCACGACGCTGGATCGCCCGCTGTATCCGGTATTTCACCGAGTTGACGTGCAGGTGCAACTGCTCGGCGGCAGCTTTGTAGCTGCCCCGCTCACGCAAGAAGAGAGCGAGCGTCTCGCGCAGCATCGCGTCGTTGTCCGAGTCGGTCGCCAGCGGTCCGAGAACCTCGCCCACCCAGGCGCGCGCCTCGGATATGTCGGTGCCCATGAGTGCGGCAGCCGACAGCCCCTGGTCACTGAAGGCGGTGACGCGCGGAGTGGACGACGCGGCGGCGACGGCAACGCGGTGGGCGTTTTGCGCCTGGCGATGTGAGCGTCGGAAGCCGTCGACTCCGGGCAACGCTTCGCCCACCGCAACATAGGGAGCCTCGTCGTGGCTCACGGCGAAGCGGCGGACGCGCTCGACTGCGTCAGTGGCGTTGGCTCCGAGTGGAATCCATCCCCACCCGCTGACCCGATCTGCCGCGACGAACAGGGGGCTTCCGGCGTCCATGTGCTCGGCGAGTTCGTCCACGAACCGCTCCAAACGGACGAACTCGTTGCCGAAGTTCACGTCGTCGGAGAACCACACGACGAGCCCGAGGTGCACCTTTCTCAGCGGGTAACGGATCGCTTTGATCATCACGTCTACGTCGATGTCGCCGCCTTCGAGAATCTCGGCAATTCGGACGTCACGCACGCGGCTGCGGTTCTCCAGCCACCGGTCCCGTTCGGCTTCGTACACCTCGACGACCTGCTGCGAGATCCAGTCGATATAGCGAAACGAGATTGCGGAGATGCGACCGAAGACATACAGGCCCAGCGCCGGATCGGCGTCGGCCTGGTGGATTCCCTCGACGATCATGTCCAGCACCACTTTGTGGCCAATGCGGTAGGCACGCACCAACGCATTAGCGGGTACGCCGCGCTGCGCCAACCGCCTGGCGTACTCCAGCGCTGCCGTCGGGGACTCGACACGCTCGATCGGGATGCCGTGATGAATCGCGTTCAGTATGGTTGCGACATTTCCCTCAACGCTGGCGCGCAAAAGGTCGAGCAGCTGCGGGTCGCCGCGCAGCTCGCCGATTTCCAGTTCCAGTGTCTTCTGGACCGCCGAAGTCGCGTCGGCCAATCTATCGCTGAGCCGATCCACAACTTCGATCACGATCTTGGTGACGGCCGCATCGTCGAAGCGGCTTCGGTCCGCCATGAACTGACAGTAGACGGACTGTTTTCCCGAGACAGTGTGACCACTCGATTTCATCGCGGGAAGACGGTGCGGGCGACGTCCCCCGATTCGTATGGTTGCCAGGTCAAGTACTCGACGATATTGGGGATCACATATGAAGCTCGCCACCTTGCCCGATCAGCGCGCTAAGCAAGACCCACTGGGGCCGAGCGTCGCCGACGACAATATCAACCTGACCAACGCCGAGTTTCTCGACGCGGTCGTGCGCGCCGCCGCCGCGTTGCAGGCACGTGGGGTGTCGGCCGGCGACGTAGTGGCGATCATGCTGCCGAACACCGCGAGCTTCGTCGTATCGCTCTTGGCAGCGTGGCGCCTCGGCGCGGCAGCCACGCCGATCAACCCGAGTCTTGCCGCCGCCGAGGTTGCCTACCAGGTCTCAGACGCCGCGGCCAAGGCGCTGATTGTGGAAGAGCCGCTCGCCGTTGAGGTGCCTGAGACCTCGGTGCTGTTAACGAGCGAACTGGCGTCAGGGCCATCGCAGGTCGAGGGATCCGTGCAGTTGCCTGAAGACGCCCTCGCGCTGTTGATCTACACCAGCGGCACCACCGGTCGCCCCAAGGGCGTGATGCTCGACCATGCGAATCTGAACGCGATGTGCGCCATGGTGATCGACGTATTCTCACTCGGCAACGCCGACCACAGCCTGCTTATCTTGCCGCTGTTTCACGTGAACGGCATTGTCGCCGGGACACTCTCACCGCTGCTGGCCGGCGGCCGCGTCACGGTTGCGGGACGATTCAGCCCGAAACATTTCTGGAACCGCGTCGAGCAGAGTGGGGCTACCTATTTCTCGGCGGTGCCGACCATCTACACCATGCTGGCCGATCTTCCCGCGGAGATCATGCCCGACACGTCGTCGGTCAGGTTCGCGGTCTGCGGCGCGGCCCCGGCCAGCGTCGAGCTGCTGGACAAGTTCGAATCGCGTTACGGCATACCGATTATCGAGGGATACGGGTTGTCCGAAGGCTCCTGCGCGAGCACGGTGAACCCGCTCAACGGGCCACGCAAACCGGGCACCGTGGGGCCGCCGCTTCCCGGGCAGACGATCCGGATCATCGACGCGAACGGCAACCCGGTCGCCGATGGCGAAGCCGGCGAGGTCCTCATCCAGGGTCCGAATGTGATGCGAGGCTACCTCAATCGCCCCGAGGAGACCGCGAAGACGCTTGTCGACGGGTGGCTGTACACCGGCGACATCGGCCGCCTCGACGAGGACGGCTACCTGGTCTTGGTGGACCGGGCCAAGGACATGATCATTCGGGGTGGCGAGAATATTTACCCCAAGGAAATCGAGGCGGTTGTTTACCAATTGCCACAGATCGCCGAGGCCGCCGTCGTAGGGCGAGCCAACCCGGTCTACGGCGAGGAGCCGGTGCTGTTCGTGTCGCCTAGCTCCGGCGCCGCGCTCGACATCGATCAAATTCGCGCACACCTCACCCGGTCGCTCGCGAAATACAAACTGCCCGTTGAGATCACAATTCTCGACGAGCTTCCGAAGAACCCCGTCGGCAAGTTCGACAAGCCATCGCTTCGGAAGAAACTCACAGCCGATAACCACCAGGCCTAACGCCCCAACAAATCAGGAGACACTCGAATGGGATTCTTCAAGCCGCACTTCCCCGACGTTGACCCGGACACATTCCTTCGCAAGCCGCTCATGGAGCGGGGACGCATCCTCACGGAAAGTTGGGTCGAGTACGGATTCCCGTCGCCGAGGATGGTGCACGCCATCTACATCCTGAAGTTGGTCTTCTTCTACGCCCTCGGCGGCGTCCTCGTCGCGACGCTGACATCAGGGCTGCCGGCATTTTGGCACGTCATGCAGTGGTGGAACCAGCCGATCGTGTACCAGAAGTGCATCCTGTGGTCCGTGCTGCTGGAAACCATGGGCGTCGCGGGTTCCTGGGGCCCGTTGGCCGGCAAGATCAAGCCGATGACCGGAGGCATCCGCTTCTGGGCCCGCCCAGGCACCATCCGGCTGCGGCCGTGGAAGTGGGTGCCGTTCACCGACGGTGACCGCCGCACCTGGTTCGACGTCGCGCTCTATCTCGCCCTGCTGGTAAGTGTGGCGATCCCGCTGTTTTCGCCTGGCGTGCACAGTGATTCGCTGTCAGCCGCGATGCCCGGAAACACGTCCGGTCTGGTGAATCCGGCACTGCTGGTCGCGCCGATGGTCCTGCTGGTTCTGATGGGGCTGCGCGACAAGACGATCTTCCTGGGTGCCCGCGGTGAGCAGTATCTGCCGGCGTTGTTCTTCTTCACCGTGCTGCCCTTCGTGGACATGATCATCGCGCTGAAGCTGCTGATCGTCGTCGTGTGGGTGGGCGCCGGGGTGTCGAAGTTCGGCAAGCACTTCGGCAATGTCGTACCGCCGATGGTGAGCAACAGCCCCGCCATTCCGTTCAAATGGCTGAAACGGGCCCACTACCGCGACTTCCCACGGGACCTGCGGCCGTCTCGGGTTGCCGACATGATGGCCCACGTCGCCGGCACCACCGTCGAGATCATCGCCCCGCTGGTGCTGCTGTTCTCCACCAACAAGTGGCTGACGGTCGCAGCTGTCGTCGTGATGGTGGCGTTCCACCTGTTCATCATCTCGACGTTCCCGCTGGCGGTGCCGCTGGAATGGAACGTGCTGTTCGCCTACGCCACGATCTTCCTGTTCCTCGGTTTCCCGGCATGGCAGGGATACAACGTCACCGGCATGTCCTCGCCCTGGCTGACCGCAGCCATCATCGCCGGGCTGGTGCTCTTCCCGATCCTGGGGAACTTCCGGCCCGACAAGGTCTCGTTCCTGCCGTCGATGCGCCAGTACGCCGGCAACTGGGCGTCGGCCGTGTGGACATTCGCACCGGGCGCTGAGCAGAAACTCAACAAGGTCACCCGGTCGTCGAAGAACCAGCTCGACCAGTTCGTCGACTTCGGTTACGAGCCACAATGGGCGGAGATCACGATGCAGCATTCGATCGCCTGGCGCTCCATGCACAGCCAGGGCCGCGGTCTGTTCTCGGTGCTGCTGAAGAACCTGCCCGACATCGACACCCGCGCGGTGCGCGAAGGAGAGTTCGTCTGCAACTCGTTGATCGGCTTCAACTTCGGTGACGGTCACCTGCACAACGAAGACCTGATCGCCGCGGTGCAGGAGGAGGCCGGATTCGAGCCCGGCGAACTGGTCATCGCGTGGGTGGAGTCGCAGGCCTGGGGCAGCAAGGTGCAGCACTACAAGCTCATCGACGCCGCACTCGGCGTGATCGAGCGCGGCACGTTCGACGTTGCCGACGCCGTCGCCGAGCAGCCCTGGCTGCCCAACGGCCCGATCCCGACGCAGGTGACGTGGTCGCTGACCGGCACGGGCGCGCTGCGCGAGAAGCAGGACCACGGACACGACGCGCTGGCGTGAGCGCCGAACGCGAAAGTATAAGGAAGGAAAGAGAAATGAAAGATCTGTTAGGTCGGCGGGCGATCGTGTCGGGCGCAGCCCGTGGCATCGGGCTTGCGATCGCGCGGCGGCTCGTCGAGGGGGGCGCCAGAGTCGCGGTCGCAGACATCGACGCCGACGGTGCCTACGACACCGCCGCTCAGCTGGGGAACGGCAGCATCGGTTTGCAGTGTGACGTGCGCTCCACCGCGGACGTGAGCGCCGCCGTCGAGACGACCGTCGAAGCCTTTGGCGGTCTGGACTTGCTGGTCAACAACGCCGGCATCGAAATCGCCAAGCCGATCACCGAACTCACGGAGGACGAATTCAACCGAGTGCTCGACATCAACGTCACGGGCACGTTCCGCTTCACCAAGGCGGCAGTGCCCGCACTGGCGGCGGCCGAAGGTAGCGCGATCGTGAATCTGTCGTCCGTCGCCGGGACCGGGGGCGGCCCCTTGCTCAGCGCATACTGCGCATCGAAGGCCGCTGTTATCCGGTTCACCGAGTCCGCCGCGATCGAGCTTCGCCCGGCTGGGATTCGCGTCAACGCCGTCTGCCCAGGCTTGATCCAAACCGAGATGGCAGATCGACTGGCCGCGCCGATCGAGGCGATCGCCCCGATCGAGTTCGACGAGCTGATCAACCTCAAGCAGGGCCGCTTCGGCACCCCTGAAGAGGTGGCCGAGACCGTCGCCTTCCTCGCCTCTGACGACGCACGTTTCGTCACCGGCGCCCACTATCTCGTCGACGGCGGTCTGACCGCCAACCTTTTCTAGGAGAATAACCATGACAAATGCAACATCCGCCCAGAGCACAACCGCTTCGGAATCGCTCATGGGGAAGATCGCGGTAATCACCGGCGCGGCAAGGGGTATCGGTCACCAGATCGCCCGAGCCTACGCCGCCCACGGCGCGACCGTGGTGTTATCCGACGTCGACGTGTCGGCGGCGGAGGCGGCGGCGAGCGCCGTACCCGGCGCAACGGCAGTTCGATGCGACGTGCGCGACCAGAACAGTGTCGCTGAGCTCTTCGACCATGCCGCAAATGAATACGGCAAGGTCGACATCGCGGTCGCCAACGCCGGAATCGCCACGGTCTCACCGCTGCTGGAGATGTCGTTCGACACGTGGCGCACCATGATGTCCATCAATCTTGACGGTGTGTTCCTCACCGTGCAGCACGCCGCACGCGCGATGATCGCAACGCGGACAGCGGGTTCCATTATCACGATGGCATCGGTGACGGCCTTGGCCGGTGTGCCACTGGTCGGGCACTACGCCGCGGCAAAGGCCGGTGTCGTCAGCCTGACCAAGACCGCTGCGCTCGAGCTGCGGCCGACCGGAATCAGAGTCAACGCTGTGCTCCCTGGTTTCGCGGAGACCGAACTCGTCACCGCCAACCGCGAGCAATATGGCGCAATGGCGGGCCTCGACTTCGACAGCGTGATCCGTCAAGGTCAGGGCGGCTACGTCAGCGTCGACGACGTGGCAAACCTGTCGCTGTTCCTCGCAACTGACCGGTCAAGGTTCTGCACCGGCGGAGCTTTCGTGGTCGATGGTGGCCTCACGGCAAGCCTCTTCTGACTTCTACCAAGACCTATTCCGTCACCTTCGCCAAAGACCAGTTACCGCCCGCACGCGGGTTTTGGTCCCTCACGCTCTACAACGAGCACCACTTCTTCTACCCCAACGATCAGCACCGGTATTCGCTGGGCACCAAGAACGACAGATTGCAGCCCAATACCGAAGGATCGCTCACTTTGCACATCGGCGCGCGCATGACCATAACAGCGACCTGTCCAACTGGCTTCCCGCCCCGGACGGCGACTTCTCGCTCTACCTGCGCGCCTATTGGCCGGAAGCGGAGATTCTTGAGGGCCGCTGGACGCCTCCCGCGGTCGAACAACGGCGCCTGACCGTTCAGTAGTGGTATGTGTCCGACGGCGCCGGCATGTGGACGGGTTCGTCCTCGAAGTCGGAAGCTTCGATGCCGTAGGAGCGAGCCAGCTCGAGGATCTTGGTGGCCCGGGCAATGCGCGGCAGGTCCGACCCGTTGCGGATCTCTCCCCCATCGCGTTCGAACTCAGCGAAAAACTCTTTCGCCCAGCCGATTTCGTCCTGCGAGGGCGATAGCCCCTCATTCACCACTGCACATTGCTCCGGCGACAGGCAGATTTTGCCGGTCATCCCGAACTCCACCGAGACGGCCGTGGCCTCGATGAGCTTGAGCGCGTTGGAGCCAATTGTCGGTCCGTCGATAGCGCTGGGCAGGTTGGCCGCCCTCGCGGCGATCGTGAAGCGTGACCGGGCGTAAGCCAGTGTGGTCGGGTCTTCCCCCAAACCGGTGTCACGGCGGAAATCGCCGATACCGAAGGCAAGCCGGAAGGTGCCCTTGGCCGCGGCGATTTCAGTGACGCGCTCGAGACCCCGCGCCGTTTCGACCAGCGCGACGATCGGGACGCCAGGCAGTCGTTTCGCGGTCTCGGTGATGTGGTCCACCGATTCGACCATCGCGAGCATCACCCCGCCGACCCGACTGCAGGCCAGCGCGGCTAAATCGTCGGCCCACCAAGGGGTACCGAAGCCGTTGATGCGAACCCAGTCGGTGTGATCGCCGCCGAGCCAGCGCACGACATTGTCGCGGGCGGCGGCCTTGTCTTTCGGCGCGACCGCATCCTCGATGTCGAGAACGACGATGTCGGCGCGCGAGCGCTCCGCGGCCTCGAACCGGTCGGCATGGGCGCCATTGACCAATAACCAACTCCGCGCGAGAACCGGATCGATACGTGAGCCTACGTCGGCAGGATCCGCCGCGTCGCTGTTGACCTGTTCATACATTCCAGTCATCTGTCATTTCTGCGTTTTGTCCATGTCGATCTAATGGTCCCTAAACCGTACCGATATCCAAAACGGGAGGTGGAGGCTGGTCACGCTAGACGTTTGGGCGTTTCCCCGCCGGGTATCTTCCGGCAAGCGGCGCACAGCCCATAGCCCGCACTCCGCAACTGCCCTATCAATGGAGGTATCGGCGATGGCCGACATGATTGTTCAATCGCCCGACGAGGTCGTCGCGTTCCTCAAGGCGCAACACAACCTCATCGAGGACATGTTCGACGAAGTGCTACACGCGTCGGATCCCCGAGCGCGCGAGAAGCCGTTCGTCGAGTTGCGCCAGCTACTGGCCGTACACGAGACAGCCGAGGAGATGGTGGTGCATCCCCGGGTGCGCCGCGAGGCCGACGCCGGCGACGCGATCGTCGATGCCCGGTTGGCAGAAGAGCACGAAGCCAAGGAACTGCTGTCGCAGATCGAGAAACTCCATCTCACCTCGCAGCAGTTCATTGATGAGCTCACCAAGCTGCGGGACGCCGTCCTCGACCATGCCGAGCATGAGGAGAACGAGGAATTCCCCGTGCTGCAGCGCGAAGTCGACGCCGACGATCTCAAGCGGATGGCAACAGCAGTGCGAGCGGCTGAGGCCATCGCGCCAACCCGTCCGCATGCCGGTGTGGAATCAGCGAAGCTGAATTTCGTCGTCGGCCCGTTCGCATCGATGCTCGACCGCGCGCGCGATTTGCTCCAACAAGCCGTCGGCTAGCCGCGACCGAGGGGAATTTCCGTAGTCTCGGTGACGTGAGCGTTGCACCGGATATTGCTGTTGCCTTAAACGACCGATTCTCCCGCGAGTTGCCGGAGATGGCTGTCCGCTGGCAAGCCGAGACGCCCCCCGACCCGCGGCTGCTCGTGCTCAACGAAACGCTGGCTGCAGAGCTCGGCCTCGATAGCTTCTGGCTGCGGAGTCCCGACGGGCTGCGTTTTTTGGTGGGCAACCTGGTGCCCAACGGCGCGGTTCCGGTAGCCCAGGCTTACGCGGGGCATCAGTTCGGCGGCTTCGTACCGCGGTTAGGCGACGGGCGTGCACTCCTACTGGGCGAGCTCGTGGACGGCCGCGGGCGCGTGCGCGACATCCACCTCAAGGGTTCTGGTGCCACGCCGTTCGCACGCGGTGGTGACGGCCTGGCAGCGGTGGGGCCGATGTTGCGTGAATACATTGTCAGC
>DASXMA010000353.1:0-4213 GCA_036495965.1 Mycobacterium sp.
CGTTCGCCGCCGACATCCACGCCAAGCATCCGAGCATGGACGTCGTGATGAACATCGCCGGAGTGTCGGCCTGGGGGACCGTCGACCGGCTGACCCATGAGCAGTGGAGCAAGATGGTCGCGATCAACCTGATGGGACCGATCCACGTCATCGAGACATTCGTCCCGCCGATGGTGGCGGCCGGCCAGGGTGGGCATCTGGTCAATGTGTCGTCGGCGGCCGGGCTGGTCGCGCTGCCCTGGCATGCCGCCTACAGCGCTAGCAAGTACGGATTGCGCGGTCTTTCCGAGGTGCTGCGCTTCGATCTGGCCCGGCACCGCATCGGGGTGTCGGTCGTGGTGCCCGGCGCGGTGAAAACCCCACTGGTCAACACCGTCGAGATCGCCGGCGTCGACCGCGAGGACCCCAACGTGAGCCGGTGGGTCGAGCGCTTCAGTGGTCATGCCGTCTCGCCGGAAAAGGCGGCCGAGAAGATCTTGGCCGGGGTCGCCAAGAACAGATACTTGATCTACACATCGCAGGACATCCGGGCGCTGTACGCGTTCAAGCGGTTGGCGTGGTGGCCCTACAGCGTGGCGATGCGCCAGGTCAACGCGATCTTCACGCGCGCGCTTCGGCCCAGCCCGGTGCCGCGCTGAAACTACTCGGGCATCTCGAGTTCCAGCCGTACCCCGAGTAACCGGACCGGCCGGTCCAGCTCGAAGAGGTCCAGGACGCGCAGGGCGGCAGCGGTGATGACGTCGCCGTCTGTGGTGGGCGCCGCCAGCTTGCGGATCTTGGTACGTGTGTAAAACGTCGCGGTGCGCACCGTGACCGCCACCCGGGTGACAATGCGTCCCGCGTCCACGACATCGTCGAGTGCTCGCTGGGCCAGTTCTGTTATCGCTGAGTCCATTTCGGCGCGGTCAGTGAGATCACGCGGAAACGTCACGACGTGGCTACGGGAGCGCGGAACCCATGGCTCGGCGCTGACGTCTGCGTCGCCCCCACCCTTGGCGAGCAGCAGCAGCCATAGGCCGGTGCGTGGGCCGAATGTGGACGTCAGCAGCTCGGCATCGCTGTGGGCAAGTTCCCGTACCGTCGTTATGCCCAGTGCTGCAAGCTTTTTCGCGGTCTTGGGTCCCACACCCCACAGCGCGTCGACCGGGCGGTCGGCCATCACATTCATCCAGTTCGCGTCGGTGAGGACGAAGATGCCGGCCGGTTTTGCGAAGCCGGTGGCGACCTTGGCGCGCTGCTTGTTGTCGCTGATGCCTACCGAACAGGACAGTCCGGTTTCGGAGAAGACGACGGTTTGGATCTGCTCGGCGATTTCGGTGGGATCGACGCTGTCGTCGGCCGCCACTGCGAGATACGCCTCATCCCAGCCCCACACCTCGACCGGGTGTCCGAGGTCGCGTAACAACGCCATCACCCGGTCGGAGGCGGCGTCGTAGGCGGCCGGGTCTGACGGTAAGAATGTGGCGTCGGGGCAGCGGCGAGCGGCGGTGCGTAACGGCATGCCCGCGCGCACACCGAACTCGCGGGCTTCATATGAGGCGCAGGTGACGACCTTGCGCGGTTCGCTCGGATCGCCGCTGCCGCCGACGATGACCGGCAGCCCGGCCAGTTCGGGGTGACGCTGCAGTTCCACCGACGCCAGAAACTGGTCGAGGTCGACGTGCAAGACCCACCTCGGTGTCGGCGCGACCATGCGGTGTGATCACCGCCCGCACAGCTTGCGTGCCAGGCTCTCCCACGCATCGCCCAGCGTCTCCAAGGTGTGACCACCGTCATTGAGTTGGTGCTCCACGTAGTCGGCATCGAGCAGAGCCAGCAGCGCGTCGGTCTGGACTTCAAGGTCGCCGGTGGTGTGCGCCGCCTGGAGGAGCACCCGCACATGGGTGCGCTGCACCGCGGCCGCGCCAACATGGCGCAAGTGCGGATCGCGGTTGGCCGCCGACAACAGCGCGTGGTGGGTGTGGACGAAGCCGATCCGCTCTCGGCCGAACGCCACCAGCCGATCCATCGGATGCGCATCCGGGCCCAGCGGCGGCGGGCCGAACAGAAATGCCTGCTGGCTGGCCCGCTCGTCTTCGTCGAGCAGCACCATCATCAGGCCGGCCCGGCTACCGAACCGGCGGAACAGGGTGCCTTTGCCGACACCTGCCGCAGCGGCGACGTCGTCCATGGTGACGGCGTCCGCGCCGCGCTTGGCGACGAGGCCGCGGGCCGCGTCCAGTAAGAGCGCGCGATTGCGCGCCGCGTCACCGCGCTCTTGTGGGGATTCTTGGGGAGCGGACAGCGGCAACTCGCGCAACCGCTCGCTCATACCTGCACTTTAACGCGTCCGGAATAAAGCGGACCAGAGTCCGGTTTGGTGGTGAGGAATGATGTAGACCAACAACCGAAGGGGACGGAACAGTGCCAGAGAACTCGAACATCAAAGTATTGGCCTTGGTGGGCAGCCTGCGCGCGGCGTCGATCAACCGCAAGATCGCCGAGCTGGCGGCAGTGGTCGCTCCGGACGGCGTCACCGTCACGGTCTTTGAAGGGCTGGGCGAGCTGCCGTTCTACAACGAGGACATCGACGACGCAATGAACCCCGACGCCCCGGCGCTGGCCCCGGTCGTCGCGCTGCGCGCCGCGGCGGACGACGCCGACGCCGCTCTGGTGGTCACTCCCGAGTACAACGGCAGCATTCCGGCGGTCGTCAAGAATGCGATCGACTGGCTGTCTCGCCCCTTCGGCAACGGCGCGTTGAAGGACAAGCCACTGGCTGTCATCGGGGGGTCCTTTGGCCAGTACGGCGGGGTGTGGGCGCATGACGAGACCCGTAAGTCGTTCGGCATTGCGGGTGCTCGGGTGGTGGAGACGATCAAACTCTCGGTACCGTTTAAAACCCTGGAGGGCAAGGCTCCGGCGGAGAACGCGGAACTTTCGGAGAATGTGCGCGACGTCGTCGGCAAGCTCGCCGCCGAAGTCAGCTGAATTTGGCGGTATCCAACAAGCCGCTCGCCGACGACCAGCAACGTTGGCAATAAGTAAATAGTCAAAGCCGCCAGTTGCCGCTGGCGGCTTTGCTAGCGGAGGGCACGCGCGACGCTGGCGCCGGTGATGTCGGTGGCCGGTGATATACCTGCTGTTACAAGCACCCGCGGCGCGATATGTGATCTGCGACACGCCGGGCGGGTGTGCGAGACAGGGCTCACGACCAGGGAATTTCAAAATTGTTATTCAGAACATCTTGTATCTCGACATCTTGTCAGCCACTAGGTGTAGTGTTTCGAGGGCCGGCAGATCCCAGGTTCACCACGCCAGCCGGGCGTGGTGAACCTCCCGGAATCGGTACCGCCAGGGCGTTCGGCCTGGTATCCGCAAACGGGAATCTTGGGCCTTGACGGACCGCTGAACATAGCGCAGACGTAGTACCCCCAGCAGTTGCCAGTCCGTGACAAAGTTCCCGACCTTCCGCAAAGGAGCGGCATCCATGAGCGTCACCGTGTACACCAAGCCGGCATGCGTGCAGTGCAGTGCCACCTTCAAGGCTCTGGACAAGCAGGGCATCGCCTACGAGAAGGTCGACATCACCCTGGACTCCGAGTCGCGGGACTACGTGATGGCGCTGGGCTACCTGCAGGCCCCCGTGGTGGTGGCGGGAAACGACCACTGGTCGGGCTTCCGGCCCGACCGCATCAAGGCGCTCGCCGGTGCGGCGCTGAGCGCCTGACGCAGCAGGCGATAAGTAAGTAAGGAGGTTGCGGTGCCATGGACAGCACGCAGCGCAACCTGGTCTATTTCTCTTCCGTGTCGGAGAACACCCACCGCTTCGTGCAGAAGCTGGGTGTTCCCGCCACGCGGATACCGCTGCATGGCCGTATCGAGGTCGACCAGCCGTACGTACTGATACTGCCCACGTACGGCGGCGGTCGGGCCACCCCGAACATCAACGACGGTGGCTATGTCCCCAAACAGGTCATCGCCTTTTTGAACAACGAGCACAACCGGTCGTTGATCCGCGGCGTCATCGCGGCGGGCAACAACAACTTCGGTGCCGAATTCGCCTATGCGGGCAACGTGGTCTCCCGCAAATGTGGCGTTCCATACCTCTACCGCTTCGAACTGATGGGAACCCCGGACGACGTGGATGCCGTCCGTGCCGGTCTCGCTGACTTTTGGAAGGAACAGACGTGCCACCAACCGTCGCTGCAGAGCCTGTAACCGCCGGCACGCA
>DASXMA010000354.1:0-11166 GCA_036495965.1 Mycobacterium sp.
AATGAGCAGACAGCCGATCTTCGAGCCCACTACGGGATGACCGCCAATAGAAGGTGCACCAACTCGGCCTGTCGGTGTGTGTCAGTTTTGTCGAAAATGTGTTGCAGGTGAGTCTTGATGGTGGCCATCGTTAACTCCAGATCTGCCGAGATCGGTTTCAGACCGTCACCGCGCATCACTCGTAGCGCCACATCGGCTTCGGCATTGGTCAAGCCGAAGAGCCTTCTTAGCAACATCTTTGGTGGCTCGGCTTCCTGCTCGGGGTCGATGATGATTACCAGAGCTCGCGCCGCAGACGGGTCTTCGGATGTCGCAAGCGGCAATACGTGAATGACATACGGCCGCCTCCCCTCTGGGCGGCCGCACGCCAGTGAATCGCCGCCTCGAGCACCATCCCGCGACCCCTCGCATGCGTGCGTGATACTGCTCTGCAACTGTTTGTTGGTAGCCGTATGAAGCGCCTCGAGCTGGCCCGAGTGCACATGCAACCCCTCGCCAGCCATCAGAATGCGCTGGGCTGCGGAGTTCAGCTGCGCAACACGGCGCCCGGTATCAATGATGACGATGCCGTGTCGCATCACGTCGATGACCGCAGTGATGTCACGAGCCCTGTTGTCCAACTCCGCGAGATGGCTTTGGGTGCGAAGCGCTTGTTGCAAATGCGGCACCAATGCGCCCATGAACTTCACGCGCTCGGCGGTATCGAATGGTTTGGGGCCTTTGGCGGCCGCCGCGAGAAAGGTCGTGGGCCTAGTGCCCACCGACAATCGTGTGAAAAGGCCGTCGTTCATCCCATACGGGCGCATGAAGTCGGCATCGAACTCTGAACTGGTCTTTAAAGCAACCAGTGCCTGCCCTCCGCGTACCAGACCCGCGGGGCCCGTCTCGACGGCGTCGAGTACATAGTCCATCGTGTGGTAATACGCGACGTAGTTGTCGCGGGCTTCCGGAGGGACGGTTGAGGCCATGACGGTTCGGGTTGTCCCACCACCCATGATGACCGCGCATCCCTTTGCATCGAGAATCTGACCGATGTCGGCCAGTGCCGTCATCAAGTTTTCAGGATCGGTTGACGATGCATATATTTCGGAAACTACGCGGGAGAATTCATCAACCGTGACATTGGCGGTCCTGTAGCGCATCCTGTGGCACCTCGGCACTCCCCCGCCTGCGGATTAGTCAGAGACTGTAGCGGATTTCAACCGTTCGGATGAGGTAATGCAAGATCGCCGCTGCTTTTCTAACCAAATGCAAAAATACGGGCTGCACCGGGGGACTTGACGTGGGCGAAGTGATTGCAAAACCCGATGTGAGCGCACTGCCGTTGGCGCCAAGGAACCCGCTGCCGTATTGGCACCAGCTCAAAGCACTGCGGTCTTTCATCGACGGTTTCCAAAAGCTTGCAGATGCGGGAGGCCCCGTCAGCCGGATCGTGCTGGGGCCCAAGTGGCTGTTCCCGACGGCCGTGGTGATCACATCGCCTCAGGGAGCTCGCGACGTGTTGGGCCGCACCGACGAAATCGCCGATCGCGGCGGTACGCCGGGGATGGTCCAGATGCAGCACCTGATGGGAGGCAACCTGCTGAACCTGTCGCACGGCCGCAGCCGCTGGCAGTACCTGCTTTTCACCGTCGTCGCCGCCGCTCCCATCCGTGCCCGCGTCCACGCGCGGACCCAATCAGCGTTAACGAAATGACGAAAAGGAGAACGAAATGAAGTACCTCGTGTCATGGGCATACCGGCTGAACGGTTCGGCCGTCGAGAACGAGGAGTCGCTACGGCGAGGCTTAGCGGTCTTCGCCAAGTGGACGCCGCCCGCGAGCACGACATATCACCAATTCGTCGGCCGGAGCGACGGCATGGGCGGCTTCGCGGTGGTCGAAACCGACAATCCCTCCGACTTGACCGATGTGACAAGCAAATTCGCGTTCCTCGCCGACTATCAGATCTACCCCGTCGTCGACATCGACAAGGCCGCTCAATCCCTGCAGGAAGGCGTGGAATTCCGAGACTCGATCCAGTAAGCCGAGGGCTCTGCGGCAGCCGCCCCTTCGAGCAGCAAGGGTCAGACGCTACCGGCTGGGCCGCTGACCGGTTGTGTTGCAACGTGATCCATCGGCGTTCCGTTGCCATTTGTCATGTCCCGGTCAGCCACGGCGGTGGCCAGCGCCTTACCGTCCTGGATCGTCCCGATGATATCTACTTGGTCGTTGACGGTGAAATGCGAAGTAGCCGTGGCGAGTTGACTGTCGCCATGTGAAATGACGGTGGTGTTTGGGGTGAGAAGATAGGTCTGGGTATACCCGTTCGCGCTGCGCGCGGTCACCGATTCTGCCGACACAGCGATGAGGGTCCCCTGCTGACGAACCGGCTGCCAGACCGGCGGTCCCTGGGACACCACTACCGTTGGCTTTTTGTGCTCGTTGTGCTCGACGATGTTGGAGACCAACGCTGACATGATCGCCACACATAGCATCGAAGCGCAGCCGATGTCACATATCGTCGCAACGCCGGACATCGTGCGCCGCGAACCGGGAGCGGTCCGGGATCGTCTTTGCTCGGGTGGCCCGGTCATGCGGTGCTTGGCGCCCACGGTCAGTCCTCCCTGCGGTTTTGCGCCGGCGAACTTCGGCGCCTACCGCATCAGGTCGTTGCTCGTGGTGTTACCCGCAGCGCCGTGCCGGTAAACCGCGGCCGAATGGCAGAGCCGATCGGCGGACCTGCATCGCCGCGCCGCTGGCCGGCGCGGCCTGAGTGATTGACCTGTCCTTTAGCTCTTGGCGAGGGTGAATTGCGCCACGTCGGTGTAGCCCTCGCGGAACAGGTCGGCGCAACCGGTCAGGTACTTCATGTACCGGTCGTAAACCTCTTGGGACTGAATCACGATGGCCTCGTCGCGGCGCGACTCGAGCGCGGCCGCCCAGGTGTCGAGGGTGCGGGCATAGTGCAGGCGCAGCGGCTGGACTCGCTTGACGGCGAAGCCGGCCCGCCCGGCATGCTCCTCGACGCCCTTGGCTTGTGGAAGGTCTCCGCCCGGGAAGATTTCGTCCATGATGAACTTCATGAACCGCAGCTTGGTCATGGTGATCGGGAGCCCTCGCTCGGCGAACTCCTCATCGCTGGGCTTGATGATGGTGTGCAGCAGCATCACACCGTCGGCGGGGAGCGCCTCGTAGGCCATCTTGAAAAAGTCGGCGTAGCGGGCACGCCCGAAGTGCTCGAAGGCGCCGATCGACACGATGCGATCCACCTTCTCGTCGAACTGCTCCCAGCCCTTCAAGAGCACGCGCTTGGTTCGAGCGCTGGGATGTCTGTCTAGCCGTTGCTGGACATGCGCCCGCTGATTGCGGCTTAGCGTCAGGCCGACCACGTTGACGTCGTAATGCTCCAGCGCGCGGGTGATTGTGGTACCCCAGCCGCACCCGATGTCGAGCAGTGTCATGCCAGGTCGCAGCCCGAGCTTGCTCAGCGAGAGGTCAATCTTGGCGATCTGAGCCTCTTCGAGTGTCATGTCGTCGCGTTCGAAGTAGGCGCAGCTATAAGTCTGCGTCGGATCCAGGAAAAGCCTGAAGAAGTCGTCGGACAGGTCGTAGTGCGCCTGCACGTCCTCGAAATGCGGCTCCAAGCTGACCGTTTCGCTGCGTTTTTCGGGCAAGGCACAACCTCTAACGTCGACTTTTGTGGTTTTCAGCGGTACGCGATCGACGCCGACCGACTCGCTAACCCAGTCAGTGTATCCGGTGGTTAACCGCCCCGATCTTGCTACTCCCGCACGCCTGGACCCTGTGCCCGCACAGGCTGCCGATTATGCATACAGTCAGTGCCGGATTCGGGAAGTCCGCCATAAGCCGCCCGACTACTACCCGGCGTCGTGGACCTAGTGACTCGTGCTTCACCGCGCCAGAATCGGTTCGGCGGACGTCCGGTAGGGCGTTGTGTGAAAGTTTCTGCAAGACAAGGCTTTTCGGTGCTGTGCAGGTTAGCCGGGTTTCGAAGCAAGTGAATTGGGAGATCCTGCCTGAAAACGTTGCAGACACTCGGAGGAGTCTCGCATGGACCACGAAATTAACACCACCCCACCGACGCCGCCTGAGGACGCCAGGAAGGCGACTGAGGAGCAGCGTGACCTGCAGGAAAAGCTGGACCACCAGGGCGATGACCCGGACGCGCCGGGTTTGCATCAGTCCCGGCACGACCTCCCCGATGAGAGCACACGGTAGATCGGTGCAGTTCCTCGCCAGCCTTCAGCCGTGTCGCTGGGTCACAGCAGGCGCCCCGACCCAAGTGGTGAGCGCGTCCGCGAGCGCACATTGAGATCGGTCCCCCACCCAGGCGACATATCCGTCGGGCCGAATCAACACGGCTGAGGGAGCAGTGACCACGCCAAGCACCGGAAGCTCCCAGTCTCCAACGTATTTCGCGTCGACCAATTGAACTCGATCGGCCCATGGACCGATGTCGAAACCACCGGGCTCACCGAGGTTGAGCAGCACCGGCCGGGCATCGTGCAGCAGGGTGAAAACCCGCAGCACACCGTCGGCGGTGACCAGCTCGAGGTCGGGCATGCGACGCCCGATCAGCGGGTGTCCCTGACCGAGGTCGTAGCGAATGTCCAGGCCGGACATCATCGCGGCGAATCGCTTGCGAGGCTCCTCCATGCTCAAGAGGTCGGAAGTGACGTCGCGCAAGGCCTTCATACGGTCATCTGGCCGAAGAAGCGCCATCTGCGCCATCGTATTGCGCAGCACCCGCGCAGCGACCGGGTGCCGTTCGGCATGGTAGGTATCGAGAAGGCTATCGGGCGACGTCCGATTGACCACTTGGGCCAGCTTCCATCCCAGATTCACCGCATCCTGTACACCGGTGTTGAGGCCCTGTCCACCTATCGGGTGGTGCACGTGTGCGGCGTCGCCGGCGAGCAGGACCCGTCTGTCTCGATAGGCTGCAGCCTGGCGTGTCATATCAGTGAACCTGGAAATCCAACTGGGGCTGTGGATCCCGTAGTCCGTCCCATAGACGGCGATGAGCGCCGCGCTCAGATCGCGCAAGGTGGCTTCGCCGCTGGGACCGACGAATTGCTCGGTCACCATTACCCGAACCCGTCCCCCCTCGTCCAACATGCTGAGCGAATGGACGCCAAGCGCGTCGTGGTGAATGCCCCATTCCGGCAGTTGACCCGTGTTGGCCATCGCGACCTCGCCGAGCAGGTAGCTCGTCGTCGGATCCCACCCCGGGAACTCGACGCCGGCTGCTTTGCGGATCACGCTACGTCCCCCGTCGCACCCCACGAGATATTCCGTCCGCAGGAACTGGCCGCCTGCCATCGCGACGTCGACGCCGGTGCGGTCTTGGCCCATATTCGTCACCTCGCGTCCGCGATAGGTCGGCACTGCCAACTCACCGGCCCAGCCGGCCAGTATGCGTCGATGTGGTTCTGCCACAGTGCGAGACCGTAGGGATGCCGAGTGGGAAAGTCGCTCATGTCCAGCCGAATTTGGGAGAACCCGACGACCTGCGCCACCTGCCCCTCGGAAAGGAACCGATCGGCGATTCCGCGCTGGTCGAGGACCTCGATGGTGCGCGAATGCAAACCGCCTGAACGTGAACCAATCACGTCCTGGGTGGCGCGCCGCTCGACTATGGCGACGTCGACTCCTGCCAATGCCAATTCACCTGCCAGCATCAGTCCTGTCGGGCCTGCCCCGACAACCACCACCGCATGGTCGGATACCGGTTCGATCTCTCGGCGCGACTTACCCGGCGCCAACAAAACACGCACTTCGCAACCCTCGATTCAGTGAGTTCTGGCTTCGGGCAGCGATTTTGCGGCATGACCCCGGTCTTGCCGCAAGCCCCCAGGTGCGCTATACGTTGAAAGTGAGGGGTTAAAAGTTTCGCCTGGCCATCAGTCCTAGAAGACCGCGAGCCAGATCGCAATGTATTGGCAGATTGCCGCAACCGCGGTGCACGCGTGGAACAACTCGTGATAACCGAAGGTCGTCGGCCACGGATCAGGCCGGCGCAGCCCATAAAATAGCGCACCAACGCTGTACAGCGCGCCACCCACAGCCAGCAGCACCGTCGCGGTTAACCCGGCGTTGTGCAGGATCAGCCCCGCATACCAGACCGCCACCCAGCCCAACAGCAGATAGAGCAGCACGCTCAGCCAGCGTGGGGCGGTCGGCCAGAACAATGTCAGCGCGATTCCGGCTGCCGCGCCGCCCCAGACGATCGCCAGCACGACATGGCCGGTCCCACGCGGCATGTCCAGCCTGGCGAACGGTGTATAGCTGCCGGCGATGAGCACGAAGATCATCGAGTGGTCGAGTCGCCTCATCCAATTCCTGACGAGCGCCGACTCCCAGTCGACCCGGTGATAAATGGCACTCACGGCAAACAACGCCACAATCGCCAGGGTGTACGTCAGCGTCGAGTGCCCGGCCCGCTTGGATACCGCCGCCCACGACACCGCCACCAGTGGCATACCCGCAATGACCGCCGCGATGGCGCAGTATTGGTGGATCCAACCGCGCATCCGTGGCTTGGTCAGAAGATCGGCCCTTTCGGTGAGCTGTCCGGTGTCGTCAGCAACGGCGATCGGTCTGAACAGCCTCAGCTGGGAAGCCACATCGGTCTGGTGCCTCAATGCCCCTCCCTGGTTAGCGCACGGATCGCAGTTAAGTGCCTTCCCGCCAGGCGCGATCTAGAGCCTGATTACATCCTTCCGCTGCACCCTGAGGCGCCGCTATGCCGAACCTGTGAAACGCGTGTACCGCGGGTGCCGTCTCCTGTGCGAGGCTGGTATCGCGGCTGCCGATCGGCTAGATCCGCACGCCGTGGTAAACCTGGTTTCCGCCGCCGCGTTTGGCGGCATACATTGCACTGTCGGCGATCATGATTAGCTCGTCGACGAGGCATGGAACGCCAGGTCCGGTGAGTAGGCGCAGCTCGGCGCAGGCTACGCCGATGCTGGCGGTGATCTTCGGGTAGAGCCCGGCGAGGGCGGCGCAAAACTGCGTGGTCAGTGGCCTCACCTCTGAAGTCACGGCGGTCAGCGCGACGAGGAACTCTTCGCCGCCGGCGCGGCAGATGACGGCGCCTGCCGGAGAGTGCTCACGCAGCAGCTCAGCCACCGCCCGCAGGGCGCGGTCACCAACCAAATGACCATGGGTGTCGTTGATGCGTTTGAAATTGTCGAGATCGACCATTGCCATCGCCAGATGGGTGTGCGCCGGCGGTGGATTCGACAACCGGTTGCTGACCGCATCGGTGAATGCCCGCCGGTTCAGCAAGCCGGTGAGGGCATCCTCTTCGGAGCGCTGAGCATACATTTCGATGGCTCGCGACATACCCCAAACGCCCAGGGGCACCGACAAATTGAGAAAGGCATTTATCCAGAACGCGGACGCCGCCGTGGCCGGATTGTGCTCGTGAGCCAGCCGCACCACCGCCGTCGTGACGACTGCGAGAGCAACTGTGCCGTTGAAGAGCAGGAGCTTGGGGCTGTGGAAAAAGGCAATGTAGCCGCCGGTGACCGCCATGCCCGTACACGCCAGAGCGGCAAGGGCCCCGGTGGGCTGCACGAGACTCCACGCGGCGATACATAACGCGCCAATCACGAGAATGGCCTGCGACTGTCGACGTGTGGGCCAGCGCGTCAGCCACACCAAGGTGACACCGACGATGAAGGTAGCGGCAACTCCACCGGTGATCACTTCAACGAGACGCGCGTGGCGTTGGCTCGGCAACACGGTCAGCGGCACTAACACCGACGATCCGGCGACGACAGCCATGATCATCCGTGCCGAATGCAGCATCCCGCGTTGGCGCAGGAACGCAGTGATCCACTCGTACCGGTCGTGCTGGCTCAGCCACGCTTTCAGCCGTGACATCGGTCAGCGACCCTCCGGCCAAGCCTTCGGTGCTGCGCTGGTGTGCGGCCAAGCGACAAGTTGCCGAGGGAACAAACTCATTTTGTCGCTGGGCTGCAGTCGCACCAACTCCTGCTCGCCTAGTGGGGCAAACGTCGATTTAATGCGCTCACCGGCCACCGGATCGGCACCTTTCGTGACCGCCGCCTCGGCCGACTATTTGAGCATTGGCGGCACCCGCAACCTGTGAGTGCGAATGCTACTACGTTGCGGGCGTCGTGTTTTCGACTTCGCAATCCTGGCCTAAGCCCTTGTCCGCGCGTTACGACTAACCGTAACGTTGGGGACATGCCGGCCGCCGAATTGCGGTGTTGTGAATGCGGCACAGTGTTCTGTGGTCGTTCGGACGCGTGCTACTGCAGCGGGTCGTGCTGGCAAAAGGCCTACCGGGCGCGCATCGCACGCGAAACCACCACTCGCGACCTGCGTCAACCTCACGACGCGGCACAACGCGCCCGACAACTCCGCAAGCGCTCGCGACAAGTCCGCAAGGAGGCTGTCGCGACCGTCCACAAAGCCACCGCGCTTCGGGATTCTTATCGGCGGTGACGGCGGGACACACTGTTGCCGCCCGGCGGGAAGGTTGTGTTTTGGCAGGCGCGTGGCCAGGCGGTGATCCCGTGATCGCGTACCGTCCGTCACGGGACGGCACCAGGTGCTGGTCGGCCAGCATCGTGAAATCTGCAAGGCGGACCTGATGCAGAGCGACATGCGCGCATGGCGCGTGCACCGGCACGGGCTGCCGTCAGAAGCGCTCAGGCTCGACCGCATCGCGGTGCCGGAGCCAGGACCCGGCGAAGTGCGGGTCAGGACCTGCGCGATGGCACTCAACTACAACGAGGTCGACGGGTGCCATGGGCGTTACCTGACGGTGAACCCGCCGATCCCCTACACGTTGGGTATGGAAGTGACGGGAACGGTCGACGCTGCGGGGCCAGGTGCCCAGCGCTGGGTCGGGCGGCGGGTGATCGCCTGTGCCAAGGGCGCTTACGGCGGCTACGCCGAGTTCGTCATCGCCGATGCCGGCATGGTGTTCGACGCGCCCGCGCAGCTGGACGACACGCAAGCCGCGGCCTTGTTTATGCCGTTCCACCTGGCTTGGCTTGGACTGCACCAGCGTGGCGGGTTGCGGGCCGACGAGGTGGTGCTGATTCACGCCGGCGCGGGCGGCGCGGGGTCGGCCGCGATCCAGCTGGCCAAGGCCGCCGGCGCACGTGTGCTGGCCACCGCCGGCGGACGCGTGAAGACAGCCAAGTGCCTCGAGCTCGGCGCAGACGTCGCCATCGACTATCTCGCAGGTGATTTCGTGCCCGCCGTGCTGGCCGCAACTGACGGGCGCGGCGTTGACCTCGTGTTCGACAGCGTCGGCGGCGCGGCGACCGAAGCATCCGCGCGCTGTCTCAGGCTCTACGGCCGGCTCATGATGATCGGCTTCGCCGGAGGCATCGAGGCAGAGGACCGGCCTACGCTGACACCGCGCGCAATCATGTTCGGCAGCATTTCACTGATCGGCGTCATGCTGGCCTACACCGCCGACCCCAATATGGAGAACCCACTGCCTGGCATCCACATTCAGCCCCGCGAGGTCGGCGAGAAGGCACAGCGCGCGCTCGACGAGCTTCTGGCGCAGGGACGGATAACGCCCTTCGTCGGCAAGGTGGTCGGGTTTGAGGATGTGCCCGCCGCGCTCGACGAGATGGGTCAGCGGCTGACGATGGGGCGGACCGTGGTCAGAGTCTGAGCCGGCACGGCTAGACGGAGCCAAGATCAGCGGCGGAAAACCACCCATCTCATCGCGCAGTACATGTACACCGCGTCACAGACGCCTGCCACTATTCGCGACAGCTGGTATTGCGCTCCCACGGCCGCCAACACACTGGTCACCCCGAGGATGAAAACCACGTAGTTGACGATGACCACCGCGATGTAGACCGCAACCTGCGGTCCGACCGGCGCGTGGGACTGAAAGTTGAAGGTGCGGTTGAGCACGTAGCTGAGCGTGAAGGCGCACGCATAAGCGACTGTGACGGCGATCGGCACCGGAAAGCCGAGCCCACTGCGCAGACTTGTGAGGATCGCCAGATCCACGCCGAAGGTTAAGCCGTTGATCAGGCAGAAACCAAGAAAAGTCGGCGCAACGAACGATCTGAGCCCAAACGGAAGCCGACCGACGACCGCCGCACACCAGGTATGGAAGCGGTCGACCGGGCGTGTTTTGCTGGCCCGCAATTCGCCTTGCACACGCGTACCGTGCCATTACCGGGTATCCGGAATGTGATCAGCTGGCCAATTCACAGCGCGGCATGCGCGCTGATACGGGATTCGCGGGGTCGAGGTGTTGCATCCGGGGGTGTTCGGCAGCAGCTTGACGCCTTCGTCGTTGCGCCAACCTCGGAGCTTCTCCCCACGCGCCTAGCCCGTGATAGCGGCGCCCGAGGGGCGTCGACGAGTGCGGCACCGCCAAACCAACCAGGCCGCTTGTCGTCGTTACGATCGTTTGTTGTGGTCCGCCACGCTTACGCACATGACGCCGTTGTTGCGATACAACCCGGTGGCAGTCCCAGCGCTCCCGGCGGCGCAATCGCGATCGCGTTATGCGGAAATTGGGATCATCCACCTCCGTGCCCACTCGCGCCCCACCACGTCGACAACTTCCCATCCGGCGAAACCGTTACGCTGCGGGTGCTCTTCGCCACCGAACCGAGCAACGAGCAGCGGGTGCGCTCCCTCATTGGCGACGCGCTCGCTACGGGACGCTCAACTGGCCCAGATGGTTGGGTTACTACTTGGCAGCTACAGTCCGCCGCCCCAGGCGGGGTGCGTCCGGACGAAGAGGGGCATGCCGCGCGCCTGATTGCGCACTAACGCCGCTGCCAGAGCGCTACTCGGCACCGTGCACAGGGAAGACACCGGCTGGGCGCACCGCCAAGCCAACTACGCTGCTTGACAAGTTACGACCCTGGGATGTCTACAGATTGCGGTGATCGTCTCACCTAGCCATGTTGGCGAACCGCGACAAGTGCAGCTGGTGTGCGACGGTAACCGTCTTGGTCGGGCCGTTACGGTGTTTGGCCAGAATGAAATCCGCCTCTCCCCCACGCGGATCGTCACGCTCGAACGCGTCGGGCCGGTGCAGCAGTATCACGACATCGGCGTCCTGCTCGAGCGATCCCGACTCGCGAAGGTCGGCCAGCATCGGCTTCTTGTCGGTGCGCTGCTCGGGACCACGGTTGAG
>DASXMA010000355.1:0-4199 GCA_036495965.1 Mycobacterium sp.
CGTACTCGAGCAGATGTTTACCCAAGGCCAGTTGGCGTACACCAGTCCGACAAGTAGCACTGCGGGCTTCTTAAAGCGGGGAAGTGGTCCGTGCGAATTCTGCGTGAATGACCATTGGAACTTCCCTAAAGGATGTCCCTACGGCAAGCCCGATGAAAAGAAATATCCGGTCGGTTTTTTGGAGAAAGTAACTGACGCAATGACTACCGGGCTGTAGAAAGTCCGGGTGTCGTCGGGATAGCCAGGCGGGAACGGCGCGGCCTTGTACTGGTCGAGCTCAGACACCGAAGTTAGGGCCATGGTTGCTCCTCAGTTTGGTGTCGCTCGGGAAATGTTGAGTTGGCACTGCTACCCGCTGTTACGCAGCGCGCTGGCCAGACCGTTCATCGTCAGCAGAATGCCGCGCTGCACCAATTCGTCGTGGTCGCCTGAGCGGTAGCGGCGCAGCAGTTCCACCTGCAGGTGGTTCAGGGGCTCCAGATACGGGAATCGGTTGAACACCGAACGCGCCAGCGCTGGGTTGTCGGCAAGTAGGTCATCCTGACCCGTGATGAGTTTGTGCATTGCGATGGTCCGCTGGTGCTCGTCGACGATCTTGTCGAATACCCTGCGCCGCAACGATTCGTCGGCTACCAGCTCGGAGTAGCGGGCCGCCAGGCCCAGATCGCTCTTGGCCAGCACCTGCGCCATGTTCGATAGCACGCCGGC
This sequence comes from Mycobacterium sp., assembly GCA_036495965.1. GTDB lineage: Bacteria > Actinomycetota > Actinomycetes > Mycobacteriales > Mycobacteriaceae > Mycobacterium. Next base: position 709 of record DASXMA010000355.1, read on the forward strand.
AAAGAACGGCCACCGCTCATACAGGTCGTGCAGTGTCGCCACCCGGTCGGCTTCGCTTTCCGGCCCCGCCGCAATCCACTGCTCGAACGCCGATCCGGTGCCATACCAACCGGGGAGCATGACCCGCGACTGGCTCCACGCCAGCACCCACGGGATGGCGCGCAGGTCGGAGATCGACTCGGTGGGCTTGCGTGAGGTCGGCCGGCTGCCGATGTTCAGCGATCCGATCTCGCTGACGGGTGTGGAAGCCTTGAAGTATTCTACGAAACCCGGTGTGTCGTGCACCAAGTCGGCATAAGCGCGCTGCGCCAGGGTGGCCACCTCGTCGAGCACGGCGTATGCCGGCTCCGCGGCGTCGCCCAGACCCTCGACATCCAGCAGCGTCGACTCCAAAGTCGCTGCCACCAGGCTCTCCAGATTGCGTCGCGCCGGCTGGGGTTCGGCGTACTTGGCCGCGATCACCTCACCCTGCTCGGTGAGGCGCAGCGAGCCCTTCACTGCCCCCGGTGGTTGCGCCAGGATCGCTTGGTAGCTGGGACCGCCGCCGCGGCCGACGGTGCCGCCGCGACCGTGGAAGAGCCGCAACCGAATTCCGGTTTTGCGAGCCACCTCGACCAGGGAGAGCTCGGCCCGGTAGACCGCCCAGTTGGCGGCCAGATACCCGCCGTCCTTGTTGGAGTCGGAGTAGCCCAGCATCACCTCCTGCGAGTCTCCGCGTGCGGAGACCAGCGCCCGATAAATGGGCAGTTCCAGCATCGCGTGCAGAATCGCCGCGCCGTTGTGCAGATCGTCGATCGTCTCGAACAGCGGGGAAATGCCCACCGGGCAGTGGGGTTGGGGCCCTGAGACGTCCAGCAGGCCGGCCTCTTTCAGCAGGATCGCCGCTTCCAATACGTCCGACACCGACTGGCACATCGAGATGATGTAGTTGGGCACCGCGGCGGGTCCGTAGCGCTGGACCGCGTCGGCGGCGGCGGCCATCACGCCCAGCTCGCGGCGCGCCAGGTCGGACAATCCCCCGCAAGCGGGTGGTACCCCCAGGGCGCGGTCGCCGACCAGCGGGCGGCGGGTGCTCAGTTCGGCCGCCAGCAGCTCGACCCGCTCGTCTTCGGGCAACGAGCGGTAGTCGGAGTGCACCCCGGCCCACCCGAGCAGCTCGCCGACCACCTCTTCGTGCACATCGGAGTTTTGCCGCATATCCAGGCCGCACAAGTGAAACCCGAAGACACCCACGCCTTCTCGTAACAAAGCCAACCGATCGTCGGCCAGCAGGGCACTGCCGTGGGTGCGCAACGAAGCGTCGACCGTGTCGAGATCGGCCCGCAATTCGGCCGGCGTGACATACCGGGTCAAGCCCAGGTCAAGCTCATGCTGCGGTTGCCGGTCCAGAATCTCGGCGCCCGTCGCGGTGAGCCGACCGCGGATCACCCGCATGGCGCGCCGGTACGGCTCGTCGGCCCGGGCATGCTCCGGGCAGGCCTCGGCCAGTTCGGCCAGCTCGGGAGTGACGCTGATCAGTCGCGCCGACAACGAGAGTTCCTGCTCGAGATCGGTGAGCTCGGCCAGGTAGTGGGCCACGGCGGTGAACGCGGCGCTGCCGGTGGCCCGGCGAACCACATCGGCGGTGACATTCGGGTTTCCGTCGCGGTCACCACCGATCCAGGAGCCGGGTTGCAGAATCGGCCCGGAAAGCAGCTCGGTGTCCGGCCAGCGAGCACGCAGCGCGTCGCGAACCTCGGAGTTCACCTGCGGGATCACCTCGAACAATGCAGCCGGGTAATAGCGCAGGGCGACGTCGATCTCGTCGGTGATCTGCAGCCTGGAGAGCCGGATCAGCGCCGTCTGCCACAACGTGAGGGCCTGGCGGCGCAACTCGAGCTCAATGTTGCGGCCGTCGTCGGTCTGGGTGTGCCCCTCCGCGTGCAATCGCATCAACCCGGTGATGCGGTGCTGGGTGACGAAGACGGTGCGCCGACGGGTCTCGGTGGGATGAGCGGTGATGACCGGGGAAACCAGAGCGCCCTTCAGGGCCTCGGCCACTGTGGCCGAATCCAGTTCTGCCAGATCGAGTTTCGCGTAAGTGGCAGCAAGGCTGCTGTCTTGCGGTGGCTCGCCGGCGTCGACGTGAATAGCGCGCCGGCGTTCGCGGTGGATGTCTTCGGCTACATTGGCCAGCAGCGCGAAATGGCTGAATGCCCGGATGATCGGGATCGCGAGGTGGATGTCGATGCCATCGAACATGGCCGACATCTCGGCGCGATCGATCTCGGAGCGCCGCACCCGAAAGGATTCCACCCGGGCACGTTCCACCAGGTCGAATACCTCGTCACCGTTCTGCTCACGCACGGTGTCGCCGAGGATGGTGCCGAGCAGTCTGATGTCGGCGCGCATCGGCTCGGTCGCCTCGCGACCGACCCGGGTCCGCTGGACCGCACCGATCGGTTCCAGCGCGGCGTCGGAAACCTCAACCATGCGTCCCAGTATCGATGCGGATCGCTTCGTCCGCCCACCGAGAGGTCAGTGCGTCAGCGGTACTTGATCTGCAGGGCCATGCCGATGATGCACACCAGCCAGATACCGGTGATGAACAGCGTCAACCGGTCCAGGTTCTTCTCCACCACGGTCGACCCGGACAGGCTCGACTGCACACCCCCGCCGAACAGCGTCGACAGGCCGCCGCCCTTGGCGCGGTGCAGCAGCACCAGCAACACCACCAGGATGCTGGTGACGACCAGGGTGATCTGCAGGGCCAATTGCATGACCTGCAGCCTACCGGCAGCGGGGTGGCGCTATGGCAGCGGCCCACCGGCGGCGATCGCCGCCAGCGTCGCGAACTGCTCCCCGTCCAGCGACGCGCCCCCCACGAGAGCACCGTCGACGTCGTTCCGGGCGACGATCTCGCCGATGTTTTTCGCGTTCACCGAGCCACCGTAGAGCACCCGGACGGTGTCGGCGATCTGCGGTGATGCCAGCGAGCCCAGCTCCTTGCGGATCGCCGCACACACCTCCTGGGCGTCGCCAGCACTGGCCACCCGCCCGGTGCCGATCGCCCAGACCGGCTCGTAGGCGATGACGACCTTGGCGATCTGCTCGGCCGACAGCCCCGTCAGCGAGCCGCGCAGCTGGTTCTCGCAGTGGCTGACTTGTTCGCCCGCCTCCCGGACCTCGAGATGCTCGCCGATGCAGACAATCGGGCTGAGCTCGTATTTGAGCGCGGCGGCGGCCTTGGCGGCCACCAGCGCATCGTCTTCGTTGTGGTAGGTGCGCCGCTCGGAGTGCCCGACGACGACGAAGGTGCAGCCCAGCTTGGCCAGGAAGGCGCCGCTGATGTCGCCGGTGTAGGCACCCGACTCGTGTTGGGACAAGTCCTGGGCGCCGTAGGTCAACCGCAGCTTGTCGCCGTCGACCAGGGTTTGCACGCTGCGCAGGTTGGTGAACGGCGGGAGGACCGTGACGTCAACCTTGTCGTAGTACTTGTCCGGCAACGCGAA
>DASXMA010000356.1:0-21274 GCA_036495965.1 Mycobacterium sp.
ATCAAAGGCGTAGCTGGTGCGGTGCTCCAGCGCAACTTTGATACTCATAACCGCTGATTGCACCACAAGGGCCGGATGGTCGCAGCGCACCCAACCCAAGCCGCCTCTGGTAGAAAACCGCGGTTCGGCGACTTAGACCATTGTCCGCCGGGCCGGGCAGGCGGACTCGTTGGCTATGTGGGCTGCGGTCCCGGCGGTGGGCCGGCAGAAGGTCCTGGCTGGTAGCCGGGCTGTTGCAGCGGAACGACCTGACCGCCGGAGAGCTTGCGGTAGGTATAGACCTGGACCAGCTGCGCGAACGGGAAAGCGACGACAAGGCCTATCCCGCAAAGCAATTCACCGACCAGCACTGCCGCGTATTGCACGAGCCAGGACAGCAGGGCGCCGCCGATGTTGGATCTGGCGGTCGCGATGCTGCCCTTGATGGATTCAACCGGCGACAGGGATCGGTCGACGACAAACGGGATGGCGAATTGCGCGAGGAAGACGAAGATGATGCCGGGGATGATGCACAGAATCGTTCCGATCGTGGTGCCGATCCCCACCAGCACCGCGGTGAGGAACACCGGGCCGAGATTCCGCGCCTTGAAGAACGTTCCGATGGTCACCGGCTTTCCGTCGGCGAGATCCAGACAACCGGAGACCAACGCGGCGTGCATGTAGACCGCCGCGACGAAGAGCAGAAGGTAGCCGAGGATCATGACGGCGTACGAGGCGGCGGTGTAGCTGACATTGACGCTGTTGGCCATATTGCCGTAGCTGTCGGTGTAGCTGGTGCTCGTGCTCTGGCCGAAGAGCACGGGTAGGAGACCGGCAACAAGGGCGAAGGCGACGATCGCCACGATGTAGGCCAAGACCGCAACGATGAACGCTACGGCGTTCTGGGAGAACTTGTTCCACGCCCAGCTCACCGCGTCACCGACATTGAACTGCGGCGTGGTCGGGCCACCGGAGGCGACGCCGTAGCCGGGTTGCGGCGGGTAGCCGGCCGGGGGCGGGGCATAACCAGGAGGGGGGCCGGGCGGCGGAGGAGGAGCGCCGGGCGGGTAGTAGCCGGGCGGTGGTCCCGGAGGAGGCCCAGACGGGGGTCCGAGCGGGGGTCCAGGAGGGTGATAGCCCCCGGGCGGTGGGCCATAGCCGGGCGGCGGCGGGCCATAGCCGGGGGGCGGCGGGCCATAGCCGGGGGGCGGTGGGCCATAGCCGGGGGGCGGCGGGGGCGGCGGGGGCGGCGTGCCGTAATTGGGCGGCGGGGGTGGGTAGCCCGGAGGGTTGTTGCCGTCGTGCGGGTCGGATGGGTTGCCTGGATGCTCTGGGGGCTGGCTCATTGCCGTCCTAGCTGTCGGATTCGATCTGTGGGCACGCGCACTGAACTTGGCAAACGGGAACTTAGCAAATATGCGGCTACGGGGCGAGGATTGGCTTCGCCGTGCGTTGCGGTCGCCTCCGGCCGGCGTGGGTGTCCGCGCCGCGTGGTATGCCTAAAGCCGTGTCCGACGGTCTGTTCGACCTGCCCGGCGCACCGCAGGCGACCAACCATGACCTGGGCGTGTCCGCCGGCGCACCGCTGCCGGTGCGGATGCGTCCGGCATCGCTGGACGAAGTGGTCGGGCAGGACCACCTGCTGGCACCCGGATCGCCACTGCGCCGCCTGGTCGAGGGTTCGGGCGTGGCGTCGGCCATCCTGTACGGCCCACCGGGCAGCGGAAAGACGACGCTGGCCGCGCTCATCTCGCAGGCGACCGGCCGCCGGTTCGAGGCGCTGTCGGCGTTGTCGGCCGGAGTCAAAGACGTTCGGGCCGTTATAGACACCGCGCGAAATGCGCTGCTGCGCGGCGAGCAGACGGTGCTGTTCATCGACGAGGTGCACCGATTCTCCAAGACCCAGCAGGATGCCCTGCTGTCGGCGGTCGAGAACCGGGTGGTGCTGCTGGTGGCTGCGACCACGGAGAACCCATCGTTTTCGGTGGTGGCGCCGTTGCTGTCACGGTCGCTGATCCTGCAGTTGCACCCGCTGACGTCCGACGACATCCGCACCGTAGTGCAACGGGCGATCGATGATCCCCGCGGTCTGGCCGGGCAGGTCGCGGTGCACCCCGAGGCCGTCGACCTGCTGGTGCAATTGGCCGCCGGCGATGCCCGGCGCGCCCTGACCGCGCTGGAGGTCGCCGCCGAAGCGGTGCAAGGGCAACCGGTCACCGTCGAGGCCATCGAGCAGTCCCTGGACAAAGCCGCGGTGCGCTACGACCGGGACGGCGACCAGCACTACGACGTCGTCAGTGCATTCATCAAGTCGGTGCGCGGCTCCGACGTCGACGCCGCGCTGCACTATCTGGCCCGCATGCTGGTGGCCGGGGAGGATCCGCGGTTCATCGCGCGCCGGCTGCTGATCCTGGCCAGTGAGGACATCGGCATGGCCGACCTGACGGCGCTGCAGACCGCGGTCGCCGCCGCGCAGACGGTGGCGCTGATCGGCATGCCCGAGGCTCAGCTGACGCTGGCGCATGCCACCGTTCACCTGGCCACCGCGCCCAAGTCCAACGCGGTCACCACCGCGCTGGCCGCGGCGATGGACGACATAAAGGCGGGCAAGGCGGGTCTGGTGCCGGCCCATCTGCGCGACGGGCACTACTCGGGCGCGGCGGCGCTGGGCAACGCGCAGGGCTACAAATACGCTCACAACGACCCGGACGGTGTTGTCGCCCAACAATATCCGCCGGACGAGTTGGTGGACGTCGACTATTATCGGCCCACCGGTCGCGGCGGTGAGCGTGAGATGGCCGGTCGCCTGGATCGGCTGCGGGCGATCATCCGCAGGAAACGGAGACGGCCATGAAGACGTTCACCGACGAGGAGATGGGCAGGCTGCTGCCCACCGCCAAGCCCTATAGCGTCGTCATCCTCAAGCAGGGACCCAACTTCGGTGACGACACGGCACCGGGCATCGTCTGGGAGCACGGGCGGCGCAACTTCGCCCTGCGCGACGAGGGCGTGCTGGCGGTGGTCCTGCCGGTGACCGATGGGTCTGACGTCTGCGGCATCGCGGTGTTCGCGGCGACGGTCGACGCCACCACGGCCATCATGGGCGACGACCCAGGCGTGGCGGCCGGAGTCTTCACCTACGAGGTGCACCCCTGCCAGGGATTCCCCGGGGATTCGCTGCCCTAGAGCGGTCAGACCAGTTCGGGCACGCGCAAGCCGGCGATGGCCAGCTCGAACTCGGCGACATCGATCACCTCGGCGCCCAGATCCCGGACGCGCCTGCTGCGCAGTTCGGTCGCGCGGTCGCGATTCCGGGCCATTGCTTCGAGGCTGTCGAATGTCGAGCATGACACCGCTCGCCGGCATGCCGGGTGGTCGACCATCAGGCTGGCACTGCAGAAGCCGTCCAGATTCTCCAGCTCCGGAAGAACGGACGTCCGGTAGAAGTCCAGCGACCGGGTGAGTTGATCCGGCACCACCTTGAGCCAGGTGGCCCGCACACATGCGCCGGCGTGCGAGTGGTGGTCGCGGTGCAGCAGCGCGATGTCCCATTCTTCGACCCTCGCGCTGCCGTCGAACATCAGCGCGGCGCGGTCACGGATGGGCGCCACCCGCTCGGCGCTGGCGCGCATCGCTTCGATGGATTCCCAGGCGCTGGTGGCGATGCAGCTGCCGGACTGGCGGTCCACCAACAGCGACACCCCGACGCACCCGTCCATCTCCTGCAGGGCGGGCGTGACGACATCGCGAACGTGCGCAATTCCGATGTCGACTGACAAGGGTTGCGCCTGGATGGTGGTAGAGCGTGCGTACACGGTCGACCCCTCTTATGTCGGGGCAGCGCCCCGGTGGCGCCACCGGTCCCACCACACACCTTCCTCCTACCGGTTATCGGCCGCAATGGGCCCAGCGAGTGGCCAACCCCTTCGAAGGGATTGGCCCGTTCTCACGGAATTGACCCAGAGACAAGGCAACGCCGGCCGAATGCCTGGTTCGGCCGGTCCACCGCCGTAATCTCGATCAGGCCAGCTCGGGTACCCGCAGGTGCGCTAGCGCCAGCTCGAACTCGCATTCGTCGAGCTCCTCGACGCCCGCCTCTCGCATCGACTCGTTCTTGAGGGCGGTTGCCCGGTCCCTGTTCCGTTCCATCGCGTCGAGGCTGTCGAACGTCACGGAAGACACCGCGCGCCCGGCTGCGCGGTCGACCAGCAGGCTCGCACTGCAGAACCCGTCGAGGTCCTCGAGCTTGGGCAAGACTGACGACTTGAAGTACTCGATGCCTTGGTCGACTTGGTCCGGCGCCACCTTCACCCAGGTCGCCCGTACGCCCGCGCCGTCGGCCGAGCGGTGGTCACGATGTAGCGCCGCGATCTCCCACTGGTCGACGTTTGCGGTCCCCCCGAACATTTCCGCGCCCCGATCCCGGATCGGCGTTACCTGGTCCGCGCTGTCGCGCATGGCCTCCTCGGTCTCCCAGGCGCTGGTCGCAATGCACCGGCCGGACTGCCGGTCGACCAAAAGGGATACGCCGATGCACCCCGCCATATCCTGCAGTGCGGGCGTGATCTCGTCGCGAACATGCGCAATGCCGTCATCGATGGACGAGGGTTGCGCCTGAATAGTGGTAGAGCGTGCGTACACGATCCACCCCCTCTTTGTTCGGGGCGGCGCCCCGGTGGCGCCACCGGTTCACGCACTACCTTCCTCCTGCCGGTTAGCCCCCGCAATGGTGCGACCTCGCTCACAATTAATTGGTCGCTGCCAGCTGCCCCGCCGTAGGCTTGACCGGATGCACACGGATGTGCTGGATGTAGACACCGCGCGTCGCCGCATCGTGGATCTCACCGACGCGGTACGCAGGTTCTGCTTCAGCTGTGGCGACGGCCTATGCAATGTGTTCGTTCCGCACGCGACGGCCGGGGTCGCGATCATCGAGACCGGCGCCGGCTCGGACGACGACCTGGTCGACACGCTGGACCGGCTGCTGCCACGCGACGACCGCTACCGGCACGCGCACGGCTCCGAAGGCCATGGCGCGGACCATGTGTTGCCGGCGATTGTCGCACCGTCGGTGACGGTGCCGGTCTCCAGTGGTGAACCGCTGCTGGGTACCTGGCAAAGCATCGTGCTGGTGGATCTCAACCGGGACAATCCACGGCGGTCGGTGCGGTTGAGCTTTCTGGAGGGTTAGCGACCAGGCGACGGACGGCGCGAAAGCGGTACTGTGTGCCGTCGAGATGCGTCGTTAGACAGCCTTCCGATAATCCAGGCGAATAGGCTGGGAATCGACGTCGAGGCAAAACGGGAAGAAGCGAACTTAAGTGCAGACACACGAGATCAGGAAGAGGTTCCTTGATCATTTCGTGAAGGCAGGTCACACCGAGGTGCCGAGTGCATCGGTGCTCCTTGACGACCCCAACCTGCTGTTCGTCAACGCCGGCATGGTCCAGTTCGTGCCGTTCTTTCTGGGGCAGCGCACCCCACCGTACGCCACGGCCACCAGCATCCAGAAGTGCATCCGCACTCCGGATATCGACGAGGTGGGCATCACCACCCGGCACAACACCTTCTTCCAGATGGCCGGCAACTTCTCGTTCGGGGACTACTTCAAACGCGAGGCCATCGAACTGGCTTGGTCGCTGCTGACCAATCCCGTCGCCGACGGGGGATACGGGCTGGACCCGGAAAGACTCTGGGCCACAGTTTATTTGGACGACGACGAGGCGGCGCAGCTGTGGCAGGAGATTGCCGGCCTTCCGCAGGAACGCATCCAGCGCCGCGGCATGGCCGACAATTACTGGTCGATGGGCATCCCCGGACCATGCGGCCCGTCATCGGAGATCTACTACGACCGCGGCCCGGAGTTCGGAGTCGAGGGCGGCCCGATAGCCAACGAAGACCGCTACGTCGAGCTTTGGAACCTGGTGTTCATGCAAAGCGAACGCGGCGAAGGCACAAACAAAACCGACTTCGAGATCCTCGGGCCGTTGCCCCGCAAGAACATCGACACCGGCATGGGCGTCGAGCGGGTCGCGTTCGTGCTGCAGGGTGTGCACAACGTCTACGAAACCGACCTACTGAGGCCGGTCATAGACACGGTCGCGGCGCGTGCCCCACGCGGGTATGACCTCGGCAACCACGAAGACGATGTGCGTTATCGCATCATCGCCGACCACAGCCGCACCGCGGCGATCCTGATCGGCGACGGGGTAAGTCCCGGCAACGACGGACGCGGCTACGTGCTGCGCCGGCTGCTGCGCCGGGTGATCCGCTCGGCCAAGCTGCTGGGCATCGACGGCCCGATTGTCGGCGACCTGATGGCCACCGTGCGTGACGCGATGGGCCCGTCGTATCCCGAGCTCGTCGCCGATTTCGACCGGATCAGGCGCATCGCCGTTGCCGAGGAGACCGCGTTCAATCGCACCCTGGAGTCGGGCTCGAAGTTGTTTGACGAGGTGGCCGGCGCCACCAAAGCGTCGGGTGCCAACGTAGTTTCCGGTTCGGATGCCTTCACCCTGCACGACACCTATGGCTTCCCGATCGAGCTCACTTTGGAGATGGCCGCCGAGGCCGGCCTGCAGGTCGACGAAACGGGCTTTCGCGAACTGATGGCCGAGCAGCGCCGTCGCGCCAAGGCCGATGCGGCGGCGCGTAAGCATGCGCACGCGGACCTCAGCGCGTACCGCGAGCTCGTCGACGCCGGCCCCACCGAGTTCACCGGATTCGACGAGTTGATTTCCGAGGCAAGGATTCTGGGTATCTTTGTGGACGGCAAGCGAGTTCCGGTGGTAGCGCACGGTACCGACGGGTCGGATCGCGTCGAACTCGTGCTGGACCGCACCCCGCTCTACGCCGAGTCGGGCGGCCAGATTGCCGACGAGGGCACGATCAGTGGAACAGGCGCCAACGAGGCCGCCCGCGCAGCGGTTACCGACGTGCAGAAGATTGCGAAAACCCTTTGGGTGCACCGAGTTAATGTCGAGTCCGGGGAATTCGTCGAGGGCGACACCGTCGTCGCGGCGGCGGACCCGGGGTGGCGCCGTGGCGCAACCCAAGGGCACTCGGGTACCCACATGGTGCATGCAGCGCTACGACAAGTGCTGGGGCCCAACGCCGTTCAGGCGGGATCTCTGAACCGCCCGGGCTACTTGCGTTTCGACTTCAACTGGCAGGGGCCGCTCACCGAAGAACAGCGCACCCAGATCGAAGAAGTGACCAACGAGGCCGTGCAGACCGATTTCGAGGTGCACACGTTCACCGAGCAGCTCGAGAAAGCCAAGGCGATGGGAGCGATGGCGCTGTTCGGCGAGAGCTATCCCGACGAAGTGCGGGTGGTGGAGATCGGCGGACCGTTTTCGCTGGAGCTGTGCGGCGGCACCCATGTGCACAACTCCGCGCAGATCGGCCCGGTGACGATCCTGGGCGAATCGTCGATCGGTTCCGGGGTCCGCCGGGTGGAGGCCTACGTCGGGCTCGACTCGTTCCGCCACCTGGCCAAGGAGCGGGCGCTGATGGCCGGGCTGGCGTCGTCGCTGAAGGTGCCGTCCGAAGAGGTGCCCGCCCGGGTGGCCAATCTCGTGGAGCGGCTCAAGGCCGCAGAGAAGGAACTCGAACGCGCCCGGCTGGCGGGCGCGCGGGCCGCTGCGACCAACGCCGCAGCCGGCGCGGAGCGGATCGGTAACGTTCGTGTGGTGGCTCAGCGGATGTCCGGCGGAATGACGGCAGCCGATCTGCGCTCCCTCGTCGGCGATATTCGCGGCAAGCTGGGCAGCGATCCGGCGGTGGTCGCGCTGATCTCAACAAGCTCTGCGGGCGAGGGCGAAGCCGTCCCGTACGCGGTGGCCGCGAATCCGGCCGCCCAGGATCTGGGGATCCGCGCCAACGACCTGGTCAAGCAGCTCGCCATGGCGGTGGACGGCCGCGGCGGTGGTAAGGCCGACCTGGCGCAGGGCTCAGGCACGAATCCGACCGGCATCGACGCGGCGCTGGAGGCGGTCCGCTCCGAGATCGCCGTGATAGCGCGGGTCGGTTGAGTGGTCTCAGCACAGCATCGCTTGCCCGACCGGCCCGGCGACCCTGAACAGGACCCCGGCCGGGGACGGCGGCTCGGCATCGACGTGGGCAGTGTGCGGATCGGTGTTGCTTCCAGCGATCCCGACGGCATCCTGGCCACCCCGGTGGAAACGGTGCGGCGTGGCCGTTCCGGCAAGCACGTGCGTCGGCTGGCCGAGCTGGCCGCCGAATTGGAGGCCGTCGAGGTGATCGTAGGATTGCCGCGGACGCTTGCCGACCGCACCGGCCCGTCGGCGCAGGACGCGATTGAACTCGCCGAGGCGCTGGCCCGACGGGTTGCTCCCACGCCGGTGCGGCTCGCCGACGAGCGGCTGACCACGGTCAGTGCGCAGCGATCGCTGCGCGCGGCGGGTGTACGGGCCAAGGAGCAGCGGGCGGTGATCGACCAGGCAGCGGCGGTGGCCATCTTGCAGAGCTGGCTCGATCAACGCCGAGCCACGATGGCGGGGGCCGAGTCTGCGGCGGGGGATGCCACCGATGGTTGACAGCGTGCGACGCCGACGTGCGGAGCCCGAAGCGGTCGGGCCGCCGCGGCGGAGGATGAGCCGAGTGGCCCGGAATCGGGCCGAGCGCGGGCGCCGGCGGCGGCGCTTCGCCGGCCGGATCACTGCCGGCGTGCTGGTCGTAGTCGTGGTGGCGGGCGTCTTCCTGGGCTCCAAGCTCTGGCACGCGGTGTTCGGGGCCGGCGACGACTACACCGGTGGCGGCAAGCGCGACGTCGTGATTCAGGTACAAGACGGCGACTCGACCACCGCGGTCGGTGAGACGCTGCATACCCAGGGTGTGGTCGCCACCGTCCGGGCATTTGTCAATGCCGCGCATGGCAATACCGCGATTACGTCCATCCAGCCAGGCTTTTACCGGATGCGCACCGAAATCCCGGCGGCCAACGCCGTCGCGCGACTGGCCGATCCGCATAACCGGGTCGGACGGTTGGTGATCCCGGAAGGACGCCAACTCGACGACACCACCGACATGAAGACCAATAAGGTAAATCCTGGCATCTTAAGCCTGATCTCCCGTGCCACCTGTGTGGATCTCGACGGCAACAAGCGCTGCGTCTCGGTTGACGACCTCCGCGCGGCAGCGAGCAACAGTGCTCCCGCGGTGTTGTCGGTACCGGCCTGGGCGGTTGAGCCGGTCACCGAATTGGGCAATGACCATCGCCGGCTCGAGGGCCTTATCGCACCCGGGACCTTCAATGTCGATCCCTCGGCGTCGGCCGAGAGCATCTTGGCGAACCTCGTCAGCGCCGGGGCGGTGGAATACACGAAATCCGGGTTAGTGGATACCGCCCAGGCCATGCACCTGTCGCCGTACGACATCCTGGTGGTGGCGTCGTTGGTGCAGCAAGAAGCCAGCCCGCAGGACTTCCCGAAGGTGGCGCAGGTCATCTACAACCGGCTGAACGCCCACCACACGCTGGAGTTCGACTCCACGGTGAACTATCCGCTGGACCGCCGCGAGGTGGCCACCAGCGACGCCGACCGTGCCCAGAAGACGCCTTGGAACACCTACGTATCCCAAGGGCTGCCCGCCACCGCGATCTGCTCGCCGGGCGTCGACGCGCTGGGCGCCGCCGAGCATCCCGAGCCGGGGGACTGGTTGTACTTCGTCACCATCGACACCCAGGGAACCACGCTGTTCACCAGGGACTACAAGCAGCATCTGGCCAATATCGAGCTGGCTAAGCGCAACGGTGTCCTCGACAGCGCGCGCTAGCTCGGCGCCTCCCAGAAGGGCGGCCGTTCTCGGCTCGCCGATCGCATATTCGAAGTCCCCGCAACTGCACCTGGCCGCCTATCGCGCGCTGGGCCTGGATGACTGGATCTACGAGCGCATCGAATGCGGCGCCGAGGAGCTGCCGGGTATGGTCGGCGGCTTCGGGCCCGAGTGGGTTGGCGTGTCGGTGACCATGCCGGGCAAGTTCGCCGCCCTGCGGTTCGCCGACGAGCGCGCCGAACGCGCGGCTCTGGTCGGTTCGGCCAACACCCTGGTGCGCACGACGCGTGGCTGGCGGGCGGACAACACCGACATCGACGGCGTGGCGGGCGCGGTCGGGTCGGCCTCTGGACGGGCGCTGGTGTGTGGATCGGGCGGGACCGCGCCGGCGGCCGTCGTGGCGTTGGCCGAACTCGGCGTCCGCGACATCACCGTCGTGGCGCGCAATCCGGAGAAGGCGGCCCGGTTGGTGGACCTGGGAACGCGAGTTGGCGTGGCGACGCGGTTCTGCGGGCTGGACAGCGGCGAGTTGGCCGGCCAGGTGGCCGCCGCGGAAGTACTGGTCAGCACGATTCCGGCGGAGGTGGCTGCGCAGTATGCCGACACGTTTGCCGCGATCCCGGTACTGCTGGACGCCGTCTACGACCCCTGGCCCACGCCGCTGGCCACCGCGGTGGCGGCCGCCGGCGGCCGGGTGATCAGCGGGCTGCAGATGCTGCTGCATCAGGCGTTCGCGCAGGTCGAGCAATTCACCGGGCTGCCCGCGCCGCGTGAGGCGATGACTTGCGCTTTGGAGGCCCTGAACTAGCGTGCCGCGCATGCGGACCGCCGTGGCGAGCCTCACAGTGGCCCTGGTGTTCGTCTGGCTGGCGGCGTTGAGCTGCTACGACATCCGGCAACGCCGGTTACCGAACCGGCTGACGCTGCCCGGGGCGGCAGTGATTCTGTCGGCCGCCGCGGTCGCCGGGCGCGGGCTGCCCGCGCTGGCCGGGGCGGCGACGTTGGCCGGGGTGTATCTGCTGGTGCACCTGGTGGCGCCGGCGGGGATGGGGGCCGGCGACGTCAAGCTGGCGATCGGTGTGGGTGGGTTGGCCGGCTGCTTCGGTGCCGAGGTGTGGTTGCTTGCGGCGCTGTCCGCGCCGCTGCTCACGGCCCTGTGGGGCCTGGGTATGCGAGTCGCTTGGTTTCTCGGCGGTGCCGCCGGCACCGCCACCGTGCCGCACGGTCCGTCGATGTGCGTGGCCACCGCCGGCGCGGCGGGGCTGGCTCTGCTGGGGTGAGCACATGGGAAGATGATCAGGTGTTGCGCTGGATCACCGCCGGGGAGTCGCATGGCCGCGCGTTGGTGGCCGTGCTCGAAGGGATGGTCGCCGGCGTGGCAGTCACCTCCAGCGAAATCGCCGATCAGCTGGCCCGCCGCCGGCTCGGCTATGGCCGCGGCGCCCGGATGGCGTTCGAGCGTGACGCGGTGACCGTGCTTGCCGGGGTACGCCACGGCATCACCCTGGGCGGGCCCATCGCCATCGAAATCGGCAACACCGAATGGCCCAAGTGGGAAACGGTGATGGCCGCCGACCCCGTCGATCCCGCGGAGCTCGCCGATATCGCGCGCAATGCCCCGTTGACCCGGCCGCGACCCGGCCACGCCGACTACGCGGGCATGCTCAAGTACGGCTTCGACGACGCCCGCCCCGTGCTGGAGCGGGCCAGTGCCCGCGAGACCGCGGCCCGTGTCGCGGCGGGGACGGTCGCCCGGGCGTTTCTGCGTCAGGCGCTGGGTGTCGAGGTGCTCTCACACGTCACCGCGATCGGCTTGTCGGCGCCCTATGACGGCCCGCCGCCGCGACCCGAAGACCTGCCCGGGATCGACGCCAGCCCGGTGCGCGCCTTCGACAAGGCGGCAGAACAGGCGATGATCACCGAGATCGAGGCGGCCAAAAAAGACGGCGACACCCTCGGCGGCGTGGTGGAGGTTGTGGCGGTGGGATTGCCGGTCGGGCTGGGATCGTTCACCAGCGGCGACAACCGACTCGACAGCCAGCTCGCGGCCGCCGTGATGGGCATCCAGGCGATCAAGGGTGTGGAGATCGGCGACGGTTTCGAAACCGCGCGCCGCCGCGGCAGTCGGGCCCACGACGAGATGTACCCGGGGCCCGACGGCGTCGTCCGCTCGACCAACCGGGCAGGCGGGCTTGAAGGCGGCATGACCAACGGGCAGCCGTTGCGGGTGCGCGCCGCGATGAAGCCGATCTCCACCGTGCCGCGGGCGCTGGCCACCGTCGACATGGCAACCGGTGACGAGGCCGTTGCCATCCACCAGCGCTCGGATGTGTGCGCAGTGCCGGCCGCCGGGGTCGTTGTCGAGACCATGGTGGCGCTGGTGCTGGCCCGCGCGGTGCTGCAGAAGTTCGGTGGCGATTCGCTGACCGAGACCCGCCGCAACATCGAGGCGTACCAGCGTGCGGTCGCCGACCGAGAGGCACCGGCAGCCCGCGCGTCAGGGTCGGCGTGATGGCACCCAAGGCGGTACTGGTCGGATTGCCGGGCTCCGGCAAGTCCACCATCGGGCGGCGGTTGTCCAAGGCGCTCGGGGTCAGCTTGCTCGACACCGACGCGGCGATCGAGCAGCGGACCGGCCGCACCATCGCCGACATTTTCGCCACCGACGGGGAGCAGGAGTTCCGTCGCATCGAGGAACAGGTGGTCCGTGCGGCGTTAGCCGAGCATGACGGCGTTGTGTCGCTCGGCGGTGGAGCTGTCACCAACCCGGGGGTATGCGAGGCGCTCGCCGGCCACACCGTCATCTACCTGGAGATCAGCGCCCGGGAAGGGGTGCGGCGCACCGGCGGCAACACGGTGCGGCCGTTGCTGGCCGGGCCGGACCGCGCCGAGAAGTTCCGCGCGCTGATGGCCACGCGGATTCCGTTGTACCGGCGCGTGGCGACCATCCGGGTCAACACCAACCGCCGCAATCCCGGCGCGGTGGTCCGCTACATCGTCTCGCGGCTTCAGGGTGCAGCGCAGACCCAACACCCGGTGACGCCTGGCGCTGAGGCCATCAAATGACGGACACCACCGAACCGGTCACTGTGCGGGTGGCCGTCGACCCGCCTTACCCGGTGGTGATCGGCTATGGCCTTTTTGAGGGCTTGCTCAACGAGTTGGACGAACTGCTTTCCAGCCGGCATCGAGTCGCGATCCTGCACCAACCGGTGCTGGCGCAGACCGCCGAGGTGATCCGAAGCCACTTGGCCGGCAGTGGTGTTGAAGCGCACCGTATCGAAATCCCCGACGCCGAAGCCGGTAAGGACCTGCCCGTCGTGGGATTCATCTGGGAAGTGTTGGGCCGCATCGGGATCGGCCGCAAAGACGCACTGGTCAGCCTCGGCGGCGGGGCCGCTACCGACGTCGCCGGTTTCGCGGCGGCCACCTGGCTGCGGGGCGTCGATATCGTGCATGTGCCCACCACACTGCTCGGCATGGTCGACGCGGCCATCGGTGGCAAGACCGGTATCAACACCGAGGCGGGCAAGAACCTGGTCGGCGCATTTCACCAACCACTGGCCGTCCTCGTCGACCTGGCCACGCTGGAAACGTTGCCGCGCAACGAAATCGTCGCCGGGATGGCCGAAGTGGTCAAGGCGGGGTTCATCGCCGACCCGGTGATTCTCGATCTCATCGAAGCCGACCCGCAGGCCGCGCTGGATCCCGCAGGGGAAGTGCTGCCCGAGCTGGTCCGGCGCGCCATCATCGTCAAGGCGGAGGTCGTCGCCGCCGATGAGAAGGAATCGGAACTGCGTGAAATCCTGAACTACGGGCACACTTTGGGGCATGCGATCGAGCGCCGCGAGCGCTACCAGTGGCGGCACGGCGCCGCGGTGTCGGTAGGCCTGGTGTTCGCCGCCGAGCTGGCCAGACTCGCCGGCCGGCTGGACGACGCCACCGCGCAGCGGCACCGCACCATCCTGACGTCGCTCGGCCTGCCGGTCAGCTACGACGCCGACGCCTTGCCGCAGCTGCTGGAATACATGGCCGGGGACAAGAAAGCCCGGGCCGGCGTGCTTCGGTTCGTGGTCCTCGACGGGCTGGCCAAGCCGGGCCGGCTGGCGGGACCCGACCCGTCGCTGCTGGCGGCAGCTTATGCGGGGATTTATCCGGAAGTCGAAGCCTCATGACGGTCACGGTGAACGTCCTCAACGGCCCCAACCTGGGCCGGCTGGGCCGGCGCGAGCCCGATGTCTATGGGGACACCACGCACGACCAGCTGGCCGCGCTCATCGAGCGTGAGGCCACCGGGCTTGGACTCAAAGCTGTTGTGCGCCAAAGTGATAACGAAGCCCGGCTGCTGGACTGGATCCATCTGGCCGCCGATGCGGGCGAACCGGTGATCCTCAACGCCGGGGGCCTCACCCACACGTCGGTCGCGCTGCGCGATGCCTGCGCCGAGTTGCGCGCACCCCTGATCGAGGTGCATATCTCCAACGTGCATGCCCGCGAAGAGTTCCGGCGCCACTCCTACATCAGCCCGGTTGCAACCGGAGTGATCGTAGGGCTGGGAGTCCAGGGTTACCTGCTCGCCCTGCGCTACCTGGCCGGGTCCGCGAACGACTGAAGGCTAGTCGGTTTTCGGTTCCGAGCGCCCGTGCTTCGGGTCATGGGTGAGGCTCGTTTCAGTAGGCGTTCCCCATGTGCCCTTCGGGATCGTTTCGGTGGGCGCTTCACGCCCGGAAGTCGGAATCGTTTCGGTAGGTGCTTCGCGTTCGGCGGTGGCCACCGACGCGGTCCGTTCCTCGGTCCGGGCCGCTGGGATTTCGCCGGTCGGAGTGTCATCGCCGCGAACGGCGGCGAACACGTCGGTGTCCCCGTCCCGCTCCTTGTCACCGAGGCCGTGGTGTTTCTCCGGCGTCTTCTCGAACTGTCGGTCCACCCGCCAGCGGCCGAAGGTCACACCGATGATGCCGGACAGGAAGGCCATGAGCGCGGTGAACGCCGCGAACGTCGTCAGCTCGTTGAGCAGGCCCCCGGTGTAGATGCCCTTGTACACCAGCGCGATGAGCCAGCAGACGGCGCCGCTGACGACCCCCGCGATCAGGCCGGCCAGCAGCCAGGTCATCGCCAGATCCTGCCGGCGGTCCGGATCCCGATTGGCGTTGGCGTCGGCCCGGCCGTCGATCACCCCCCATACGGCGGCGCAGACGATGAACACGAGCAGCAGCACCACGCTGATCCAGATGGCCCACTCCTGCCAGGCATTGATCAACGCCCCCTGGAATAAGCGAACGACGACCATTACCGCGGCTAACCCCAATCCGCGCAGCATCCACTTGCTCATGGGTGAAAAGCGTAGCGAGTACCGTCAAGGGTCGTGACACATTCCCAGCGTCGACACAATCTGAAAGCGCAAATTGGTGCCAGCGGGCTGGACGCGATGCTGGTCACAGACCTGATCAACGTGCGTTATTTATCGGGATTTTCCGGCTCGAACGGCGCGTTGCTGGTCTTCGCCGACGATCGGGTGCCGGTACTGGCCACCGACGGCCGGTACCGTACCCAGGCCGCGGAGCAGGCACCAGACCTCGAGATCGCCATCGAGCGGGCCCTCGGGCGCTACCTGGTCGGTCACGCCGCCGACGGCGGGGTGCGCAAGCTGGGCTTCGAAAGCAATGTGGTCACCGTCGACGGCTTCGACGCGCTCGGCAGTGAGCTGGACGAACGGGGCGGCGAAACCGAGCTGGTGCGGGCCGCCGGCACGGTCGAGGCCCTGCGCGAGGTCAAAGACGCCGGCGAGCTGGCGCTGCTGCGGCTGGCCTGTGAGGCGGCCGACGCCGCGCTGGACGATCTGGTGGCGCGCGGCGGTCTGCGGCCCGGACGAACCGAACGCGAGGTGAGCCGCGAGCTCGAGGCCTTGATGCTCGACCATGGCGCCGATGGGATCTCGTTCGAGACGATCGTGGCTGCGGGGCCGAATTCGGCGATTCCGCACCACCGGCCCACCGATGCTGTGCTGGCCCAGGGTGATTTCGTCAAGATCGACTTCGGCGCTCTGGTCGCCGGCTATCACTCCGACATGACCCGCACGTTCGTGCTGGGTAAGGCCGCTGACTGGCAGCTGGAGATCTATCAGCTGGTCGCCGATGCGCAGCGGGCCGGCCGAGAGGCGTTGCGGCCGGGCGCCGGCCTGCGGGAGGTGGACGGCGCAGCGCGTCAGCTGATCGCGGATGCCGGCTACGGCGAGAATTTCGGCCACGGCTTGGGGCATGGCGTGGGTCTGCAGATCCACGAAGCGCCGGGAATCGGAGCCACATCCGCCGGAACACTACTTGCGGGCTCCGTAGTGACCGTGGAGCCCGGCGTCTACTTACCCGGCCGAGGCGGTGTCCGGATCGAGGACACGTTGGTAGTAGCCAGCAAGACGCCGCAAGAGCCCGAAACCGTCGCGCAGACCCCCGAACTGCTGACCCGATTCCCTAAAGAACTGGCCATTCTGACTTAACTAGTGCTGCGCTCTGAGCTGCTAAAACGATGTCAGCGTCGGGTTTTGTGGCGGTGATTATCTCGGGGACTGGCTAACCCGGGTAAACGAGGTAGCCAATCCCATGCCCAATCCCACGCCCATGCCAATGCGTTGCTGCTGTAGGTCCTCGCGTGCAAAATGCCTACCTCGCAGTGCAAAACAGGTACCCCTCGTGCAAAACAGGTAGTGCAGTACGCATGCACACTTGCCGTCCCCCGTTGCAAGATTCCCGCTATGGGACGACCACGCCGTTCCCACAACACCGGAGCGGGGTGCTCAAATGCCTACTAGTCCGACTGAATCCGACACCGTGACACACGCCAGTTCAAGTGCGGATCCCGGGCTGTGCGGTCCTAGCAACGCTCCGGAGACAAGAGCACGGTGGCTACATGTTGTGCCTAATCTGCCTGCCGAGCGACGACGAAACCGCCATCACAGCCAATCGCCGATGACCACCTTGAAGCAGTTGCCCGCGTTGGTCATGCTGCAGAGGATTCCGGTTCCAGTGCTGGCCATCGGGCATGATGGTGGCATCTTGTTCGCCAACACTGCATTTGCCGAGATGGTGGGCTGCGAGCCGGACGACGTGTTGTCGCTGCGATTCCATCAGGTCTTCCAACAGGCTCCGGCCACGGAATCCCTGCTATCGGTCCTTGATGCCTTCGCGAACATGGTCGTCGAATTGGCGCATAAGGACGGTTGGGTCGTGCGAGCGCTGATGAGCAGTTCCGCAGTCATGCCGGCGGACGATCAGTTTGCCCTCGCGACGTTTCAAGATCTGACTGCGCAGTTATGGGAAGAGGGGCGCTAGCCTGGCGCTGCTCGCGGTGTTGGAGCCAGCCGACGAGGATCAGGGAAGTTCTTCGGAAATGACGACTGTAAAGCACACGAGACCGTGGGTCCGGCTGTGCATCGGCGTGCTGGCGGGTGGCGAGCTGGCCTTCTCCGCTTTTGGACTGGCCGGCGGCATCGCCGAGGCGACGCCGGCTGCTGTGCCCAGCTATCACTGGTGCCCGGGCGATCAATGGGACCCGGCCTGGGGCAACAACTACAACTGGGACTGGAATCAGTGCCACGACTGGCAAGGTCCGGCAGGCCAAGGTGCTTCGGCAGGCTGGGGACCCTGGGGACCCCCGCCGCCGTGGGCGCCGCCGCCACCCCCTCCACCGGCGTGGGCGCCTGAGGCTCACCTGATGTGGAACCCGACTGTCAGTCAGTGGGGATTTTGGAACAACGGCGTATGGACTTCGGTCTAGCGCCGGCTGTCGTCCGTTTCCTGGGCAGCCCCTTGTGAGCCAGTCGAAGTTTTTGCGGCCGTAGGATGTTGAACAGCGACACACACAATCTAGGAGATTTACCGACCGTGGCGAGCACTGCCGACTTCAAGAACGGACTTGTCCTGGTGATCGACGGACAACTGTGGACCATCACCGATTTCCAGCACGTCAAACCCGGCAAGGGTCCGGCCTTCGTGCGCACCAAACTCAAGAACGTCCTCTCGGGCAAGGTCGTGGACAAGACCTACAACGCCGGCGTGAAGGTGGACACCGCCACCGTGGACCGGCGCGACACCACTTACCTGTACCGAGACGGCTCGGACTTCGTGTTCATGGACAGTCAGGACTACGAGCAGCACCCGCTGCCGGAGTCCCTGGTCGGCGACGCCGCGCGGTTTCTGCTGGAGGGCTTGCCGGTGCAGGTGGCGTTTCATGACGGATCGCCGCTGTACATCGAGCTGCCAGTTTCGGTCGAACTCGAGGTCACCCACACCGAGCCGGGCCTGCAGGGCGACCGGTCCAGCGCCGGCACCAAGCCGGCCACCCTTCAGACCGGTGCCGAGATCCAGGTGCCGCTGTTCATCAACACCGGAGACAAGCTGAAGGTCGATTCGCGCGACGGCAGCTACCTGGGACGTGTCAACGCGTGAGCAGGCATTATGCCTGAAGGAAAGCCGGCGAGGGCCAGCAAGGGACGCCATCAGGCCCGCAAACGTGCCGTCGACCTGTTGTTTGAAGCCGACGCCCGCGGCCTGAGCCCGGCGGAGGTCGTCGATGTGCGTATCGCGCTGGCCGAAACGACGCCGGATGTGGCGCCGCTGCAGGCCTACACCCAGACCGCGGCTCGCGGGGTTGCAGAGCACAGCGCGCATATCGACGACCTGATCAGCTCGCATCTGCAGGGCTGGACGTTAGACCGGTTGCCCGCGGTGGATCGCGCCATTCTGCGGGTCTCGGTGTGGGAGCTGCTGTATGCCGACGACGTCCCGGAGCCGGTCGCCGTCGACGAGGCCGTACAGCTGGCCAAGGAGCTGTCCACCGACGACTCGCCGGGCTTCATCAACGGAGTGTTGGGTCAGGTCATGCTGGTGACGCCGCAGATCCGGGCGGCCGCTCAGGCGGTCCGAGGGGCGGTGCGTTCGGGCGCCGCCGGCACGCCGGAGAGCGAGGGACCGCCGGCATGACCCGGCTGGAGCTGCGGGTCGTCGTCGCCGCCTTCCTGGCTGCGACGGTGGTGCTGGGCGCCGTGGTGTGTGCCGCCTACGGCTGGACCATCATCGCGTCGGTGCTCTCGATCTACGCGCTGGGCGTCGGCGCCTGGCTGTATCACTCGATCGAGCGCCTGATCGTGGCCCGCCGCATCAGCACGGTCCGCTCGGCGGCCAAGCCGCTGCAGCCGCTGTTGCCGGTGATGGCCGCCATCATGGGCCTGACGCAGGCCGTGGTGAGGTCGCTCGGCGACGTCACCGATCTGCCGGCGCGCCGGTGGGAGCTTCCGGTGCTGCGGTGGGTAGACAACACCCGTGCCAATCGGCGCGTCGTAGACAGTGACGACGAGCTGGATCGCTGACCGACGCCGTCGAATCCTGGGCGAAAAGATCCCGTGCGCAGCACGGGCGGATAATACTTGCTGGATCCCGCGGAGGTGACGAGATGAATCGAGACAGTGCCCATCCGCGACGACTTCGTGTTTCCGCTTTGGCGGCGGTAGCGAATCCGTCGTACACCCGTGTCGACACGTGGAATCTGCTCGACGACTCGTGCCGTCACCTGGCCGAGGTCGACGGTGCCGGGCTGGACACCACCCACGATGTGCGCCGGGTGACCCGCCTGCTCGATCGGCTCGGCGCCTACGAGCGGTACTGGCTGTACCCGGGTGCGGAGAATCTGGCGAGATTGCGCACTCTCCTTGAGCGTCGTTCGAGGCTGCGGCTTTCCGAAGAGGTATCGCTGGCCGTGCGGCTGCTGTGTGAATACGGCGACCGCGCAGGGCTTTTCGACACTTCGGCGCCGCTGGCCGACCAGGAGCTGGTAGCCCAGGCCAAACAGCAGCAGTTCTACACGGTGTTGCTCGCCGATGATGCCCCAGTCACCGCACCCGACAGCCTGGCGGAATGCCTGCGAGCGCTGCGCTGCCCGTCCGATGACGTGCAGTTCGAGATCCTTGTCGTGGCCAGCGTCGAGGACGCCATCACCGCGGTCGCGTTGAACGGCGAGATCCAGGCCGCGATCATTCGTCACGACCTGCCGCTGCGGTCGCGCGACCGGGTGCCGTTGATGAACACATTGCTAGGGCCCAACGACTCAGAGGCCGGGGTGGTCGTCCCCGATCGCGCCAACGACTGGGTCGAATGTGGCGAGTGGATCCGCGAGTTGCGGCCGCGTATCGACCTTTATCTGCTCACCGACGAGTCGATCGCGGCGGGCAATGACGACGAGCCGGACGTCTACGACCGGACGTTCTACCGGCTCAACGATGTCACCGACCTGCACAGCACGGTGCTAGCGGGCTTGCGGAACCGTTTCGCCACACCATTTTTCGACGCACTGCGCGCTTATGCGGCGGCACCGGTCGGTCAGTTTCACGCCCTTCCCATCGCGCGTGGCGCCAGTATCTTCAATTCCAAGTCGCTGCAGGACATGGGAGAGTTCTACGGCCGCAACATCTTCATGGCCGAGACCTCGACCACCTCGGGTGGCCTCGACTCGCTGCTGGACCCGCACGGCAACATCAGGACGGCGATGGACAAGGCCGCGAAGACGTGGAACGCCGACCACACCTATTTCGTCACCAACGGGACGTCGACCGCCAACAAGATCGTCGTGCAGTCCCTGACACGGCCGGGTGACATCGTTCTGATCGACCGCAACTGCCACAAGTCCCACCACTACGGTCTGGTGCTGGCCGGTGCGTATCCGCTGTACCTCGACGCATATCCGTTGGCGCAGTTCGCCATTTACGGAGCGGTGTCGCTGGAAACGATCAAGAAGACGCTGCTGGACCTGGAGGCGGCCGGGCAGCTGCACCGGGTGCGCATGCTGTTGCTCACCAACTGCACCTTCGACGGCGTCGTCTACAACCCCCGGCGCGTCATGGAGGAGGTGCTGGCGATCAAGCCGGACATCTGCTTCCTCTGGGACGAGGCGTGGTACGCGTTTGCCACCGCGGTGCCGTGGGCCCGGCAGCGCACCGCCATGGTGGCCGCCGATCGTCTCTACCAGACGTTGTCGTCGCCGGAATACGCTGAGGAATACCGGAATTGGTCGGCCTCCATGGAAGGAGTAGACCGTTCGGAGTGGGTGCACCGTCGGCTGCTGCCCGACCCCAGCCGGGCCCGGGTCCGGGTGTACGCGACACACTCCACGCACAAGTCACTGTCGGCGTTTCGGCAGGCGTCGATGATCCACGTCCGCGATCAGGATTTCAATGCGCGCGCTCGGGACGCGTTCGGCGAGGCGTTCTTGACCCACACGTCGACGTCGCCCAACCAGCAACTTCTCGCGTCGCTGGACCTGGCGCGCCGACAGGTCGACATCGAGGGATTCCAACTGGTCCGGCAAGTCTACGACATGGCGCTGGTGTTCCGGCATCGCGTCCGCCGAGACCGGCTGATTAGTAAGTGGTTCCGCATCCTCGACGAGTCCGACCTGGTGCCCGAGGAGTTCCGGGCCTCCGCGGTCAGCTCGACCGCTTCGATCAGGCAGGGCG
>DASXMA010000357.1:0-2342 GCA_036495965.1 Mycobacterium sp.
GCCGCAATCGTCTACAGCACGATCGCGAATGGCAGGATCGTGTCGATCGATACCGCCGCTGCCGAAAGCGCACCCGGCGTGTTCGCCGTTCTGACTCACAAAAATATGCAGCGCATGAAAGCATTGCCCTGGAGTCACTTGCACCCGCAGGGACAAACCTATCTGCCGCTTCAGGACGACCAAATTCACTACGCGGGCCAGCCAGTTGCGCTCGTGATCGCCGCGACGCTCGACCAGGCGACGTATGCCGGCACGCTAACCAAGGTGGCGTACGAATCGCATCCGCCCAAAGTGTTCGACCTGCGGACGGCCAAAGAGGACGCCATCGAGCCTCCACAACGCATGTGGCCGCTGTCGTCGTCGATCGGCCATGCCGGCAAAGCGATTGCAGATGCCGCGGTGAAGATCGAGCACACCTATACGATGCCCGACCGTCATCACAATCCGATGGAGCCGCACGTCACCCTCGCGGTGTGGGATGATACCGGCACCCTGACGCTCTACGACTCGACTCAGATGGTCGTCGGGACGAGGAAGCTTGTCTCGCTTGTGCTCGGCGTTCCCGAGGAGAAAATCAACGTCGTCTGCGAGTTTCTCGGCGGAGGCTTCGGCGGCAAGTCCTGGTCCTGGCCGCACACCCTGCTGGCCGCACTTGCCGCGAAAATGGTGAACCGTCCGGTTCGGTTGCAGCTCAGCCGCGCGCAAATGTACTCCATGGTAGGCCACCAGCCAGCGACCGTTCAGACGGTTGTACTCGGCGCGGACCACGACGGCAACCTGGCTGGCATCCGTCACGATAGCGTCAATCCGACGTCGGTCTTCGACGACTACGTTGAATATGCCGCCATGGCCAGCCGGCATCTGTGGCGCGCCAGCGGCGGGATCGCCACCAGCCACAAAGTCGTTCATGTGAACCGCAACTCGCCGGTCGTGTTGCGGGCGCCGATGGAGGCGCAAGGCCATTTCGCGCTGGAATGCGCCATGGACGAGCTGGCCTATGCGACCGGTATCGACCCGGTCGAACTGCGCCTGCGCAACGATGCCGAGACCGATCCGTATAGCGGCCGCCCGTTCTCCACGCGCGCTCTGCGCGAATGCATGACAGAAGGAGCGGCGCGCTTCGGCTGGGACAAGCGCACGCCGGAGCCGCGATCGATGCGCCACGGACGTTACTTCGTCGGACAGGGCATGGCCGCGGCGATCTATACGCACTGGCGTTGGCCGGGAAAGGCGCGGGTGACGCTCAATGGCGACGGCTCGGCGCTCGTTCAAGCCGCTGCACACGACATCGGCACCGGCACCTATACGATTATGGCGCAGGTCGCCGCCGACGCACTCGGCTTGCCGCCCGACCGGGTGAACGTGCAACTCGGGGACACGCGGCTGCCGGAATCGCATCCGGCCATCGGATCGTCGACGACGGCCAACGCAACGGCCGCCGTCATGCTGGCGGCGCAGGCCGCGCACGAGAAGGCGACGGCGCTGGCGCTTACCGGACACGATGCGCCATTTGCCGGTGCGGCACCTGAGGACGTGACTGTCGCCGACGGTCGACTCGCGCTCAAGAAAGCAAACCTGAACATCACTTACACCGAACTGCTCGCTCGCAACGGAATTGCAAGCCTTACCGGGGACGGCGATTACACCCCCATCGAGGAGGCGAACGGACCCAAGGCAATCTTCAGCTTTTCCGCCGTGTTTGCGGAGGTGCGTGTCGATGCTGACCTCGGCCTGGTACGCCTCAATCGCGTCGTCGGCGCTTACGACGCCGGCCGGATCATCAATCCGAAGACCGCGCGCAGCCAGGCGATCGGCGGCATCATTTGGGGCGCAGGCCAGGCCCTGTTGGAGCAATCGGAGACCGATCCAGTGTCGGGCCAGTTCACCAACCGCAACTATTCCGGCTATTTGGTGCCGACCAATGCCGACATTCCAAACCTCGACGTCATGTTCGTGGGCGAGTTCGACGAGGAAGCAAGCCCGTTGGGGGCAAAAGGCCTGGGCGAGCTGACCGCCGTGTCAGTTGCCCCTGCCATTACCAATGCTGTGTACCACGCCACGGGCAGGCGCGTCCGTGACCTGCCGATCACGGTCGAAAAGATCCTGTGACGCGGCAGGGAGGTAACGGAAGAGGTCGCTGCGATGGTCGTGTCGTACTCGCCGTCTTCGCTGGTGCGATGCTCCCACTGCAGGCGGCCACAAACGCCCGACTGGCGGACTCACTCGGCGGACCCGTCTGGGCCGCCGCCTTGTCGGGACTCGTCCTCACCATTGTTCTAACTCTCGTCGCCAGCACCGCGAGCCGTGGAGGTCCGCGCCTCGATGGCCTGGGTGCGCTCCCG
>DASXMA010000358.1:0-2941 GCA_036495965.1 Mycobacterium sp.
CCCCCACGCCCCCAGGCGTTGACGCGTAACTTCATCGCCCCAGCTTCACGCCACCAACGCGACCCGGTGTTCAGCGACACACCCACCACACGCTCGGCCCCAATCACCGGCATGCCCTGACACACCAGGTCCAAAAACTCCCGCCGCACCGTCCTCGAAAACGGATATCCACTCGGCATGGCAACCTCCCAAATCACGGATGTTGCACTGACCGTATGAATCCGCCCGGCGTGTCGTCGCCGACATTTAAGTGTCGCGAATGGTAATGGTCTACCTAGGCAATCGTCGGCTAGATCTTCTCGGCGTAGGCCGACCATTCCAGCTGCGATGCGTTGAGCTTGCGGCCGGTGGGCTCGACGTAGCGCTGCACAAACTCATCGGGCCCCGCCTGTTCCACCAGCCGCCAGCCGTAATCGGCGATAAACCCGGCGACCTCGTCGGGCTCCAGGCCGAAACGCCAGAGTTGTTGGCGCTCGCGGACATTGCGATACAGCGTGCGGGTGCCATAGCGATTCGTCCCGTCGATGAAGTCCCGGCGGACATAGGTGAACACCAATCGGCTGCCCGGGGCGGCCGCGCGGAGTCCCTCCAGGGTTCGTCGGACACCGTCTTCGGTGAGGTATTGGGTCACGCCCTCGCATACGAAGAAAGCCCGGTAATCGGTGCGATAGCCGTGCTCGGCCAGCGAGGTGAGCAGATCGTCACGCTCAAAGTCCAGTGCCACCAACCGAACCGACAGCGGTGGCCCGCCCAACACCCGTCGCACCGTCTCGGCCTTCCTGGCGATATTGACCGGCAGGTCGACCTCGAAGACCGGGATCCGGACCTGCCGGGTCAGCCGGTAGGCCCGGGTGTCCAATCCGGCGCCGAGGATCACCACCGCGTCAATGTCGTCGAGCGCCTCTTTGAGCTTGTCGTCGATGAAGCGCTTGCGGCAGGCCATATTCACCCAGAGCCCGGGGCCGGTGAACTCGGATCCGCGGATCATGAGACGGCGTGCCGGTCCCCATCGGGTCGCACCGACCAGCCATCGCATCGAGACCGGCAAAAACAGGTCCGCAAGGTCGTCGTCGACCAGACGGCGGTCGGGTGGCTCGTTTTGTTCGACCGCGGCTAACACCATCGGGCCGAAGGCGGTCTGCGCCGCGGGATTTCGTGCCATAGCTTCTACTTGTTCAGGAAGCCCGCATCGACGGGCAAGGTGACACCGGTGATGTAGCGAGCCTGGTCGGACACCAGCCATGCCACCGCATTGGCGATGTCATCGGCATGCAGCACGTCCACCGGCATGGCGTTGCCCATATCCGGCGGCGAATCGGACTGCGCGACCAGGTCGGCGAGCCACTGGCGGGTGAACTCGTTGTTGATCATTGGAGTATCGACGCCGGACGGATGGATCGAGTTGACCCGGATACTTTGCTTTGCAAGCAAATTCGCGTATACGCGCATCAACCCCACCACGCCGTGCTTGGCCGCGGCGTAGCCGACTGAGCCGGCATCGGCACTGCCGACACCGGCCAACCCCGCGGATGAACTGATCAGCACGATCGATCCGCCGGTGCCTTGCTTGACCATGGTCGGTAGCGAGACCTTGATGGTGTTGTAGACGCCGGTGAGGTTGACGTCGATGACGTCGCGCCAGCCGTCGTCACCGGATTGCATGGGCGCGATGCCGGCGTTGGCCACCACGATGTCGAGCCGGCCGAACTCATCGAGGCCCGCCTGTAAGGCGGCCGACAGCGATTCGCGATCGCGGACATCGCCACGAGCGGCGACGATGCGGGCGCCGGTGTCCTCGACGAGTTTGACGGTGGCCGCCAGATCGTCCGGGGTGGCCAGCGCATAGGGGACACTGTCGATCTGCTCACACAGGTCGACCGCGATCACATTCGCGCCGTCGGCGGCCAGCCGTACTGCGTGCGCGCGGCCCTGGCCGCGCGCGGCGCCGGTGATGAGTACGACTTTGCCTTTGAGCGGCCCGTCCATCGGCCGGTCAGTCACTGGCGCAGCTGTCCTTTGTCCGGATCGCCCGCGGGCACCGGCTGCAGCATCTTGATATCGGGTGCTCCGGCCAGGTGCTCGCCGGCCGCGGCGAACATCTTGCCGACCGCAGGCGCAGCGCTGTGCGCCTTGAGCGCCTCTGGGTCAGCCCATTGTTCGACGAACACGAACGTCTCGCCCGTTTCGTGTAGCGAATACAACTGGCAGCCGGGCTCGTCGTGCACCTCTTCGACCGCGCGGGTGAGGATGTCGCGGACGGTGTCGACCGATTCGGGTTTGACGTTCAGGGTGGCGACGACGACAACGGGCATGCTAGGGCCTCCTGGGAAGGGTGGGTGGCGGCATGACTTTAATCACCGTTTGTCACCCTACCCACGCGTTCCGGTAGCGGCGCCGGCACCTGGCGGAGAGGATCGGCGTTACCAGTGTGGCGGGTGGTGCAGATGATGTATTTACGACTACCCTTGCCATCATGGCTAGTAAGACCGCCGCCCGCTCCGGAACCCGAACGAGCAGGTCAAAGGCCTCTTCGCGGGGCAGGTCCCGAAGTGCAAGACCAGCAGCACACCGCCGGAGGGTGGGCAGGCCCGCCAAACGGCGCAACCAGTCGTTGCTGGTTGCCGCGGGGCTGACCTGCGGCCGGGCCATGCGCGCCACCTGGCTGATGGCGGCACGCGGCACCGGCGGAGCGGCCCGCTCAATCGGACGGGCCCGTGACATCGAGCCCGGACACCGCCGCGACGGCATCGCTTTGGTTCTGCTCGGCCTTGCCGTCGTGGTCGCGGCGAGCTCGTGGTTCGACGCCGCCCGGCCGATCGGCGCGTGGGTCGACGTCGTGCTCCGGACATTCATCGGGTCGGCTGTCCTGGTGCTGCCGGTGGTCATGGCGGGGGTGGCGGTGGTGCTGATGCGGACCCAGCCCAATCCCGATGCCCGGCCC
>DASXMA010000359.1:0-3014 GCA_036495965.1 Mycobacterium sp.
CGAAGGAATGACAACCATCTACGACATCCCAACGCTCACCACCACCGAGCTGTTTGAGGCGCTACTCAGTGCGTCGAGCGCAGGATGATCGCAGCTTACTTAGGCGGGCGTCCAGTTCCAGCCGCGCGCCCATTCGTCCGGCCAGCCGCGGCGCATCTTCGGGAACGCTTCGTCCTCTACGGGTACGCGCAACTCGCACACGTCCGTCACTGTCGGCCGGTGTGCGTGAGGCCGAGGCGCGCCGCTAAACCGTCGATCGCCGCGCGGGCGGTGTCGTCGGTTGTGTGGCCGTAGATGTCGCCGGTGATCGCTATGCTGCTGTGCCCGAGCAGGTCGGCGACGGCCTTGATGTGGACGCCCGATTCCAACCAGGGCGACCGCCGCGGAGTGGCGCAGCGTGTGCACACCAACCCCGTCCACGACCAGGACATCCACATTTGACCCGGGCCTCGGTTGGCGGCCAACTATGGCCGATGAGCGATGACGATCAAGCGCGGCCCAGGGTCGGCCTCACAGGCCGCTGCACTGTGGAGTTGCGCCTGTGGCATGTGCAGGTGAGTCCGCCGCTGTCGAGATTCGACCCTAACAACCGAGCAGTGGTGGCAGCATGAGACCAAATACGCCTGCAGTTGGCGCGCTGATCCGATCTTCCTTGCCAGTTGCGGGCCGACGCTGTGAGCACCGAACCTCCGTGAGATCTGCAGCGACCGAGGGGAGCGTGAGCAAGATGCGAATCATGCGGTCTGTTGTCGCCGACGCGGTAGGCGAACCATCCGAGGTGCTGCACCTAGAGACGCGACCGATTCCGGAACCCGGTCCCGGCCAGGTCCGGATCCGGGTGTCAGCAGCGCCGGTGGAAGCCAGCGATCTGCACACTGTCCGCGGCCGATACGGATTCACACCGGAATTCCCCGCCGTGCCTGGGATCGAATCCGTCGGTGTGATCGACGAACTCGGTAGCGGTGCGGACGGTTTCATCGTCGGCGAGCGCGTCATCACGATCGGGGTCACGGGCACCTGGCAGGAGTATGTCGTCGCCGATGTCGAGCGGGTCTTGCGTGCCCCTGCCGGCATGAGCGATTCCACGGCGGCCCAGATTCTCAGCAATCCTCTAACCGCGGTGATCTTGACCTGTGACGAACTCGATGTCCAACCGGGTGAATGGCTCCTGCAGACCGCGGCCGGCTCTATCGTGGGCCAATCGGTCATCCAAATCGGGGCGCACTTCGGCTTCAAAACCCTCAACGTGGTGCGCCGTCGGTCCGCTGTCGACGACATCCTGGCGCTGGGCGGCACCGCGGTCATCTGCACGGAGGATGAGAACCTGCGCGAACGCGTCGCCGACATCGCAGGACACGACGGGGTGGCCAAGGCGATCGACTGTGTCAGCGGTCAGGTGGGTGCGGACGTCTCGCGTGCGCTGGCACCGGGCGGTGAGCTGGTCATCTTTGGTGCGCTGTCCACGCACCGCCAAACCGACCCCGATAAGCTCACCATCCCCGTCTTCGCCCGCTCACTGATCTACGAAACCAAGACCGTTCGGGGGTTCTGGCTGTTTCGCTGGCTCACCAAAACCCCGAAGGACCGGATGGCCGCGACCATCGACCGAACCTTCCAGCTCGTCGACAGCGGCGTGCTGCGCGTGCCGGAAGGCCAGCCGATACCCGTCGAGAAGTTCAGCGACGCTGTCTATTTGGCTGAAGCTCCCGCGCACGGCGGCAAACCGCTGCTGGTGTTCGACCCACAGTAGATAGATATGCTCGCGAACAGGCGGCGAGATTCCCGCACTGTTCACGTCACGAATCCGTGAGCGTCTCAAGTGCTTTCGCCGAAGCACTGCCGGGCTCAGGGTAGTAAATGAACACCTGGGAGTCGGACTCGGGGACAATCAGCCTCGTGTGCCGAAGGAAAAGTTCACCCGCGACCGGATGCCGCAGGTGAAGGATGGCGCTGCGGTATCCGACATCGGCTCGTGCCCAGAGTTCGCGAAACCGGTCGCTGGCTGCCGTGAGTTCCTCGATCAAGGCGCGTAATCGGGGATCGTTGAGATCGCCTGCCGCAGATTCCCGTAAGCCACTCACGGCGACCTCAGTCGCCTCGTCCCAATCCAGGAAGAAATCACGGGCGGCCGGCGCCAACAACCGCCACCGCAAGAAGTTCTCGCCGGGAGCGAACCCGGGTGACAACGCCCGGGCAATCGCATTGGCGGCCAGCACATCCTGGTATCGGTTGGCGACGATCGTCGGCAGCGCGATGTGCTCGATCAGCCGATCCGGGCCGTCAGCCGTACTGTCTGCGAAGGCTCGAGGGCTACGCGCAGCCCGCAGGCCGGCGAGCCGATGAAGGTGTTCTGCGGCTTTGACGTCCAGTTGCAGCGCCCGGGCGAGCGCATCGAGCACCTGTGGGGACGGGTGCTGGTCGCGGCCCTGCTCGAGTCGTAAGTAGTAGTCGACGCTAATCCCGGCGAGCATCGCCAATTCCTCGCGGCGCAATCCCGGGACGCGCCTGCGAGGCCCAGAACCCAGCCCCACCTCCTCGGGGCGGATTTGTTCGCGGCGTGCGCGCAGGAAATCACCCAGCGCGCTGACCGTCGGCGACATTGCCCAATCGTAAGGCTATCCCTCGTAACACCAGGATCAACAAGGCTTGCCTGCCGCGGTCCGAGCTGGAATTCGCATCGGCGCTGATGCGCTATCGGTGGACGAAGGATCAGTTCCATCAACCTAGGAGGGCACAATGTCCACCATTCATTTTCACCAGTCGACGGCCTCTACCCCTGAGCAGTTCGTCGCTGGGCTCACTGACTTCGGACCGGGGCGTTCCGAGCTCTTTCCGAACAGCGCCGATGGCGACCTCGAAGTACACCACAAAGGCACGAGCGACGCCGATGTCACTGAAGGCTCAGGCGGCATATGGGAACGTCTGTACTACGACTGGTCCGATCCCAACCGCGTGACGCTGACAACCACCGACTCGAACACCTGGGGAGGCGCCTCGGGCTACGTTTACACCCT
>DASXMA010000360.1:0-1891 GCA_036495965.1 Mycobacterium sp.
GGTGGTGATCGCGGCGATCGGCGCGGCATCGGCCAGCATGAACTCCAGCCGGGCCGCCGGCACCGACGGGTCGATCGGCACATAGGCCGCCCCGGTCTTGAGCACCGCCGCGATCGCCACGATCGCCTCCGCCGACCGAGAAAACAGCAGCGCCACACACTCACCCGGGCCCGCCCCCCGAGCAGCCAGCAGATGCGCCAACCGGTTCGCCGCCTCATCCAGCTCGCGGTACGTCATCGACCGACCTTCAAAGGTCAGCGCCACCGCCTCCGGGGCACGGGCCACCTGCGCGGCAAACAACGCCGGAATCGACGTCGGCGTTGCGGGCTGGGTCAATACAGCCCGGTTACCAAACTCATCGAGGCGGGCGTGCTCAGCCTCATCGAGCGCATCCGTCGACGAGAGCCGCCGGCTCGGGTCGGCGGTCATCGTCTCTAGCACCCGCTGCAACCACTCGATCAGTGTTTCGATGCGGGCGGTGTCGAACACATCGGTGTCGTATTCGACGCGCAGGCCGAGCTCGTGGCCCGGCAGGGCCGCCACCGCAAGCGGGTAGTGGTTGTACTCGCGGCTCGTGAACTCGGTGATGGTCAATTCGTGCGCGTCTGACAACGCCGCGGTGTCGACTGGGTAGTTCTCGAACACGAACAGGGTGTCGAACAGGTGGTCGTGGCCGGTGAGGCGGTGGATCTCGCTGAGCGCCAGGTGTTGGTGCTCAAGGGTTTTGGTGTGGGCGCGTTGCAGTTGGTCGAGCAGGTCGGCTGTGGTGGTGGCCGCGGTGATGCGCGCCCGCACCGGCACCGTGTTGATTAGCAGACCCACCATCGACTCCGCACCGACCAACTCCGCTGGCCGCCCCGACACCGCGACGCCGAACGCGACATCGTGCTGGCCGGTCAGCCACATCAGCAGTTGCGCGAAGGCGCCCTGCAGCACCGTACTGACGGTGGTGCGACGGAAGCGCGCCAGCTCGCTGAGCGCCCGCGTGGTGGTGGCAGTCAGCTGAAACGATTCGATGGCTCGAGCGCCTTGCCCTACCCGGTCTGGCGGGCCGACCAGGGTGGGGGCATCAAAACCGGCCAGCACCTCTCGCCAGGCCGCGCGGGCGCCATCAACGTCCCGATCGGCCAGCCACGTCACAAACCTGCGGTACGGCGTGGCCGCGGGCAGCGGCTGCCCGTGATAGGCCGCGAATATCTCCTGCAGCAGGATCGGCAGCGACCAGCCATCGAGCACGATGTGGTGATTGGTCAGCACAAACCGGTGCCGGTCGTCGGCGGTGCGGATCAAAGCCGCTCGAAAGGCCGGCCGGTGGGCGAGGTCGCAGACCGCGGCGCGTTCGGCGGCGCACAGCCGCTGGATCTGTACGTCGACATCGGGGTCTTCAGTGGCCAGCTCGAGGTACTGCCAGGGGACTCTGGGGTCGGCGGGGATGATCTGCACCGGCTCGTCAAACTGTTGGCAGAAGCGGGCCACCAGGTTGGGATGGCGATTGACCACGGTGCGGATGGCATCGTGTAGGCGGTGCAGGTCCAGCGGGCCGCTTAACGTGATATCCAGCTGCACGACATACAGATCATCGTTGCTCCCCCGCGCGGAGCTGGCGTGAAAGAGCAGCCCCTGCTGCAAGGGGGTTAACGGCAAAATATCGGCGACTTCACCAGCTTGCCGAAGCAGCTCATCGATCTGCTGCTGGGTAAGCCGGGCGGGGGCGATATCCGACGGCGTCAATCCGCCCCCACCTTGCCTGACATGCGCGCAGATGCCGGCCAGGGCGTCGAACCACAACTGGCTCAGCCGGCTGACCTGCGCGCGATCCAATGCCGAGGACGCCCACGTCCAGTTGGCGTGCAAGTGCGGACCGGTGTCGGTGTCGACGGTGCCGGCGTTG
>DASXMA010000361.1:0-27910 GCA_036495965.1 Mycobacterium sp.
ACTGCGTCATCTTGGCCTGGCCGGACTGGCCTTCCTTGCGCAGTTCCTCGAACCGCGGGATGACCACGGTGAGCAGCTGCACGATGATGCTGGCGGTGATGTACGGCATCACCCCCACCGCAAACACGGTGAGCTTCAGCAACGCGCCACCGGAGAACAGGTTGATCAGCGAGTAGATCTGTCCGGCTTCGCCGCCACTGGCCTCTTTGATGCACTGCTGCACGTTCGGGAAATTGACGCCGGGGGACGGCAAAGCTGCACCGAAGCGGTACAGCACGACGATGCCAAGCGTGAAGAGGATCTTCCGTCTCAGGTCGACTGTCCGCAGCGATGAGATGAAAGCCGAAAGCACTCTTCCTCCTGCGCAGCCGGGGGTAATCCTGCGTCACGCGCCCAACTCCCGCAGGCCAGGACGTACGGCGTCGCGCGTTAAAACCGTGTACGAGACTAACAGCTGGTTTGGGTGAGTCCTTTTAGGGCCTTGAGGAGCCATGGTCCAGGCGCCGCAAAAGGCCCCAAAAGACACGGGCAGCGCTCAGCGGCGAGGCGTAGAGTGCTGGTGGCTCATTGCATTTGCTAAGTATCGAAAGCTGTGTGGGGAGCGATGCATGACGCAACTGAGCAGCGCACGGTTTGCCGGCGACACCTGGGACCTGGCCTGCGCAGACGCAAGCGGCGCCCCAGACCTGCCGGCCCAATACGGGCTGCCGCCGATCGACGACGACGAAGCCCCGTTCGGCGAGGTCATCTACGTAAACGCAGAACTACAAGGAGCACGATGACACGGACCGATCAAGACAGCTGGGACCTGGCCTCCAGCGTTGGTGCCACCGCCACGATGGTCGCCGCCGCCCGGGCGGTGGCCAGTCGGGGAACCGACCCGATCATCAATGACTCGTTCGCCGCGCCACTGGTACGCGCAGTCGGCCTCGATTTCTTCCGCCGCCTGGTTGACGGTGAAATCGTCGCAACGGAAACGCCTGATGGCGGCGAACGGGATTTGCAGCTGGAAACCGATTCGATCGCGGTGCGCACCCGCTTCTTCGACGATTTTTTTCTCAACGCGGCCCGCGACGGGGTTCGTCAATCGGTGATCCTGGCCGCCGGCCTGGACGCACGCGCCTACCGGCTGTCCTGGCCGCTCGGCAGTGTGGTCTATGAAGTCGACCAGCCCAAAGTCATCGAGTTCAAGACCGCCACGATGTCAACCCTGGGCGCTGCGCCGGCCGCAGACCGGCGAACCGTCAGCATCGATCTGCGGGAAGACTGGCCGGCCGCGTTGCGCAGCTGCGGATTCGACGTGACGCAACCGACTT
The DNA here is from genome assembly GCA_036495965.1 of Mycobacterium sp. GTDB lineage: Bacteria > Actinomycetota > Actinomycetes > Mycobacteriales > Mycobacteriaceae > Mycobacterium. The sequence continues at coordinate 1,317 of DASXMA010000361.1, forward strand.
CCTGGAGTGCCGAGGGATTGCTGATGTACCTTCCGCCCGAAGCTCAGGACCAGCTCTTCGACAACATCACCGCACTCAGCGCGCCGGGAAGCAAGCTGGCCACCGAATACCATCCGGACTCCGGCGTGGCGATGTCCGAGCGCGCTCAGGAATTCAACCAGCGGTGGGCCAATCTTGGCTGCGACGTCGACCTGTCCGGACTGTTCTTCGACGGCGAGCGCAGCAATGTCATTGACTACCTCAGCGATCGAGGCTGGCAAGTGAACGCTCGGCCACGGCGGGACCTGTTCGCCGATTACGGCCGCGTCTTCCCGGATGATGACGAGCTGGCGCAATTGCGCAACATCACCACCGTTACCGCAACGCTCAGTTAGGAGGGCCCCATGACGCATAGCGACACCGCGCGATTTGACGGCGACAGTTGGGATTTGGCATCCAGCGTGGGCGCCACCGCCACCGCGGTGGCTGCCCGGCGGGCGATGGCCTCGAAGGGCCCGAACCCACTCATCGACGACCCCTTCGCAGAGCCCCTGGTGAACGCCGTGGGCGTGAACGCCTTTATCCGGATGATGAACGGCGAAATCGAAGCCGCCGAGGACGATCCGGCATTCACTCCACAGCGACTCAGCGAAGGGATGGCGGTCCGCACCCGATTCTTCGACTCCTTCTTCACCGACGCCGCCGAAGCCGGCATACGCCAGGCCGTCATCCTGGCCTCCGGACTTGACACCCGCGCCTACCGGCTGCCATGGCCGGCCGGGACCGTCCTCTACGAAATCGACCAGCCGAAGGTGATCGAGTTCAAGACCCGCACCCTGGCCGACCTCGGCGCGGCCCCGATTGCCGACCGCAGGGCGGTGGGGATCGATCTGCGCGACGACTGGCCGGCGGCGTTGCGCAACAGTGGATTTGACACCACGCAGCCCGCGGCCTGGATCGCCGAGGGGCTACTGGGGTATCTACCGCCGGATGCGCAGGACCGCTTGTTCGACAACATCACCACGCTAAGCGCCAGCGGCAGCAGACTGGGTACCGGCTACGTGCCAAACATCCGCGACCGCATCGAAAAGCGAGGCCGTGAGATCAGCGAACGCTGGCGGCGCCTGGGATTGAACCTCAACTGGGCCGACTTGGTCTACCCCGGCGAGCGCAACGATGTGGTGGCCTACCTGGCCGACCGCGGCTGGCAGTCGACGGTGCACAGCACACCAGAACTCTACGCCGACAACGGTTTTGAGTTTCCCGACCAACCGTCCATGGTCGCTTTCGGCGATATCAAATACGTATCGGCAACTTTGACTTAGCTGGGTTTGGCCGCCGGCGCCCGGACAACCAACGGCACGGCGGGGAAACACCACGCCATCTCTGACCGCGACTTGCGCAGCGCGGCAGTGCCGTAACCCTTCTTGCGGTAATCGGGGTGAATCCAGATCCGCACATTCACCTCGCCGTGGACCAGCTCGCCGAACACCATTCCGACCTTCTGCCCCGAATCGACGGCCACGAACCATGCCGCCTCTTCGTCGTCGACACGTTGCAGCGCCGCACCGATCTCGTCGTCGAGGTTGCCTGCCGGTCCGCCGGAGCCGTCGCCGGCGGCGCCGACGTCCTCGGTGCGGGCGGCGAAGACGTCGCGGTCCTCGTCGGCGGAAAAGGCTCGGAGCTCCAGGGTCTCGCCCGAACTGGCCGGCCGCTCGTTGAGCGTAAAGCTCAGCTGTTTGTTCAGGTCCTCGAGCTCGGCCTGGATCTTCTTGCGCGAATCCCTGGTGAGTTGCTCGAAGGACATGTTCATCACGGCTTCGGCGGCCACGTGGGACGTGTCGAGCAATTTGACGATTGCCTCGACCGCGGCCGCCTTGTTCTCGGACTCCACCATGAGGTCGAGTACTTCATGCCGGCGTTCGAGGGCCTGCAACAGTGCGTCTGCGATCTCTCGGCGGGCAGCTTTGCGGTCGTGGTCAGTCATCGCACCAGCCTAGAACGCCTCCGGAGGGAGCGCGCCGGATGCTCGGTTTCCGAGCTCCAGGAACCGTTGGTAACGGTCCTCGATCGGTTCCGCCCAGCCGGGATCGGGGTCGACGACGCGGTCGGTGGCGGCCCAGCGGGCTGCGTCGGTGATCGTCGTTTCCAGGCCGGCCGCCATGCGAGCGAGGAAGGCCGCTCCGAGCGCCGCTCCCTCGGCCACCGCGGACACCTCCACCGGCAGACCGGTCGCGTCGGCGATGGCCTGCATCCACGGTTGCAGCCGGGTGCCACCACCGGTGGCGACGATGCGAGATACCGAGGCTCCACTGAGCTCGATGAGCTGACGCACGACGAAGCCGGACGCCTCGTAGGCGGCTCTGCGCAACGAGGCGGCACCATGGGTGAGATCCAGGGCGTCGAGCACGGCGCGACGATCCGGGTCGTGGAACGGCGTGCGCTCCCCTCGTATGTAGGGCGACCACACCGGTACCCGGTGCGGGTCGACCGACTCCGGGTCGCCCGGTGCGACAAGGCGATCCACCCAGCCGAGGAACAGTCCTCCCGCGTTGCTGGCGCCGCCGATCTGGATCTTCCCGGCGGTGGTGTGCGGAATGCTCCATAAACCGGGCACCTGCCGCGCATCGGGGATGGTGGTCCACACGATCAGGGTGGTGCCACACATCACCACCACCTCCCCGTCGCGATCGGCACCGGCCACGAACTGCTCGCACAGCGCGTCGATAGTGCCGATCGCCAACACGGCACCCGTCCCGCGCACCTGCCCGGCAGGCATCCCGATCGTGTCTACGCGAGGCATCTGCTCGACGGTCGCGCCGCGGTCGGCGCATGCCGTCGGGTTCCAGCCCGTTCCATCGAACAGGGGGAACGCCGTGGCTGCCGTGGCGACGTCGATCAGCGCCTCGCCCGCCAGAGCGTGGTTGGCCACCGCCGGGGCCGGCCAGTATCCGCTCGCGTCGGGCGCCTCGGCGGCCGTCCAGCGCAGAAACTCGGCGGCCTCACCCAGCGCCGGCAGCGCCTGGTCCTGTTGTTTCAAGCCGCCCGGCACCCGGCCCCGCTCGTCGCCGTACAGCAGTCCCGGTGTCAGCGGCGTGCCCGCGGCGTCGACGGCGGTCAGTGAGGGGACCATCGCTGAAACCGCCACCGCCCGGACCTCGGGCCGGGGACTGAGCTGGCGCAGCTGGTTGAGGGCCGCCACCGGGCCCCGGCGCCATGCCTCCTCGGCCTCGTGCTCCAACCGGTTGGGCGCCGGTACCCGCAACCCATGCGGAATCCGTACCCGGGCCGTCACGTGGCCGTCGGCGTCGGCGACTACCGCCTTGACCGCGGTGCTGCCCACGTCGATCCCGATTGTGACGCCTTCACGTGACACGGGCGTCACCGTACGCCAGCATTGGGGTTCGTGACGTCAAGACCACGCGCCTTGGTGACAGCCCCGCTGCGCGGGCCGGGGTTTGCCAAACTGCAGCAGCTGGCCGACGTGGTGTATGACCCGTGGATCGATCAGAACCCGCTGCGGATCTACAGTCCAGAGCAGCTGGCCGAGCGGATCACCGCCGAAGCCGCCGATGTGGTTGTGGTGGAAAGTGACTCGGTCCGCGGCCCGGTGTTCGACTTGGGCTTGCGCGCGGTCGCGTCCACCCGCGGCGACCCCAACAACGTCGATATCCCCGGTGCCACCGCGGCCGGCATCCCGGTGCTGAACACCCCGGCCCGCAACGCCGACGCGGTCGCCGAGATGACGGTGGCGCTGCTGCTGGCCGCTACCCGTCACCTGCTGACTGCCGATGCGGATGTCCGCAGCGGCAACATGTTTCGTGACGGCATCGTCCCGTATCAGCGGTTCCGTGGCTGGGAGATCGCCGGGCTCACCGTCGGACTGGTGGGCCTTGGTGCTGTCGGCCGCGCATTGCGATGGCGACTGACCGGGCTGGGCATGCGGGTCATCGCTTACGACCCGTACAACGACGAAGCCCGTCATAGCCTCGACGAACTGCTGGGCGAGGCCGACGTCGTCTCCCTGCACGCGCCGGTCACACACGACACCGTCGGGATGATCGGCGCCGAGCAGTTCGCGGCCATGCGCGACGGCGTGGTCTTCCTCAACACCGCGCGGGCGCAGCTGCACGACACCGATGCGCTCGTCGACGCCTTGCGCGCCGGCAAGGTGGCTGCCGCCGGCCTGGATCACTTCGTCGGCGAATGGCTGCCGATCGATCACCCGCTGGTGGGTATGCCCAACGTCGTCTTGACCCCGCACATCGGGGGTGCCACGTGGAACACTGAGGCTCGGCAGGCGCAGATGGTTGCCGACGACCTGGAAGCGCTGTTGTCCGGCAACACACCCGCCCATATCGTCAACCCGGAGGTGCTGGCCTCATGAAATTCGTTGACAACCCGGAAACCGCGGTGCTGGACGCCGCCAAGGACATGCTGCGCCGGGGTCTGGTCGAGGGAACCGCCGGCAACATCTCGGCGCGCCGCTCCGACGGCAACATCGTCATCACACCGTCGTCCGTCGACTATCGCGACATGGAATTCGATGATCTCGTACTGGTTGATTCCGAAGGCACCGTGTTAAAAGCCACGGACGGCCGATCACCGTCGTCGGAAATGAAGCTGCACCTGGCTTGCTACAAGGCATTCGACGATATCGGCAGCGTCATTCACAGTCATCCCGTCTGGGCGACCATGTTCGCGATCGCTCATGAGCCGATTCCCGCTTGCATCGACGAATTCGCGGTCTATTGCGGCGGCGATGTTCGATGCAGCGAATACGCGGCATCCGGCACACCGGAGGTTGGCCTCAATGCGGTCGAGGCACTCGAGGGCCGGGGCGCGGCGCTGATCGCCAATCATGGTCTGGTAGCCGTCGGGCCGCGACCCGACAAGGTCATGCACATCACCGCCCTGGTTGAGCGCACTGCGCAAATCGTTTGGGGGGCAAAGGCTCTCGGTGGGCCAGTGGAAATTCCCGAGGACGTCAACCGCAACTTCGGGATGGTCTACGGCTATCTGCGCGCTAACGCGACGTAGCGATGGGCCGGGTCCGGTTTGGCTGCGCGGATGTGGCCCGCGTTGTGGAACTTCAGTTCGACCTGGCGACCCGCTTTTTCCCCCGGACGCCGCCGTCGGGGTGGCGGGACAACGCCGACCTGTTGGTGCCGGACTTCTTCGACCCCGACACCGATCAGTGGCACATCGCGATCCAAAGCTGGGTCATCCAGGTCGACGGGCTGACCGTCGTCGTGGACACCGGCGTCGGCAATGACCGCATACGCCCGCACATGCCACCCCTGCACCATCTGAACACCGGCTTCCTGGCTGCGCTGCAGGCGGCGGCCATCGACCGCAACTCCGTGGACGTAGTGGTCAATACTCACATCCATTCCGACCACGTCGGATGGAACACCATGGAAGAAAACGACACCTGGGTGCCGACGTTTCCCAACGCCCGGTATGTGCTGCCCGCCGCCGACTACTGCTACTTCGCTCCCGACGGGCCCGCGTCGAGGCAAGAGCCGCGCAACGAGGAAGAAGCGGCACAGCAGCGCGGCAATCAGCTCGTGTTCGCGGACAGCGTTCTGCCCATCGACGAAGCGGGACAGCTCGTCCAATGGTCGGACGACCATCAGATCAGTGAGTCGCTGCGACTGCGGCCGGCCCCCGGACACACGCCGGGCTCCTCGGTGCTCTGGCTAGACGCGGGTCAGCCCGCGGTTTTCGTCGGCGATCTCAGCCACAGCCCGCTGCAACTGCGTCGACCCACCGACGCCTGCGCCTTCGACGTCGATGCAGCCGCTGCCTCGGTCACTCGCCGCCGGATATTCACGGAGGCCGCCAAAGCAAACGCCGCCGTGATACCCGCGCACTACCCCGGCCGCGGTGGTGCGACGATCCAAGCCGTCGAGGACCACTTCGACATCGAGCACTGGTTGGACATCGAATCCCTCTGAGTCCGGGCAAGCATCGGCCCAGACAGTGGAGTCAACAGTTACGGTGAGCCATGGCGCCATACCGAGTAGTCCAGTGGTCAACCGGCAACATCGGCAGGCGAGCGCTCGGCGTCCTGCTAGACCGCGACGACTTCGACGTGGTGGGCGTTCATGCGTTCGGTTCGGACAAGGTGGGCCGCGACGCAGGAGTGCTGGCCGACCGATCCCCTGTCGGTGTGGTCGCAACCGGCGACGCCGACGCGTTGATCGAGCTTCGACCGGATTGCGTGAACTACATGCCCCGCGCCATCGACTACGAACTGGTGACCAGGATGCTGCGCTCCGGCATAAACGTGGTCACGACGGGAGATTTCCTGACCGGGACCCACCACCCGGCCGAACGGCCGGCACTCGAGGAGGCGGCGCGACAGGGACACGCGACCTTCCTGGGCACGGGATTCGAGCCGGGCTTCATTAACGTCGTTGCCGGCTTCCTCACCGGCGCATGCCGACAGGTTCACAGCGTCAAGCTCGTCGAGACGTTGGACTGCACCACCTACCCCGTTTGGGAAGTATGGCGGGTGCTCGGGTTCGGCAAACCACCCCGCGAGCCGGTCACGCAAATCGACCAGGAGACGCAACGATACGGCCTCGGCTACTTCGAGACGCTGGACATGATCGCCACGATGCTGGGCGTCGAACTCGACTCCAAGGACGCATTCGTCGAGCCCGCTGTGCTGACCCGGGATCTGGATCTGGGGTGGGTGGACTTCGCGGCCGGCACCGTCGGGGGCCAACGCCGCACCTACCGCGGCCATCGCGGCGGCCGCCCAGTTGTCGAGCTGGCTATCTGCTGGACCATGAGCGACGACGCGCTCGACCCGCAATGGAGCGACCAGAAGGGTTTCAGCGTCGTGATCGAAGGCCAGCCACGCGTCGACGCGACGATCCGGTTCGGCAACCCTGAAGAGGACGTGATGACCGTGTTGATGGACAGCACCGCCGTCGCGGCGGTCAACGCCATACCGTTCGTCTGCGACGCGCAACCCGGCGTCATCACGCCGATTGATCTGCCCATCATCGGATCCCAGGGCGCACTGACGGTCTGAAATCGCGCAGTCCCTAGCGCACCGGTCGACCGCGCCACTCGCGGGGCGAGGTGCCGTGCGCCCGGCCGAAGAGCCGGCTGAAATAGCCGGGATCGGAAATCCCGACGCGCCTGGCTACCTCCGCGACCGGAAGGTCCGTTTGAGCCAGCAATTCCCGGGCCGCGGCCATGCGGCGTTCCATGATCCACTCACCCACGGTCCGTCCGGTCCGGCGCCGCACCACGGTGGTCAGGTGTCCCGGTGTCATGCCGAGTTCGTCGGCCACGTCGCGCAGCGACAACGGCTCCGCGTGACGCCGGTCGATCACCGCGAACACTTCGGCCAGCAGCGGTTCGCCACTGCGCCTCAGGTCGGCCACCACATCGCGGGCCAGGCGCGCGAGCTCGATCAGCAACAGCGTCAGGTGCGCCAGAGCAGCCTGTCGATAACCGTCGTGGCGGGCCGTCAGCTCCGCTTCGATCGACCGTATCGCGTTGTCCCACATAGACCGCCGCGCAACCGGCACCTCCAGCCGCAGCACCCCGCCCGAGTGTCCGTGCAGGAACGGGAAGAGCAGCGGGTGTCCCCGCCACGCCGGCCACGGCGATCGCCCGTCCTTGCCGAGCGCGGCGGGATCGAAGAACACCGCAACCCCGTCACCCAGGTATTCCAGTCGCTCCGGGTCGAGCACCTCGCCCGCGGCCGCCACGTACACCAGGCCCACCGAGGGGACGTACCAGAGTGCCGGGAAATCGTGGATGTGACGGCCCCGTTCGCCGAGGTCGCCCATGTGGCGATGCACGGATACGGGCGATGTGTCCGGATCGGACCGGTACTGGTAGACCGGCACGCCATCGCGGTGGCGGATCAACCGAGCTGCCTGCGTCATGTCAGTTCGCTAAAGATAGTCCTACTTTTAACAATGATCACCCAATTATGTGGCCAATCCATGCGCAGGATGGATTCTATGCTCAAACATCATCCACATGACTACCTGCCGGCGGCCGGCCACGACGCCCTGCTACCCGGCTACGACCTGTTAACCCGCCTGTTCGGCCTCAACCGCGTCCACGAGAAGCTGATCGCGCAGGCCGAACTCGCCGACGGTTATCATGTTCTGGAAATCGGCTGCGGCACCGGCAATCTCACCATCCGCGCCAAGCGCACTCATCCTTCGGTAGAGGTAATCGGATGTGACCCCGACCCGCTCGCGCTCAGACGGGCGAAGCGAAAGACATCCCACCTCAGTGGGATTCGCTTCGAGCGCGCCTATGCGCAACGGCTCCCGTACGCCGACGGCGAGTTCGACCGGGTGCTGTCGTCGATGATGCTGCACCATCTCGACGACGACGCGAAAACCGCTGCGGCGGCCGAGATCTTCCGAGTCCTGCGTCCCGGCGGGAGATTGCACCTGGTCGACATGGGCGGCAACATGACCGCTCACGACGGCCTGACGGCGCGGCTCGTCATGCGCAGCCACCATGCGGCCGGCAACCTCGGCGACGCGATTCCTCGACTCCTACGCGCGGCCGGGTTCGACTGCGCCGAGATCGCCACGCACCGGCAACGCTTCGTCGGACGCCTCACCTACTACCGCGCGACATGTCCGGTCTAGCGCTGATCGATCGCCACCTTCACGGCGCCGCTCTCGCCCTGGTTGGCAATCGCGAGGAAGGCATCGCGCCACTGCTCCAACCGGAAGGTGTGGGTCAGCATGGGACCTAGGTCCACCCGACCGGCGAGGACCAAGTCGAGGTAGTGGGCAATGGCGTGCTTGCGCTGCCCGTCGATCTCCTCGATTCCGAAGGCATTCGACCCGACCCAGCTGATCTCTTTGAAGTACAACGGGCTCCACTCCCACCGACCGGGCGCGTGCACACCGGCCTTCACTAGCGTCCCCCGGGAGCGCAGGACCCGCACTCCGACTTCGAATGTCTCTGGCTTGCCGACCGTGTCGTAGACGACGTCGATGGGTCCGGGGTAGGCCATGGGTAGACCCTGCAGCGGTTGGCGCAGCCGGCCACCACCCCAGGCGACGAGCTCTTCGATGACGGCCAGGCGCGGTTCATGCGCCAGCACTTTGGTAGCCCCGAACCGTCGGGCCAGCTCCGCCTGGGCGTCGAAGCGCGCCACCACGGCGACCGCCACATCGGGATAGAGCGCCCGCAGAATCGCGACCGCGCACAATCCCAGCGAGCCGGCCCCGTAGACCAGCGCCCGGCCCGAGCGGGGCGGCGGGTGGCGGGTGATCGCGTGCAGCGACACCGAAAACGGGTCGGCGAACACGGCGAGCTCGTCGGGAATCGATTGGGGAACGCAAAACAGCATGCTGTCGTGGGCGGGCATCAATTCGGCGTATCCACCGGTGACGTCGGCTGACACCCCGGTGTGGATGCCGGGCTTGATGTCGCCGTCGGTGAAGCTCCAGCACAGGCTGTAGTCGCCGCTTTGGCAGGCGGGGCAGGCCGGTTCGATGCCACGCGGTCCGCACGACAGCCACGGATTGAGCACCACCCGCTGCCCGATCTCAACCCCGCGGGCCTTGGGTCCCACCACCACCACATCAGCCACCACCTCGTGGCCCATGACCTGGGGGAAGGAGCAGAACGCGGCCAGGGCGTTGTCAACGTCGTCCTCGCCGAAGTCCATCAGGATCTGCTTGGAGTCCGACCCGCAAATGCCGGTCAGCCGAGGCCGGGTGATCACCCAATCCTGATGCGGCAGTTGCGGATCCGCCAACTGATGCAGCGCGGTCGGGGTGCGGGCCAAGTTCTGGGTCAGCGGGTTGGCGTTGTCAGGAACCGCGAAAGGCTCCGGCGGCACGCCGTAGACAAGCGCCTTCATCGAGGTGCCATCCCGGCCACACCGGCGATGAAGGCGTCGAGGTCGGCGTTTTTGGCGTCGACTATCTCTTTCAAGGCCATCTGTCCTGGCACGTAGTGCTCGAACTTGTCGCTGCCCAGCGCGTCGATGATCCCGTCGGCCACCACGTCGGCGGCCACCTTGGGCCCCTGGTAGAGGGGTTCCTCGCTGTCCGGCTGATTCCAGATCTCGGTGTCGACCGGTCCGGGCTCGATCAGCTTCACCGAGATCCCGCTGCCATGTAGGTCCACGGCCATCGCCTCGCTCCAGCCGCACAGCGCGAACTTGCTTGCACAGTAGGCGGTTTCGTGAATAATTCCGAGCCGGCCGCCGACGCTCGACACGTTGACAATCAGGCCTGAGCCGCGCGCCAGCATGCGCGGCAGCAGCGCCAGCGTCAGCCGCATCGGGGCGAAGAAATTGACTTGCATGACGTTTTCCACCTCGTCCGGATCCAGGGCGGTGACTGGCCGGCGCTTCGGGATTGCGGCGTTGTTGATCAGCACATCGATACCGCCGAGAACATCCCACACAAGCAGCGCCAGATCACGAAGCGCGAGGGTGTCGGCCAGGTCGGCCACCCACATCGCCGATCCCGGCGAGGTCCGCTGACAGTCGGACAGCACCTCGCCCAGGCGACCGCGCCGGCGGGCGATCAGTCCCACCACGGCCTCCCGGGCGGCCAGCTGTCGAGCCAGGGCCGCCCCCAAACCCGACGAAGCGCCCGTGATGAGCACCCGTTTACCCACTGCCGCGTACGCCATCAGTCAAGGTTGCCGCGAATCGGGGGAAGCGTACAGTGGTGGAAGCTTGTTATACTAGCTAAATATTAGCCAAGATGGACTAACTACATCCGATAGGGGCAAACATGACTTCCACCAGGTATGAGGGAGACACCTGGGACCTGGCATCCAGCGTCGGGGCGACCGCGACGATGGTGGCGGCCGCGCGCGCGGTGGCAAGCCGCGCCGAGCGTCCGCTGATCAACGACCCGTTCGCCGAACCGCTGGTCCGCGCGGTCGGTGTCGAGCTCCTCACCCGGCTGGCGACCGGTGAGGTCAACGCGAACGACTTGAACGACGTGCACGACGGAGCGACCGGTTCCGCCGGGGCGATGTCCCGCATGGCCGACAACATGGCGGTGCGCACCAAGTTCTTCGACGAGTTCTTCCTGGACGCCACGAACGCGGGCATCAAGCAGGCGGTGATCCTGGCCTCCGGATTGGACGCCCGCGCGTACCGACTGCAGTGGCCCGCCGGAACGGTGGTCTATGAGGTCGACCAGCCGCAGGTCATCGAATTCAAGTCCCGCACGCTGGCCGACCTCGGCGCCGCGCCCACCGCCGAACGACGGGTGGTGGCCATCGACCTGCGTGAGGATTGGCCCGCCGCGTTGCGCGCCGCCGGATTCGACCCGGCCCAGCCGACCGCGTGGAGCGCGGAGGGCCTGCTCGGCTACCTGCCGCCCGACGCGCAGGACCGCCTGCTGGACACCATCACCGAACTCAGCGCGCCGGGAAGCCGGCTCGCCACCGAGAGCGCGCCCAACCCCGAGCCCGGTGACGAGGAGAAGATGAAGGAGCGCATGCAGACGATCTCCGAGCGCTGGCGTGCCCACGGTTTCGATCTCGACATGGCCGGCCTCGTCTACTTCGGCGAGCGCAACGAAGCGGCACCCTACCTGAGCGGACACGGTTGGCGGCTGACGAGTGCTAGCATCCGAGAGCTGTTCGACGCCAACGGACTTGCGCCGCTCGAGGACGACGACATGCGCATGGGCGAAATGCTCTACACCAGCGGCACACTGAACAAGAACGCGAAATAGGAGCTAGCGGGATGGCTATCGAAACGGGACGCACCGACGGCGACAGCTGGGGCCCGGCATCCAGCGTGGGAGCGACGGCCACCATGGTCGCGGCATCCCGCGCCGTGGCGTCGCAGGGACCCGATGCGCTGCTCGACGATCCGCTGGCCGATCCGCTGGTCCGCGCCGTCGGCTTGGATCCCTTCGTCCGCATCATCGACGGGGAGATCGATTTCGAGGATGACCCGCTGTTCAATCTCAAGGCCAGGACTCAACAGATCACGGTGCGCACCAGGTTCTTCGACAACTTCTTCACCGGCGCGACCAACGACGGGCTGCGCCAGGCGGTGATCCTGGCTTCCGGCCTCGACACCAGGGCCTATCGATTGCGATGGCCGGCGGGCACGGTGGTCTACGAAATCGACCAGCCGCAGGTCATCGCCTTCAAAACCGACACGCTGGCCGGCCTCGGGGCTGTCCCGACAGCCGAGCGCCGCGCCATTGCCATCGACCTGCGCGAGGACTGGCCCACCGCATTGGCCGACGGCGGTTTCGACGTGACGCAGCCGACCGCGTGGAGTGCCGAAGGGCTGTTGCCCTATCTGCCGCCAGAGGCTCAGGACCGATTGTTCGACAACATCACCGCGCTCAGCGCGCCGGGCAGCCGGCTGGCCACCGAACACGTACCCGACTCGAACGCGTTCTCCGATGAGCGCTTGCAGCGCATCTCCGAGCGGTGGCAGCGCTTCGGTTTCAACCTCAACGCCGCCGACCTGTTCTACCTGGGCGAGCGCAACGTCGTCGTCGACTACCTGACTACCCACGGCTGGCAGGTGACCGCGCATCCGGTGAGGGAGCTGTATGCGCAGAACGGGTTTGAATTTCCCAAGGACGAGATGGCAGCCACCTTCGGCGACATGAGCTATGTCGCCGCCATCTTTAAGTAGGGGTTTCGCTAGGGTCGTCTCATGCCACGCGCCCACGACGATAACTGGGATCTGGCGTCCAGCGTGGGCGCGACCGCGACCTTCGTCGCGGTCGGGCGCGCCATGGCATCGAGAGACCCGCGCGGTCTGATCAACGATCCGTTCGCCGAACCGCTGGTGCGCGCGGTCGGAGTGGATTTCTTCACCAAGATGATGGACGGCGAGCTCGATATTGACGCAATCGAGAACGTTTCACCGGTGCGCATCCAGGCGATGACCGACGGAATGGCGGTGCGCACCAAGTACTTCGACGACTACTTTGTCGACGCCACCGGCACCGGGGTGCGTCAGGCGGTGATCCTCGCCTCCGGGCTGGACTCGCGTGCCTACCGGTTGCCGTGGCCGGCCGGGACGGTGGTCTACGAACTCGACCAGCCGCAGGTGATCGAGTTCAAGACCACCACGTTGGCCGGTATCGGTGCTGAGCCCACCGCCACCCGGCGCACCATCCCCGTCGATCTGCGCGCGGACTGGCCGGCGGCACTGCAGGCGGCCGGACTGGACACGACGGCGCCGACAGCGTGGTTGGCCGAAGGCCTGCTGATCTACCTACCGCCAGAGGCCCAAGACCGGTTGTTCGACAACATCACCGCGCTCAGCGTGCCCGGGAGCACGATCGCCACTGAGTTCGTGCCCGGCATAGTGGATTTCGATGCCGATCGCGTGCGGGAGGTGGCCAGTTCCTTCCGGGAGCACGGCGTGGACGTCGACCTTGCATCGCTGGTGTACGCCGGCGAACGCAACCACGTCGTCGACTATCTGCGGACCAACGGGTGGGACGTCGAGGGCGTGACTCGCACGGAACTGTTCAAGCGGAACGGCATCGACGTGCCCACCCCGGAAAACGATGACCCGCTCGGCGAAATCATCTTTATCAGCGGCGGCCTCACCGACTAGAAGCGCCACTCCCCCGGCCACAGCGCGCGCACACCGCTCAGCGTCTGCCCGACGTTCTCGAGGATCCCGGCAGCGGAGCGACCGAGCAGTGCGCCCAGCGCGTCCGGCAGCGACGCCGCGGCCGGTTGCGACGACGCACGAGGCCGCAGAATGTCCAGCAGCGAGGAACCCGGATAGCTGACGATGCGGACTTCGGTGTCCTCGTCCAGGCCGGCCAGGATTTTGGCTCGACGCAGTGCGGTTCGAAGCCCGCCGAGTTCGTCGACCAGGCCGCGCTCCAGGGCGTCGACACCGGTCCAGACCCGTCCTCGGGCAACGACATCCACGGCTTCGGCAGTCAGATTTCGGCCCTCGGCCACCCGCTCCACGAAGTCGGCGTAGACCAAGTCCGCCTCGGCCTCTTGATGGGCGCGCTGCTGTGGCGTGAACGGCGCGTCGAGCGACCAGGCATCGGCATTGGCGTTGGTGCGCACGGCATCCGACGCCACCCCGAACCGGTCCTTCAGATCGCGAATGACGAACTTTCCGCTGTAAACACCGATCGAGCCGGTGATCGTGCCCGGGTTGGCCACGACCGCGTCGGCACCCATCGAGATGTAGTAGCCGCCAGAGGCTGCCACCGAGCCCATGGACGCAACCACCGGTTTGCCACATTCGCGGGCCCTTGCCACCTCGCGCCAGATGGTCTCCGATGCGGAGAGCGAGCCTCCCGGACTGTCCACCCGCAGCACGATCGCGGACACCGCATCGTCGGCAGCAGCCTCCCGTAGGGCCGCCGCAATCGTGTCACCGCCGACGGCTGGGGTGCCGAATGGCAGGAACTGCGGCCCACCGCGTCCGTTGACGATCTGGCCCGCAACAGTGACCAGGGCCAATGCGGGCTTGGGCCGGCGACCGGGAACCGGCGGCAGGGGTGGGGTCAGCCGGGACTGGGCCGCACCGGCATACCGCGTCAGATAGAGCCGCGGCGGGGCGTTTTCATCGGAGTCGATGGACTCTGGTGAAATGCCTTCTACACCAATCAATTCCGCTATACGCGCGTAGGCCTCGTCGCGGAAGCCGATCCGGTCGAGAAGACCTGAGGCGACGGCGTCATCGCGCAACAGTGGGGCCCGGTCAGCCAGCGCGTCGAGCGCACCCGAATCGATGTTCCGTGATTCGGCGATCGCCTGCCACACCTGTTCTTGCAGGCTTTCCAGCATCCGGGTGACGGCCTCGCGGTGGGCGTCGGTGAACCCGTCCTCGGTGAAACGGTTTATCGCCGACTTGTATTCGCCGCGCGCGACAAACTCGGTCTCGATCCCCGCCTTGTCGAGCGCGTCCCGCAGGAAGGTGGCGTTACTGGCGAAGCCGACCAGCCCGACACTTCCCGAGGGCTGCATCCAGACTTCGCCGAATGCCGAAGCCAGATAGTAGGACAGCGTTCCCGGATAGATCTCGGCCCACGCCAGCGACGGCTTGACGGCACTGAAGGCGGCGACGGCCTCGCGCAGCTCCTGAACTGCCGCCGGCGGCGCCGCCGCAAGCTGCACGCGGGCAATCAATCCGGCGACCCGGGCGTCCTCGGCGGCGCGGTGGATCGCGGCGACCGCATCACGCAGCGCCATCGGCCGCCCGCCCCCGGTGATGATCGCCAGCGGGTCAAATCCCGTCGTCTCCGGCGGCACCGAGCGCAGGCTGAATTCGAGCACACAGCCGTTGGGTACGCCGTGGTGACGGGCGGTATCTACGCGGCTGGCCAGGGCACGCACATCATCGACACCGGGAAGCGAAGGCAGAAAGGCGAACATGATCGCAGCCTACCGATCAGCCCCCGTACGGTGGTGGGGTGAGGTTCTCGATCGCAATCCCCCAATTTGATTACGACGGATTCGACGCGCCTGGGCTGCGTTCGTATCTTGCACGCGCCGAGGAACTCGGGTTCGAGGGCGGCTGGGTGTTGGAGCAGACCGTCGGCCCTGCGCCGCTGCTGGCGCCGCTGGAGCTGCTGGCGTATTGCGCGGCGTGCACCGAACGACTTCGCCTGGGGGTCGCGGTATTGGTGACCTCGCTGCATGAGCCGCTTCAATTGGCTTCAGCAGCAACCGCTGTCGACCGGATCAGCCATGGACGGCTGGATATCGGCGTCGCGCCCGGCGGTGGCGCGCGCCAGTTCGCCGCCTTCGGCGTCGACAAGGACACCTTCATCAGCTATTTCACCGAGGGCCTGGAACTGATGAAGGCGGCCTGGTCCGACGAACCCAGGGTGACATTCCACGGCCGGTTCCGTGACGTCGATGACCTTCCCATCCAGCCAAAGCCGGTGCAGCGGCCGCACCCGCCGATCTGGTTCGGCGGCAATGCTCCCAAGGCCCTGGCCAGGGTGGTGCGCCACGGTGACTCATTTTTGGGTGCGGGTTCGTCGACCACCGAAGCGTTTTCCGAAGCTGTCAGCATTGTGCGCCGCGAGCTTGACGAACAGCACAAAGACCCGACGCAGTTCACCATCGGCAAACGGGTCTATCTGATGGTCGACGACGATGCCGCGCGGGCGCGCGAGCGGGTGCTCACCGGGCTGCGCCGCATCTACGGCCAGATGCCCGGGATCGATTCGGTTCCGGTGTCGGGCACTCCTGATGACGTCGCACGCGGACTGCGCGAGGTGATCGACGCCGGCGCCGAGATGCTGCTGCTAAATCCCGTCGGCGTCGATGTCTCGGAGAATGGCGAACAGATGGAACGCCTTGCCGCAGAGGTAATTCCGCAGCTGAGCTAGTTACAGCTCGGTGGCCGAACCGCCCGCGGCGGTGATCTTCTCGCGGGCGCTGCCGCTGAACTTGTGTGCGGACAGGTCGACTTTGACGGTCAACTTGCCGTCGCCGAGGACCTTGACCAAAGAGTTCTTCCGAACGGCGCCCTTGGCCACCAGGTCGTCGACCCCGACGGCACCACCCTTGGGGAACAGCCGGTTGATGTCACCGACGTTGACGATCTCGTATTCGGTACGGAACCGGTTCCGGAACCCCTTGAGCTTGGGCAGCCGCATGTGGATCGGCATCTGCCCGCCCTCGAAGGTCGCCGGCACCTGCTTGCGGGCCTTGCTGCCCTTGGTTCCACGGCCCGCGGTCTTGCCCTTGGAGCCGTCACCGCGACCGACACGGGTGCGAGCGGTTTTCGACCCGCGCGCGGGTCGTAGGTCGTGCAGCTTGATCGTCATTTCGTCTTACCCCCGGTACCCGTCTCGGCCGGCTCCACCTCGACGAGATGGCTCACCGCCGCGATCAGACCGCGTGTTTGTGGGTTGTCTTCGCGGACCACCGAGTGGCGAATCCGGCGCAGGCCCAGCGTGCGCAGGCTCTCGCGCTGCTTCCAGCGTGTCCCAATTGTGCTGCGCACCTGGGTGATCTTCAGCTGACTCATAGCTGTGTCTCCCGGGCCGGGCTCGCACTGGCCAGCGCTTCACTCTCCCGTCGCGCCTTCAGCATCCCGGCCGGTGCGACGTCCTCGATCGGCAGTCCGCGACGAGCGGCCACTTCCTCGGGGCGCTGCAGGAGCTTGAGCGCAGCAACGGTGGCGTGCACCACGTTGATCGCGTTGTCGCTGCCCAATGATTTGGCCAGGATGTCGCGCACCCCAGCACATTCCAGCACCGCACGCGCCGCACCGCCGGCGATCACACCGGTACCGGGGCTGGCGGGCCGCAACAGCACCACGCCGGCGGCTGCCTCACCCTGCACCGGGTGAGTGACGGTGCCGCCGATCAACGGAACCCGGAAGAAGCCCTTGCGCGCCTCTTCTACGCCCTTGGCGATCGCGGCCGGGACTTCCTTTGCCTTGCCGTAGCCGACACCGACCATCCCGTTGCCGTCACCCACGATGACCAAAGCGGTGAAGCTGAATCGCCGACCACCCTTGACCACCTTGGAGACGCGGTTGATGGCAACGACCCGTTCCAGGTAGTTGCTCTTGTCGCCGTCGCGGTCGCGGCCCCGGCCGCTGTCCCGCCTGCCGCGGGAATCGCGGGCGTCGCCGCGGGAATCGCGGGCGTCGCCGCGTGCGTCGCGGCTGTCTGGGGCGCGTTGCCCTCCGGCCGGCTGCTCCGCCATTATGCGGTCCTTCCAGTTGTCATCAGAAACTCAATCCGTTCTCGCGCGCGGCATCGGCCAACGCCGCGATCCGTCCGCCGTAGGTGTATCCGCCACGGTCGAATACCACGCTCTCGATGCCGGCGGCCTTGGCACGCTCCGCGATCAGTTGACCGACCCGCACGCTGTGCGCTTTCTTGTCGCCGTCCAAGCCGCGCACATCGGTCTCGATCGACGATGCGGCGGCCACCGTGGTGCCATTTTCGTCGTTGACCAGTTGCACGTGAATGTGCCGAGCGGACCGGTGCACCACCAGCCGCGGGCACTGGTCGGTGCCCGAGATCTTCTTACGCAGCCGTGTGTGCCTGCGCACCCGGGATATCCGCCGAGTCTCGGATGCGTTCTGACCCACTGACTTTCGCACAGGGGAGGCAGCTCGTGATTTCGCCATGACTACTTACCTGTCTTTCCGACCTTGCGGCGGATCTGCTCGCCCTCGTAGCGCACGCCCTTACCCTTGTACGGGTCGGGACGGCGCAGGCGGCGGATATTCGCCGAGATCTGGCCGACCTTCTGCTTGTCGATCCCGGAAATCGTGAATTTCGTCGGCGACTGGACCGCGAACGTGATGCCCTCGGGGGCCGTGATCACCACGGGGTGGCTATACCCCAGCGCGAACTCGAGATTGGAACCCTTTAGCTGCACCCGGTAACCGACACCGAAGATCTCCATCTTGGTGGTGTAACCCTGCGTCACGCCGGTGACCAGGTTGGACACCAGAGTGCGCGACAACCCGTGCAGTGAGCGGTTGCGCCGCTCGTCGTCGGGACGGCTGACCACGATCGCACCGTCGTCGTTGCGCGACACGGTGATCGGCTCGGCGACCCTCAGATCCAGGATGCCCTTGGGCCCCTTCACCGACACGTTCTGGCCGTCGATTGTGACGTCGACTCCGGCGGGGACCGTAATCGGCTGCTTACCAATACGTGACATGGCTTTTCCTCAACCCCTCACCACACGTATGCGAGGACTTCGCCGCCCACGCCCTGTCTGGCTGCCTGACGATCGGTCAGCAGGCCCGAGGAGGTCGAGATGATCGCCACGCCCAGGCCACCGAGCACCCGCGGCAGATTGGTGGATTTCGCGTACACCCGCAAGCCCGGCTTGGACACCCGGCGCAAACCGGCGATGCTGCGTTCGCGGCTCGGCCCGTACTTGAGCTGGACGACCAGCGACTTGCCGACCCGGGCATCTTCGGTCCGGTAGTCGGTGATGTACCCCTCGTTCTTGAGGATCTGGGCGATGTTGGCCTTGATTTTGGAGTGCGGCAAACTCACCTCGTCGTGATACGCCGAGTTGGCGTTGCGCAGACGTGTCAAGAAGTCTGCGATCGGGTCCGTCATCGTCATGGTGTTTTAGTCCTGTGTCCCGTTACCAGCTGCTCTTCTGCACACCGGGCAGCTCACCCGCGTGCGCCATCTCGCGCAGGCAGATCCTGCACAGCCCGAACTTGCGGTAGACCGCCCGCGGGCGGCCGCACTTGCTGCAGCGGGTGTAGGCGCGCACCGCGAAGCGTGGTTTGCGCGCTGCCTTGTTAACCAGTGCCTTCTTAGCCATCGCTCAAACTCCCCTTTGAGGTTCTTCCTTGAACGGAAAGCCGAGGGCCCGCAACAGCGCTCGTCCTTCGTCGTCGGTCGTCGCCGAGGTGACGACGTTGATGTCCATACCGCGCACCCGGTCGATCTTGTCCACGTCGATCTCGTGGAACACCGACTGCTCGGCAAGCCCGAAGGTGTAGTTGCCGACACCGTCGAACTGCTTGGGCGAAAGCCCGCGGAAGTCACGAATACGGGGTAGCGCAATCGAAGTGAGTCGGTCGAGGAACTCCCACATCCGGTCGCCGCGCAGGGTAACCCGCACACCGATCGGCATGCCCTCGCGCAGCTTGAACTGCGCGATCGACTTGCGTGCCTTGCGGATCTCCGGGCGTTGCCCGGTGATCAGCGCCAAGTCGTTGACGGCGCCGTTGATCAGCTTGGCGTCCCTGGCCGCTTCACCGACCCCCATGTTGACAACGACCTTCATCACGGTCGGGATCTGCATGACGTTGCCGTAGCCGAACTGCTTGTGCAACGCATCCCGAATCTCGTTGCGGTAGCGCTCTTTGAGGCGCGGCTGAACCTTCACAGTGCTTGCTGAGTTTTCGACGGTGGTCATGCCCTCAGATGTCCTTGCCGTTGCGCTTGGAAATACGGACCCGCTTGCCGGTTTCCTCGTCTACCCGGTAGCTGATGCGAGTGGGCTTGCCGTCCGAGTCGACCACCATCACGTTGGAGACGTGAATCGGGGCTTCCTGGGTGACGATTCCGCCCGACCGCGCTCCGCGCTGAGTGGTCGAAACCGGGGTGTGCTTCTTGATCCGGTTGACGCCTTCGACCAGCACCCGGTCACGGTCCGGGTAAGCCTGCAGCACCTTGCCTTTGGCCCCTTTATCTTTGCCGGCGATAACCAGGACAGTGTCGCCCTTGTGGACCTTCATCTACAACACCTCCGGGGCCAGCGAGATGATCTTCATGAATCGCTTCTCGCGCAATTCGCGGCCGACCGGCCCGAAGATACGCGTCCCGCGCGGGTCGTTGTCGGGCTTGATGATCACCGCGGCGTTCTCGTCGAACTTGATGTAACTGCCGTCGGGACGCCTGCGCTCCTTGACGGTACGAACCACGACGGCTTTGACGACCTCTCCACGCTTGACGTTGCCGCCCGGAATGGCGTCTTTGACGGTGGCAACGATGACATCACCGATGCCCGCGTAGCGTCGCGACGAACCGCCGAGCACCCGGATGCACAAGATCTCCTTGGCGCCGGTGTTGTCGGCGACCTTCAGCCGCGATTCCTGCTGAATCACTTGATCTCCTGACCTGGTTGCGTGTGCACGACAGGAGGAACCCAGGAACCTGACATGCGCAGTCTTTGTCGCCGAAGGGCACGCGGGGCCGGCTATCAAGCGCATCGCTTGCGTGAACCGGCCGAGGTCTGCCCAAGGCAACCCCTAGAGTCTAGGGGACGACCAGCTCAGAGCCAAATTCGCGGCTAACGTGTTCAGTCCCCTTGCCGGACCCAGGCGAAGATGTACAGGCTCATCGCCGTCACCAGCGCGATCAGCACCCACTGCACGATGGCCTGGTCGATCCACGAGCCCGGCGGTGGCGCACCGGGGAGGATGTTGCGCAGCGGGACGATGGCGAACAGGTTCGCGGCATACCACGTCGCGAACGGCGGCAAAAACTTCCGTCTGCCCAGTGCCATCGGGATGGCCACCAATAGCGCCAAGGTGGGCAGAGCGATGAGAACCAGGCAGATGCCCAGGTCGAAGATCAGCGGGCCCTTGGCCCTCCTCAAGGTGATGACCACGTTCCCGTTGTCGGTGGCGCGCGAGGTTGGCAGGGCGGCGGGGTCGTGAACGCGGGTGACTTTGGCGTCCCAGCCGTCCAGCTCTCCGGTCACTTCCACACGGGCCGGTACCTTTTTGCGGTTGTCGCCAGACCCGACGAACGCATCGGCCGACATTGGCTCGGTCTTGTACGCGTCGAATGGCCAGTTACCGGGATCGCCGTGCGCTTCGACGGTGGTGCTCAGTTGCGCCGGCGCCTTTCCTTTCGGGTATTGCAGGTCCCCCAGCTCGCTCGTCGGATACAGGCGCACGGCGACGTCGGTGCCCAGCACGTCGAAGCGATTGTCGTAGGTTGAAATCCCGGGATACGCCAGAACATTCACCGTGAGGCGATTTGCGACGGACTTCAGCTCCTCGAGGCGTAGCTGGACGATGGTCGCATCGCCCCCGCCCTGACTCAGGTCCAGCGGAGGAAGCGGACCCTCCGTTTTTTGCAGGAAATGGACGCCGAGCAGCGACAGGGCGTAGATGGCGATCATAGTCACCACAACGCCCACGCCGATCGCGATGCGCGGTTTCGGCGGCTTTGGCTTCTGGGGTGGCGAAGGCGGAGGGTCCGATGAAGGCGGCGGAGGCGGTGCCGCCTCGTCCACCATCGGCGGCGTCGACGGTGTCGGCCGAGCCTCAGTGGTCACTGGTCGCCGCCGCGAGCAACGACGTGCAGTGGGCGCTGCACTGCTTGCTGGGGTCGGACTAGAACTCGCTGGTGAAATCCAGCTTGGTGAGGCAACACTGGTCAGATGCTAGCGAATGGCCGTGCTGGTTGCGCGGCGAAATCCCACGTCTGAACGTATGCATAGAGTTCTGTCACCCGGCGGCCACCCCGCGTTAATGTGCCGGACGAGGGATCCGCGACGACCGGAGACATCCACCCGCTGCAGCGTTGCTAACCCTGCGCCGAATCCGCCACGCAGCGAAACCCGATGTGGGTCGTCGCGGTGTCTTGCGATTGCGGCGACCGCGCTGCCGGACGGTAGCGGTGGCAGTACTCCGGCGCACACAAATGCGAACCACCCTTCAGCGTCTGGCTGACGGTCGGATCCGCCGGCCCCGATGGTGCGCAACAGGCTTTCGGCGGCTGATCGAGCCGGTGGTGCGCGGAAAACTCGGTGGCCGTCCACTCCCAGACATTGCCGATCATGTCGACCAGGCCGAACCCGTTGGGTGGAAAGGTCGCCACCGGTGAAGTTCCCACCCAGCCGAGCGCGCCGTCGTTGCGGTAAGGGAAGCTGCCCTGCCAGGTGTTGGCCATCAGCTGACCACTGGGCTTCTCCTCGTCGCCCCACGAATAGGTCGTCGTGCTTCCGCCGCGGGCGGCATACTCCCACTCGGCCTCTATCGGCAGCCGCCGCCCAGCCCATCGCGCGTAGGCGGCAGCGTCGGGATAGGCCACCTGGACAACGGGGTGATCGGCTCTGTCCGCAGCGGTGCTATCCGGGCCATCCGGCCCGAACGGATGACGCCAATTCGCGCCCGGCGCCCAGTCCCACCACTGCCGCCAGTCGCGCAGGTGGACCGGTCCCGGCGTGGGACGAAAAACCATCGCGCCCGGACAAAGGTCGTTGGGATCCGCCCCCGGGTACAGCACCGGGTCAATCGGTTGCTCGGCAACCGTCACATAGTCTGTGGCGGCGACGAATTCGGCGAATTGCGCGTTGGTCACCGGATGCCGCTCCACCGCGAAGGAACCCACAGTCACGGTATGGATCGGCGCCTCTTCGGGGTAAAAACTCGTCGAGCCCATGCGAAATGATCCGCCGGGTAGGTCGACCAGCTCGGTGAGCATGTCTTCAGCGTATGACGCGCCCCCACAGGGCCGCCGGTCGGCCGTTTGCTATCCAAGACCGCAAGCGGCGAACGACACCCGCCGTTAACCAAACCGGCCTACGCCGGGACCTCGGAGAATCAGCTCGGCGCATTCATCAAGTGGAGTCAACCAGTTCATCTGATGTTTGTTTGCGCGCCGGTTTCGAGAACTGTAAATCTCGACGTGTGTCGAAATCGGGGCGCGCCCCGAGAGCGAGCTCGCCGCCGACGCCGGGCGCCATCGTGATCGACGAGACTATGCGCACCGCCGCCAGAAGGAGGCTATCAACGTGAAGCACAAGCGATCAGCTGCAGCTATGAGCTTGCTGGCAGCGGGCGCCATGGTGCTCTCGGCATGCAGCAACTCCCGCGCGACCCTGGCCTATGCCGCCGGGGCCAAGGTGGACTGCGGAGGCAAGCAGACCCTGGCCGCCAGCGGGTCGACCGCGCAAGCCAATGCGATGACCCGCTTCGTCGCGGCTTATAGCAAGGCCTGCTCCGGGCAGACACTCAACTACACCGCCAACGGCTCGGGCGCCGGAATCACCGAATTCCTCGCCGGCAAGACTGATTTCGGCGGATCGGACACACCACTGTCCGGCGACCAATATGCCGCCGCCAAGCAACGATGCGGCGGCGCCGACGCCTGGAACCTGCCCGTGGTATTCGGCCCGATGGCAATCACCTACAACCTAAGCTCCGTCGACTCTTTGGTACTCGACGCGACCACGCTGGCCAAGATCTTCAACGGCGCCATCACGCGCTGGGACGATCCGGCACTCACGGCGCTTAATGCATCCATGCCGGCCGAGGACATTCATGTCATCTACCGCAGCGACGCATCCGGGACCACCTACAACTTCGAGTCTTACCTGCAGGCCGCATCCGGCGGAGTTTGGAATCAGGGCGCGGCCAAGACGTTCACCGGCGGCGTCGGCACCGGCGCCGCGGGCAACAACGGCACCGCGGCGCTAGTGAAAACCACTGAGGGCTCGATCAGCTACAACGAATTGTCATTCGCGCTCCAGCAGGGGCTCTACGCCGCCGAGATCAAAACCCCGGCAAGCCGCAGGTCGCTACGCCCAGTACGCATCGGCACCGACACGGTGGGCAAGACCATCACCGGCGCCAAAATCATCGGCCAGGGCAACGACCTCGTGCTCGATATTTCGTCGTTCTACAACCCCGCCCAACCCGATGTCTACCCGATCGTCTTGGCCACGTACGAGATCGTCTGCTCCAAATACCCCACCGCAGACGTGGCCCAGGCGGTCAAGGCGTTCTTGCAGGCGGCGATTGGGCCCGGCCAGGTCGACCTCAACAAAATCGGCTACATCCCGCTGTCGGCTGATTTCCAAGCAAGGGTCTCAAGCGCCGTCGACGCCATCAGCTCTGCGGGAGCACCGATCGCGGAGCGGTAGGGCATCAAGTCTTCTTCGGCGGTTTTCGATCCCGTTGTCGCCACCAGCGGAGCAGGATCAGGGCCATCGCGCCGACCAGTCCGATCAGCACCCATAGCACGATGGCTTGGTCTACTGTACCGTGCCGAGCGCGACGCACACGGCTCGCGCGGATTCAGTCGCGCGAAAATGCAAGCGCAACTTCGGCTTCGACGTCTACGTACGGCCGGCCCGACAAGTCGACGTTGACCTCGGCGATAGTGCCACCGGTGAACACAAACGGCGCTTTGTAGCGACTGGACACTCCCGAACCGCCGTTGCGCCCCACCGTGATACCGGCACCAGCCAGCCCGAAGGTTCCGGGGTGGGTGCTCACATCAGCAAGCGTGCCGACTTCCTTGTCATCGACAAACAGCGTGAGCTCACCGAGCGGAGTATGGCTGTTCGCCACAGTTCCGGTCCGCGAATAGCTAACTCCGAACACATGTCTGCCCAGTGGCACCGGGTCGGACGAAGAAATCAGCTGCTGTCGCTCGCCGAGGAAGTTATAGACGTAGTGCAACCGTCCGTCCTGTATGAACAGCACGTGCCCGCCGTGCGCCCCTCCCTGCTTGAAGAGCACACCTTCGGCGCCGGTAGTATCCACGGTCACATCGGCGAGCACGGCAAACGACCGGCCGCGAATCTCAGCGGCGGCACCGATGCCGACGTCTGCGCAGTTCGGGTAGTAGGTGTAGCGGGACAGTTCGCCGACCAGGTAGGGACGAAAACGTGTCAGCGTTTCCATCAGGTCTAAATCGGCCAGCGGAAGACCGTTGTACTTAGCGGCCTCGGAAAACCACAGCGCCTTAAGCTCTTCCAGCTTCTCGGGTCGCGAGTCGGCCAGGTCGTGACATTGGCTGCGATCGGCCTCAATGTGGAACAGCTCCCAGCGATCAGCGTCGAAATGCGACCACCCCGCAGGTGTCGCCGCATGAATCGTGTTGGCGAACCAGCCCTTGTGCCAGATCCCACGGGTACCCAGCATGGTGTAGAACTGAGTTTCTTTTCCGGTATCGGTGTTCGGATCAGCAAGGGCGGCTTTGAAACTCAGTCCGTCCAGCGGTTTCTGCGGGATGCCCTTGACGGTCTCCGGCGGTGTCATGCCCAGCAGGTCATAGACGGTGGGCGTGATATCGGAAACATTGACGTAGTTGTCACGGACTTCTCCGTGCGCCGCAATACCGTTGGGCCACGAGATGATTGCCGTGTCGGCGATACCGCCTTCGTGCGAGGCGTAGCGCTTGTACAGCTTGTAGGGCGTGTTGAAGGCCATCGCCCATCCGATGGGGTAATGGTTGTAGGTCTCCGGTCCACCGAGGTGGTCGAACAGCTTCATGCTCTCTTCAACGGTGTCGATGTAGCCGTTGAAGAACTTGCCTTCGTTCACCGATCCGTTCGGACCGCCCTCGCCGCTGGCACCGTTGTCGGAGATCACCACGATGATGGTGTCGTCCAGTTGGCCGGATTCCTCGAGATAGTCCAGGATCCGCCCGATTTGGGCATCGGTGTAGCTCAGGAAGCCGGCGAAAACCTCGGCCATCCGGCTGAACAGCTTTTTCTCTTCGTCGTTCAGCGAGTCCCACGGCCGCACCGTGTCCTGCAGCGGCCACGGCTGGCCTTGCGGCCCCTTCACGTCCAAATACGGGTTGACGGGCGACAGTTCGGTATCCGGCGGCACGATCCCCATCGACTTCTGCTTTTCCAGCGCGATCTCGCGGTAGCGCTCGTAGCCCATGTCGAACCGGCCGGCGTATTTGTCAGCCCATTCTTTGAAGACATGGTGCGGCGCGTGGCCGGCGCCGGGGCATACGTAACTGAACCACGGTTTGTCGGGCGCGATCACCTTGGCATCGCGGATGAATTCGATGGTCTTGTCGGCGATGTCCTTCGACAGGTGATAGCCGTCCTCCGGTATGCCCGGCGGATTCATCGGATGGTTGTCGTACACCAGGTCGGGATACCACTGGTCGGTCTCGCCGCCCAGGAACCCGTAGAACCGTTCGAAACCGCGCGAGGTCGGCCAGTGCCGCTTGGTGGACGCCATACTGGACTCCTCGAGCGGCGTCAGATGCCACTTGCCGACGCAGTAGGTGTTGTAGCCACGTTCGGCAAGTGCTTCAGAAAGCAACCCAGTATCGGCTGGGATACGACCGTTGCAGTTCGGGAAGCCGTCGGTGAATTCTTCGATGGTGGCCATGCCCACGGTGGTGGCGTTGCGACCGGTCAGCAATGACGCCCTGGTCGGCGAGCACAGCGCGGTGGTGTGGAATTGC
>DASXMA010000362.1:0-3516 GCA_036495965.1 Mycobacterium sp.
ATTTCTTCGGCCAGCATCAGCAGCCGGTCAAGCTCGCCAACGGCGTCATCCATTCCCGCCCACGGATCACCCACCTCGGCGAACCGGGCGGGCACGGTGCCGATGGTGAACGCCTCGGGCTTGCAGCCGGCGACCTCGTCCCAGTGCAGCGGCGTCGACACCCGTGCATCAGGAGTGGCCCGCACCGAATAGGCCGACGCGACCGTGCGGTCCTTGGCGTTCTGGTTGAAGTCGACGAAGACGCCCTCGCGCTCCTCCTTCCACCAGCGGCTCGTCGCCGCTTCGGGTACCCGCCGCTCGACCTCTCGCGCAACGGTCTGGGCGGCCAGCCGGACCTGACGGAACCCCCAGCGCGGGGCGATGCGGGCATAGATGTGAAAGCCGCGCGACCCGGACGTCTTCGGCCACGCTGTCAGGCCGTAGTCCTCCAGCACCTCGCGGGCCACCAGCGCGACGTCGACGATTCGCTGCCAGGAGACCCCGGGCATCGGGTCCAAGTCGACCCGTAATTCGTCGGGGTGATCGAGGTCGCCGGCAAGCACCGGGTGTGGGTTCAGGTCCACGCATCCCAGATTGATCACCCACGCCAGCCCCGCGGGATCATGGATGACGGCCTCCTCGGCGGACGTGCCCGACGCGTAGCGCAGTTCGGCAACGTCCACCCAGTCCGGCCTTTGTTTGGGCGCACGCTTCTGGAACACCGCCTCTTCGGAGATCCCCTTGACGAAGCGTTTGAGAATCATCGGCCGGCCGGCCACACCGCGCAGTGCCCCGTCGGCGACCGAAAGGTAATAGCGGACCAGGTCGAGCTTCGTGTGGCGGCCTGCGCCGCGCCCGGCGGGGAAGACGACTTTGTCCGGATGGGTGATGGTGACCTGGCGTCCGGCCACTTCCAGTGACACCGGACCGGTCATGCTATGCATGGTAATTCGGGAAACTTTTCGGACCGCATTGCGACCTGAGTCACATATGGTGAAGTCATGCCTAACCTCATCGGTCTCCCCGGGCAAACCGTGGCGAAACTTCAGCAGTACCTCGAGCGTGGCTCAGCCGAGCTGCACTACGTGCGGAAGATCTTCGAAGCGGGCGCATTCCGGCTGGAGCCGCCGCAAAACTATGCCGGGATGGCCACCGACATCTACAAGTGGGGCGAGTTCGGCATGCTGCCGTCGCTCAATGCCAGGCGGCATCCGGACCGCGCGGCGTGCATCGACGAAGACGGCGAATTCAGCTTCAAGGAGCTCGACGAAGCCGCCCACGCGGTGGCCAACGGGCTGATTGAGAAGGGCGTCAAGGGCGGCGACGGTGTCGCCATCCTGGCGCGCAACCATCGCTGGTTTCTGATCGCCAACTACGGTGCAGCCCGGGTCGGCGCCCGCATTATCTTGCTCAACAGCGAGTTCTCCGGCCCGCAGATCAAAGAGGTGTCGGAGCGCGAAGGCGCCAAGCTGATCATCTACGACGACGAGTACACCAAGGCTGTCGGCAAAGCAGACCCGGAGCTGGGCAAGCTGCGGGCCCTCGGAACCAACCCGGACAGCGACGAGCCGTCCGGCAGCGACGACGAGACGCTGGCAGACCTGATCGAGCGCAGCAGCAAGGAACCCGCCCCCAAGGCGAGCAAGCATGCGTCGATCATCATCCTGACCAGCGGGACCACCGGTACCCCGAAGGGAGCGAACCGCAGCACCCCGCCGACGCTGGCCCCGGTCGGTGGCATCCTGTCGCACGTTCCGTTCAAGGCCAACGAGGTGACGTCGCTGCCGGCGCCGATGTTCCACGCGCTGGGTTATCTGCATGGCACCATCGCGATGTTCCTGGGCTCCACGCTGGTGCTGCGTCGGAAGTTCAAGCCGCCACTGGTGCTGGAAGACATCGAGAAGCACAAGGTGACCGCCATGGTCGTGGTGCCGGTGATGCTGTCGCGGATCCTCGATGCCATCGAAAAGATGGACAAGAAGCCCGATCTGTCCAGCCTGAAGATCGTGTTCGTATCCGGATCGGCGCTGGGAGCCGACCTGGCTGAACGGGGGCTTAAGGACCTGGGCCCGGTGATCTACAACATGTACGGCTCGACTGAGATCGCCTTCGCTACCATCGCAGAGCCCAGGCATCTGGAATTCAATTCGTCGACCGTTGGGCCAGTCGTCAAGGGCGTGAAGGTCAAGATCTTCGACGACAACGGCGAAGAGTTGCCGCAGGGCGACGTCGGGCGGATCTTCGTCGGTAACGCGTTCCCATTCGAGGGCTACACCGGTGGCGGCAAGAAGCAGATCATCAACGGGCTGTTGTCCTCGGGCGACGTCGGCTATTTCGACGAAAACGGCCTGCTCTACATCAGCGGTCGCGACGACGAGATGATCGTCTCCGGCGGCGAGAACGTCTTCCCCGCCGAAGTCGAGGACCTGATCAACGGGCATCCCGATGTGGTCGAGGCCACCGCCATCGGTGTCGAAGACAAGGAGTGGGGACACCGGCTGCGCGCCTTTGTGGTCAAGAAGGAGGACGCCGACCTCGACGAGGACACCGTCAAGCACTACGTGCGCGACCATCTGGCCCGCTACAAGGTGCCGCGGGAAGTGGTCTTCCTCGACGAGTTGCCGCGCAACCCGACCGGCAAGGTCCTCAAGCGTGAGCTGCGCGAGATGGAGATCGACTAGCGATTAGTCGCGCTGCGGACGGTTAGCGCCGTTCCTGGATGGCACGGGTGACCTGCGCCGCGAGTTTGGGGTCGGCCAGCAGTTGGTCGATGAGTGCGGTGAGGACCTCTTGGCCGGTTACCCGGGCGACTCCCAGGCGGTCGGCGGCTTCCCGTTGCCAAATGTCGAGGGCCCGGTGTGTGGCGGCCGGCAGATCGACGGTTCGTCGCGTCCGTTGGCTGCGCCCCGGCCGATCGCTTGCGGACCCGTCGGGTGACCGAAGCGATTGCCCGCCGATTCGTGGGGCGCGTGGTTGTCGGAAGCCCGTGATGCGCTCGGTCGTTGTCGAGTCTCCGCTGGGTCCGATGCGGCTGGGGTTGAAGTTCACTGCGGCGATCGTCCCTTCGTGGGTGCCACTCAGTAAATAAGTACGTCGGTATGCGGCTGTTGCCACTGATTCTCTCACCAAAGCCACCCTGAGTCGCGTCGCCTAGCCGCGACCTCTACCGGCTGGGTGTAAGGCGGTCACGAGAGCGATCCGGCGTGCTACCGGTGGCTAACTGCGACGATTTTACATAACATAGCTGAGAGAAATTGTGCTCGACAGGATATTCGTCACTGAGTAGACATCTATAGTTTGCCGACTACTTGGCGGTTCGCCGCAGTGAAGGTGGATGTAATCCGTATTACGCGCTCCATCGGTTATGCAATTCATAAGATGAGGAAGTGCGGAAGTAAGTACTTCAGTAGCTCAGTAGATGTCAGTTTACTGGGCTTTTTTGCGGTACAAGGATACTGATTTCAGTATCTACGGCAGCTTTGAAATACGCAAATAAGTATTAGTGTAGTTGCGCAAGACGAAATACCAGATTTAGTT
>DASXMA010000363.1:0-6036 GCA_036495965.1 Mycobacterium sp.
CCAGTAGGCCAGCTGCGCGGCGATGGGGCTGTCGCTGTCGTCGAGATCCCCAAGCAGCGCGCGCTGCCACAGCGTGTAATCGACGTACTGCACCGGCAACGGCGCCCAGCCCGGCGCGAGCCGGGCATACCGGCTGGCATAGGCCACCCCCAGATCTCTGATCAGCGAGGCGATCGACCAACCGTCGGCGGCTATATGGTGCACCACGGCCACCAGCACATGTTCGTCGACGGCGAGGCGGAAAAGTGTTGCCCGGAACGGGATCTCAGATGCCAGGTCAAAACAGTGACGCGCTGCCGCGCCGATGGCCTCATCCAGCCGACCAGTCGACCAGCCGGTCGCATCAACAACATCCCAACCGAAGTCGGCCCGCTCGGGCGGCATTACCAGCTGCTGGGGAATTCCGTCAGGCGCGGCAAGCAGCGTACGTAGGCTTTCATGACGGCCCACCACATCGGCCAGCGCCGCACGTAACTCCTCGGTATCAAGGAGCCCGTTCAACCGCAACGCCGCCGCCAGGTTGTAGACCGGTGAGGGCCCCTGCAGCTGGTCGATAAACCACAACCGCTGCTGGGCATACGACAACGGCACCAGGGCGGGCCTCTCCACCGGCACCAAGGGCTGAAGCCGACGCGAACCCACACCGATGCGGAGCGCCAATTCGGCCACCGTGGGCGCGTCGAACACGGTGGGTACCGAAAGATCGGCATCCAGTGAGGTGTTGATCGACGCGGACAAGCGCATCGCCAACAGCGAATCCCCGCCCAGGTCGAAGAATGAGTCATCGACCCCGACGCGTTGGAGCCCCAGTACGTCGGCGTAGATGCCGACCAGGATCTCCTCGATGGCGCTGCCCGGGGCCCGGTAACCATCAACATCCTGGGACTCCGGTGCCGGCAGGGCGCGGGTATCGAGCTTGCCGTTGGGTGTCAGCGGCAGCGCCTCCAAGACCACCACCGCCGCCGGCACCATATACGGCGGTAGCCGCTCGCCCAGCTGCGCGCGAATCTCAGCCGGACCTGCTGTGCCGGTGATATAGCCGACCAGGCGCTTGTCGCCGGGGCGCTCCTCACGGGCGATCACCACCGCCCGCTCCACCCCGGCCAACCCGGCCAGCATGGCCTGGATCTCGCCAAGTTCGATGCGATAGCCGCGGATCTTGACCTGCTCATCGGTGCGCCCCAGATACTGCAGCTGCCCGTCAGCACCCCACCGCACCAGATCCCCGGTGCGATACATACGTTGTCCCGGTGCCCCCGGCCCGCCGAACGGGCACGCCACAAACCTCGAGCCGGTCAACCCGCCCCGACGCACATATCCACACGCCAGCCCGTCACCGGCCACATACAATTCCCCGACCACACCCGCTGGCACCGGGCGCAACCAGCCGTCCAGCACAAACAACGCCGCCCCGGGCACCGGGGCGCCGATCGGCACCACCTCGGTGCCCGCGGTCAACGGCGCACTGATCGCCACACACATCGTGGTCTCGGTCGGACCGTAGGCGTTGACCATCACCCGCGCCGGCGCCCACCGCTGCACCACCTCGACCGGGCAGGCCTCACCGGCCATCACCAACGCCGCCGACTCCAACCCCTCCGGCGAGAGCATCGCCATCGCCGACGGCGTCTGGGTCAACACGCTGACCTCTTCAGCAACCAGCACGTCGCGTAAGTCCGGCGGTGAGGTCACCAGCGCTTCGGGCACCACCACCAGCCGCCCGCCCCGCAGCAGCGCGCCGAAGATCTCCCACACCGACACGTCGAAGGCCAACGAATGACACAGCGACCAGACTCCCGCCGCCGGCAAACCACCATCCAACCGCGCCAGCAACTGGGTCACACTCTGGTGAGTGACCGCCACCCCCTTCGGGGTCCCGGTGGTACCCGAGGTGTAAATGAGGTAGGCGATATCGTCGCCGTTCGGAGCTGGCAGCGCGGTGCTGGGTTGAGTGTCAACACGGGGATCGTCGACATCGATCACCAGCAGATCGCACCCGTCTAGCCGGCCAGCAAACGCGGCGGTGGTGATCGCGGCCATCGGCGCGGAGTCGGCGATCATGAATTTGATCCGGGAAGTCGGCACCGCCGGGTCGATCGGTAAATAGGCCGCCCCGGTCTTGAGCACCGCCAAAATTGCCACGATCGCCTCGGCTGATCGCTCCACCAGCAGCGCCACACACTCACCCGGCCCCGCACCCCGGCCGACCAGCAGGTGCGCCAACCGGTTAGCGGCCTCATCAAGCTCGCAGTAGGTCAGGGAGCGGCCCTTGAAGGTCACCGCCACCGCCTCGGGGGCGTGGCCCACCTGTTCGGAGAACAACACCGGAATCGACACCGGCGTGCCGGTCTGGGTCAACACCGCCCGGCTACCGAGCTCATCCAGGCGGCCATGCTCGGCCTCATCGAGCAGATCCACCGACGACAACGACCGCCCCGGATCGGCGGTCATCGCTGCCAACACCCGCTCTAAACGTCTCGCAAGATCGTAGACATCGGAATTCGAAAAGAACTGTCCAGGACCCGCCGTGCTGAGAAAAAGCTGGTCGCCGTCTCTAAAAAAGACCAGCCCAAACTCGACAGGGCCGGCATGGGTCAGGGTCCCCGATACCGGGGCACCAGCAAGATCCGCCATATGTGTAGCCGGAATAAAATTAACAACTACCCGATTCGACGCCTGCCCGGAGCCGCGGAGGCGCGCCTTATAATCAATAGCGTGCACCGGGAACCGCTGATGCTGCAGCGCTTCTCGCATTCGCGTGTCGACGTGTTTACAAAAACCAGCAACCGCAGACTCCGGCGAAGCTTTCAACACCAGTGGCACAAACCCGGAAATCATTCCCGCCACCGTCTGTGTTTCCGGACGCACACGCCTGCTTACCGGAAAATCAAGCACCACCTCCGAACTCTCAGTGTCGAACGCGCGCACCAGGAGTGCGCATGCTGCGGTAATCACCGACGATCGACGCACCCCCAAGCCCTTTGACAACACTTGGATTCCGGCAACGACGGAGGGGTCCAATTGAACCGGTTCTGAAGATTCATCCGGATCACGGCCACCCGCGGCGGCGGGCGCCAACCGATAACGCGGTTCGCTTTCCGGTGGAAGGTTCCTGATCCAATAGGCCTGATCATCGAGATAATCGGTGGACGCTTCGTATTCTAATTCGCAATCAATCAGATCACTCAGCGATCCAAAAAAAGCAGGAGGAATCGACACGCCAGAAGTAATTGAATTATAGATGTCCGCGATCCGATGACAAACAAGAGTAAGACCGATTCCGTCGACCACTATATGATGGCAGCATGCGAACAAATAAAATTCATCTACCCGCGTCTGCAATAACGCAAATTTGAACAGTGGGCCACCGAGCGGCATCAGCGTGCGTTGGATCGATGATGCCAGCTGATAGGCGTCCCGTGCAGGATCCTGCGAGCCGACGAGATCGTAGCGAGCGAGCTCAACGTCCGGGTAATCAACCGGTTTTTGGAAAACCTGGCCATCCACCTCGAAAAACGCGGCTCTAAGTGGTTCGGCCTCGCGCACCGCTTGAACGATCGCCCGCTCAAGCAAACCAGGCTCGACCGTGCCCTCGATTCGCACAAGCTCGCCGAGCTGCCACTTCGCACCGAAGCTGCCCGTTTCCTGCGCAAGCCAGATGTCTAGCTGTCCCCGCGTCAGCGGAAGTGCTTGTCTATCGAGTTCCATCCGACTCCCAACCCGATCGTGTTGACTTATCAGAAGCCGACTCTCGCAAGCCGATCGCGCGCAGACATGAGTCGAGCATGGCGTCACTCGCACTAGCCCCGAACTAGTCAACCCGACCATACTGGAGCCCGACAAGGTCGGTCCCGGGTTTCGGCAAAGTTTTGATGCGACTCCTGACACACCTCAGTAACTCGTGCGCACGTCGCAGGCTTGGGCCGATTGCGGCTTCCTCTGATGTGATCTGCCGTGATGTATCCGCTTGTGGCGTTTCGCTACCGGGGGGCGCGGGCCCCGCTAGGACGATGAAGTTTTCGGTGCTCCGCTAGTAATGCGAGCGAACACCGGTTCGCCTTTTCTGACATATGTCAGCAAAGGTGAACGGATGTCGAAGGATCGCCAGCCGCGCAGCATCGTTCTTATCACCAGTGTCACGTCAAAGACGCGCAGGAAGTTCAAATAATCATCGGACGCTTCGTATTCCAGCTCGAAGTCAACGAGGTCCTGCGACGAGCCGAAAAATGCGGGAGGAATGGGTGGGCCGGAAAGAATTGCGGAACAGACGGCAATGCTCAAACCGTAATGTCTATAAAGCGGCAGCATGCGGACCAGTGGAATGAATTCATCGGCCCCGCTGACGGCGCAGCTGCAGGAGAGGTCAGCTTGAGCGGTCTCTGGGTCGGGTCCGAGAGATCTTCTCGGCGGGTGACTTACCCTTCGGGGCATGGAGTCCTCGGCGCGCACTGCTTTCAGCCCTGCCATCCGTATCGACGGTCTGACCAAACGGTTCGGCCGTGTCGTGGCCGTCGAGGATCTGAGTATGAGCGTCGCGCCCGGCGAGGTGTTCGGGTTCCTGGGCCCCAACGGTGCCGGCAAGTCGACGACGATCCGCCTGCTGCTCGGATTGATTCGCCCGACCGCAGGCAGTGCGAAGATATTCGGTTGCGATGCGGGTGACGTCCGTCGGTCCCATCGTCACATCGCATACGTGCCCGCTGATGTTGTGCTGTGGCCGCGACTGACGGGCGCCGAAATCCTTGAGCTGCTTGGCTGCGTGGGCCCCGGTGTCGACGCGGCCTACCGCGACGAGTTGGTCGACCGTTTCGATCTCGAGCTCGACAAGCCGGCCCGGACCTATTCGACCGGCAACCGGCAGAAGGTGGCCCTTGTCGCTGCATTCGCGACACGGGCTCCGCTTCTAGTGCTCGACGAGCCGACAAGCGGCGTGGATCCGTTGATGGAGAGAGAATTTCGCGGCTGTATCGCAGAAGCACGCGAGCGAGGCCAGACGGTGTTCCTCAGCTCTCATCAGCTGGCCGAGGTGGAAGCCGTATGCGACCGGGTAGCGATTCTACGTGCCGGGCGACTCGTTGAAGTTGACAGCATCGCCGATTTACGCCGGTTGCGCCGGACCGTAGTCGAGGTGTCCTATCGCGGCGTCCAACCTTCCCTCCAAGATATTGCGGCTGTGTCGAGTGTCGAGCAGCTGGACGGTGAACGGT
Source organism: Mycobacterium sp. (assembly GCA_036495965.1). GTDB lineage: Bacteria > Actinomycetota > Actinomycetes > Mycobacteriales > Mycobacteriaceae > Mycobacterium. The sequence goes on from DASXMA010000363.1 coordinate 5,208, forward strand.
TGCGGTTCAAGCTGACTGGATCGCCGGTGGCCGCGCTTCGAGCGCTCGCCACAGCCGACATTACCGCGCTCGCGATGCACGAACCGACACTCGAGGAGATCTTTCTCGACTACTACGGAGAAGCTGCACGATGACAACCGCCACGCTGCCCGATTCGCCGGTGGCCGCCGGGCCGCAACTCGCGCCGGGCCGGGCTGTGAGCCGGCTGGCCGTCCGCCAGCTTGGCCGTAGTGCCGCGTTGGTCGCCTTGATCTGCGGAGGTATGTCGGCGTTGGTCGCCTTCCAATACCAGCCGATCGGCGCCTTGCTGGATGAATCGGGTTTGCGCGTGCTTGCTGCGAATCCCGCCATAAGGATCTTGTCGGGCCCACCGGTCGCTCTCGACGATCCCGGCGGTTTCACTGTGTGGCGCACCGGCACACCCGTTTCGGTGCTCGCGAGCGTATGGATCATGCTTGCCGCCACACGTATTACCCGCGGTGAGGAGGACAGCCGGCGGTGGGATCTGCTACTCGCGGGACGCCTGCGAATGGCCGATGTGGTTGTCCGCTGCCTGGCCGCTCTTGTTGGATCCGCGGCGCTGATCGGCGTGGCGGTCGCGGCGGGCCTTTTGGCGGCCGGTACTGAACTGGCCGGCGCAGTGATCCATGCAGCCGGGATCACCTGTGTTGCTTTGACTTTCGCGACAACAGCTCTGCTCGCCGCACAAGTCATGCCGAGGCGATCCAGTGCCACGGGGCTTACGGTCGCAGCTCTGGGCGTTGGCCTGATGCTGCGCATGATCGCCGATGGCTCGCATCAACTGGCATGGTCGGCTTGGGCGACGCCG
>DASXMA010000364.1:0-5199 GCA_036495965.1 Mycobacterium sp.
CCAGGATGATCCAGTCGCAATGGTCGGTGCCCGAGCTGAACTGCCAGCGGCCGTTGAAGATGTAGCCGCCGTCGACGGGCTTGGCCACACCCTGCGGCGCGTACGGGGAGGCCATCCAGGTGTCGACGTCGTCGGCCCAGACCTCGGCGGGCACCTTTGGGTCGGCATAGGCCAGCTGGTAGGGGTGCACGCCCACCACGCCGACGATCCAGCCGGCGGCCGGATCCAGCGCCGCGGTGGCCATCGCCGTCTCGGCCCACTCGCGGGGGTGGACCTCAAACCCTTGGTAACTCTTGGGTTGCAGCAGCCTGATCAGGCCGGCGCCTTTCATTAGCTTGACGGTGTCGTCGGTGAGCCGGCCGATCTTTTCGGCTTCGGCGGCCTGGTCGCGCAACTGATCGGCCATGGCCATCACCCGGTCAATAACCCGCTCGCTCATGCTGTCGTCCTTACGTGTGGGGGCTTAGTAATGGTCTACCGCAGTCCATGCCCGACCCGAAGGCAATCCCGGTGAGCGGGCGTAAATGCGGTCAAAACTTGACGTGAAGATCGGCGCTGGCCGGCCTGGCCTGACACGCGAGGATCAGGCCGTCCTGCAGGTCGTCGGCTTCCAGCATGTCGCATGCCGCCATATCGACCTCACCCGCGACGACGGTTGCCACACACGAACCGCAGCGGCCTTCCCGGCACGAGTGCGGCGCGTCAATGCCCGCGTCGAGCAACATGTCGACCAGGGTCTGACTGCGGGGCCAGCGCAAACGATGTCGCTGACCATCCAGCTCGACTTCGACGTGGGCGACTTCTGACATGAGCCGATGGTCTGCGATCAACGCGGGCGGGCAAGTATCCATGCCCGGTGGTCGGGAGAACTCGCCTGGAGCGTCCGTTGACCGGGAAGGGGAACGGTTCCACGACGACTAAGGCCCTACCGTGAGTGCTTGTGAACAATGCCGGGCAGCTGCCTCTCGATGTAATAGTGGTCGGCGCGGGGTTCGCCGGTCTGTACGCCCTGCACAAGCTGCGCAGCCAAGGTCTCTCGGTGCGGGTGCTCGAAGCCGCACCCGAGCTGGGCGGCACCTGGTACTACAACCGCTATCCGGGCGCGCGCTGTGACGTCGAGAGTGTCGACTACTGCTACTCGTTCTCCGACGAACTGCAGCAGGAATGGAACTGGACCGAAAAGTACGCCACCCAGGCCGAGATCCTCAGCTACCTGAACTGGGTCGCCGACAAGCTCGGCCTGCGCCGCGACATCGCGCTCAACACCCGCGTGGTCTCGGCGGTGCTGGATGAGACGGCGCTGCGCTGGACGGTCACCACCGATGCCGGGCAGGTGCTCTCGGCGCGGTTTTGTCTAATGGCAACCGGCCCGCTGTCGGCCGCGCTGACCCCGAACTTCAACGGCCTGGACACCTTTGCCGGCGAGATCAACCACACCGCCCAATGGCCTCACGATCCCGTCGACTTCACCGGCAAGCGGGTTGCGGTCATCGGCACCGGATCCTCCGGAATTCAATCGATTCCGCTGATCGCCGAGCAGGCGGGCCACCTCTACGTCTTCCAGCGCACCCCCAATTACAGTGTCCCGGCGGGCAATAAGCCGTTGTCCCCCGAAGAGCTGGACGACATCAAGGCCTGCTACGCGGAGCGGCGCAGGCTGTCGTGGCGCAGCGGCGGTGGCTCACCGCATATCACCGCCCCGAAGCCGACGATGGAGTTCACCCCTCAGGAGCGTCGCGCGGCCTTCGAAAAGCGATGGCAGCTGGGCGGAGTGCTGTTCTCGAAGACATTCCCGGACCAGATGACCGATCTGGAGGCCAATGAAGAGGCCCGTAAATTCTACGAGGAGAAAGTCCGGGCAGTCATCGACGAACCCACGGTCGCCGACATGCTCCTGCCCGATGATCACCCGATCGGCACCAAGCGAATCTGCACCGACAGCCACTACTTTCAGACCTTCAACCGGCCCAATGTGTCGCTGGTCAGCGTACGCGCCACCCCGATCGAATCCGTTGACACTACCGGGATCAACACCACTGGGATTGACAAAAGCGAAGCCCACTACGACGTCGACATGATCGTGCTGGCAACGGGTTTCGACGCGATGACCGGGGCGCTGGGCAAGATCGACATCGTCGGACGTAACGGTACGGCCCTGCGCGACGACTGGGCGCACGGACCCCGCACGTATCTGGGATTGGGCGTTGACGGGTTTCCCAATCTGTTTTTGATCTCGGGTCCGGGAGCACCCGCCGTGCTGGCGAACATGGTGCTGCACGCCGAAGCTCAGGTGAACTGGATCGCTGGGGCCATCACCTACCTCGACAACCACGATTACGCCGCAATCGAAGCCAGCGTGGACAGCGTGGATGGCTGGGTCGCCGAATGCGCCCGGCGGGCCGAGACGACGCTGTTCACCAAGGCGAACTCCTGGTACATGGGTGCGAACGTACCGGGAAAACCAAGGGGCTTCATGCTGTTCGTCGGGGGCTTCGTGACGTACAACGACATCTGCGCCGAGGTCGCCGACGCCGGCTACCACGGCTTCGATCTGGTCAAAACGCCGCGATGACGGGATTGCTTGACAAGGTCGTGCTGGTCACCGGTGCCGCACGGGGCACCGGACGCACGCACTGTGAGCGGTTCGCCGACGAAGGCGCCAATGTGATCGCACTCGATGTGCCCGCGACCGCAGACGAGCTACGCGGTACCGCAACGCAAGTCGAAAACCGGGGCCGACGGTGCGCGACAGGCCTGGCCGACGTCAGCGACCTCGGGGCGGTGACGGCCGCAACCGACACCGGTGTCGCCGAACTGGGTCGCCTTGACGTGATCGTCGCCAACGCCGGAATCCACCTCCCGGGCGGCCCCTCGTGGGAACTCGACCCGCGGGTGTGGCAGCGCACGCTCGACATCAATCTCACCGGGGTCTGGCACACGGTCAAGGCGGGCGTACCGCACGTGGGGGAGCAGGGTGGCTCCGTCATTATCATCAGCTCCACCAATGGTATTCGCGGCACCGCGAACACGGCGCATTACACCGCCAGCAAGCATGCTGTCGTGGGATTGGCGCGCACGCTCGCCAACAAGCTGGGTCCACGCAGCATCCGGGTCAACACCGTGCACCCCGGGCCGGTGGCGACACCGATGGTGCTCAACGAGGCGATGTTCCGGCGCCTGCGGCCCGACCTGGACAACCCGACGGCGGCCGACGCCGCCGAGGTGTTGCAGACGCGCAACTTGCTGCCGGTGCCGTGGGTGGAATCCGTCGACATCGCCAACGCGGCGGTGTTTTTGGCCTCCGACCAAGCCCGCTACATCACGGGCACCCAGCTGGTCGTCGACGCCGGCCTGACGCAGAAGACGACATGAGCGTGAGGCCCGGCGGGCGGCTAAGAGACAAGGTCGCCCTGATCACCGGCGCGGCACGGGGGATCGGACGCGCGCAAGCCGTGCGGTTCGCACAGGAGGGCGCCGACATCGTGGCGCTGGACGTGTGCGCCCCGGTCGACACGGTGGTGATCCCGCACAGCACACCCGCCGACCTGGACCAGACGGCCTATCAGGTCGCCGAGGCCGGCGCCCGGGTGCACACCGAAATCGTCGACGTGCGCGACCTGGCCCGTGTACAGGCCGCCACCGACCGCGGCGTCGAGCGGTTCGGCAGACTGGACGTGGTCTGCGCAACCGCAGGAATCACATCTCGCGACATGGCGGTCGATCTGAGCGAAAACGCGTGGCGCACCATGCTGGATGTCAATCTCACCGGTGTGTGGCACACTTGCCGGGCCGGTGCTCCGCACCTGATCGCACGCTGCTCCGGTGCAATGGTTCTGACCAATTCCATCGCCGGGCTGCGTGGCCTGGTCGGCGTCGCGCACTACACAGCCGCCAAGCACGGCGTGGTCGGCTTGATGTGCAGTCTGGCCAACGAGCTTGCGCCACACAATATTCGGGTCAACTGCGTCCATCCGACCAACGTCGACACTCCGATGATCCAGAACGACGCCGTCAGTGCCGCGTTTCGCCCCGATTTGGACCGGCCGCCCACGCGTACCGAGTTCGCTGAGGCAGCTCGCAGCATGAACATGCTCGCGGTGCCATGGATAGACGCGGTGGACGTCGCCAACGCCGCGCTGTTCCTGGCTTCCGACGAGGCGCGCTACATCACTGCGGTAACTTTGCCCGTCGATGCTGGAGCCACCCAGTGATTAGGAGGACCACTGTGACCGACCGACGGACCGATGAGCAGTGGCAGATCACCACCCGCACCAGTCGAGTTGCTCGACGGTAACCCCGACGCGCGTGCCTGGCTGATCAAGAGCCTCGCGGGATCCCGCTAGCTATTCGCGGGATAGGAACCCCATGACTGTGCTTTCGAACGCTTCCTTGGCTTCGATCATGGCCCAATGCCCGGAGTTGGGGAATATGTGCAGTTCCGCGTTGGGGATGGTGCGCATCGGGATCAACGCCATGTCGGGTGGGCTCACCCGGTCGTCTCGGCCCCACGTCAGCAGCGTGGGTGCCGCCAGCTTGTGCATGACGGCCCACGGCATCGGTCTGTCGGAGGCATTCATCGCCGCGTTCATCGCGGCGAACGCTGCCTTGCCGTACATGCGGCGCGCTGCGGCCAGTGTCGCAGGATCGGTGGCCAGCTGCCAGCGCTCCTCGATCAGTTCGTCGGTGACCAACGACTGGGCGTACACCATTGATTTCAGCCAGTCGACGAGCCGTTGCCGGGTGGGGTCTTCGATGAACTCCTGCAAGAGCCGGATGCCCTCACTGGGGCTGGGACTGAAGATGTTGGTCCCAATCCCGCCGATTGTCACCAGCCGGCCGATGCGATCCGGATTCTGGATGGCGAAGTTGATGCCGACGCCGCCGCCCATCGAATTGCCGACGATGTGCGTCTGCTCGACGCCGAGCGCGTCCAGGAAAGGCGAAACGGTGCCGAATGCGGTGACCATCGGGTGGCCGCCGAAGTCGTCGCTGACCCCGAAGCCGGGGAATTCCAGGATCAGGCAGCGGAAGTGCTCGGCGAAGAAGCCGATATTGCCCCGGTAGTTGCGCCAGCCGGTCACCCCGGGGCCCGAACCGTGCAGCAGCAACAGCGGCGGGCCGTCCCCGGCCTCGTGATAGCGCAGCACGCCCGCGTCGGTGTGCAACTCCCGCAACGTGTTCTCGTACGTCGGTTCGGCC
>DASXMA010000365.1:0-2176 GCA_036495965.1 Mycobacterium sp.
GGTCCATCGCCTGGGCAATGGGAAGGCCGATTACCGGTGGGCGAAAACCCAAGCGACAGAAAAGGCGCCGATGTCGACATGAACGCAATTGACTGTCTGATAAATGTTCACTTCGGTGAGACCGAGAAGCAACCCACGTGGATGCTTAAGGTCCGCGACGACTACTTCAAGGGTCCGGAGTCGATGTTCGCGCCGGTCGACTTGGCGGAGCTGCTCGACGAGATGGATGAGCAAGGTGTGCGTAAGGCCGTGCTGATGGATAACCTCGCGAAGCCGTCGGTCACCGCGCGCAAGTTCGTCGAGGCAAAACCGGATCGGTTCGCGCTGGCGATGGGTGGTGTGAACCTGCTGCGCCCGATGCCGTCGTTGCGCGAACTCAGTGCCGTCGTCAACGACCTTCCGGTCGTGTATGCCGTTGTGGGACCAAGCTTCTGGGGCGACGGACAATACCCCCCGAGCGATGCCGTCTACTATCCGCTGTATACCAAATGCGCCGAGCTTGGACTACCGCTGTGCATCAACACCGGCATTCCCGGACCGCCCATCCCCGGCGAGGTACAGAACCCCATGCACCTCGACCGGGTCTGTGTGCGCTTCCCCGAACTGAAGCTCTGCATGATTCACGGCGCAGATCCCTGGTGGGACATCGCGATCCGATTACTCATCAAATACGCCAATCTGCGCCTGATGACATCGGCATGGTCGCCCAAGCGGCTGCCGGAGAGCCTGCTGCACTACATGCGGACCCGCGGAGCCAACAAAGTGATCTTCGCCTCCGACTGGCCGGTGCTGAAAATGCGCCGCGTCGTCCCCGAAGCTCAGTCTCTGGACCTCCCCACCGATGTCCTGGAGAACTACCTCTACAACAACGCGCACGAATTCTTCTTTCACGGCCAGGAGGAGCACTGACGATGGACCGCTACGAACTACGCAGGCTCGACTACAGCCTGACCGAAGATCACCAGGCTTTGCAGGCCGCCTACCGGGATTTCTTCAAGACGCACTGTCCGATCGAGACCGTCCGGGCCGCAGAGGAATCCGGGTTCGACAAGAGCCTGTGGGAGCGGCTGTGCGGGATGGGTGCGACGACCATGGCGTTGCCGCACACCGTCGGCGGCGACGATGCGACGCTTGTCGACTTGACGTTGGTGGCCGAGGAGATCGGGCGCTCGCTGGCGCCCGTGCCGTGGATCGACCACGTGTGCGCTGCGCGGTTGCTGGCGCGACTTGGCTCGGCGGAATCCGACGTCGTCAACGGCAAGCAGCTCGCGGCGTTCGACCCGCAACACGACAACGTTACCGGGATCCGGCTGATCCCGACCGGATCGATCGCAGACCAGATCATCGTCCGCGATGGCGACGACGTGGTACGGCTGACGTTCGATACCCGACCCACCAAGGTGGACAACATCGGCCGGCTGCCAATGGCGTGGGTCGACCCGGCGGCCGCCGATACCCGAGTGGTGCTGGCGAGCGGCCCCGACGCCTTGGCGCACTATCAACGGGCACTGGATGAATGGCGGGTGCTGACCGCTGCGGCGTTGGCGGGCCTGGTCGAAGAGACCATGACGATCGCGGCGGAGTTCGCCAAGACGCGCTACACGCTGGGCGTGCCGATCTCGACATTGCAGGGCATCTCGCATCCCCTTGCCAACATCGCGATCACTGTGCAGGGCGGCCGCAATCTGGCCCGTCGCGCCGCCTGGTTCTTGGACAACGAGCCCGACGAGCGCCCGGAGTTGGCGCCGTCGGCGTACGTGTTCATGGCCGAAGAAGCGGCAAAGGCCGCGACGATGGCCGTACACGTGCAAGGTGGTCTCGGCGTATCGGCGGAGGCGGCCGCGACGGCGTATCTGGTGCGTGCCCGTGGATGGGCGCTGGCCGGGGGGGACCCCGGCGCCAGCGCCAAATACATCGCCGAGATCGTCGCCGCGCGCGAAAGCCGTTCAGGAAAGGACGCATAAGTGGACTTCTCACGAGTCACGCTCGCCGACGGCGATCAGGCCTTTTTCGACGAGGCACGCGATTTCCTGAAAACCCATGTGACCGAGGACGTCATACGCCGCGACCGGGAAACCGGCGACAACTTCGACGAGGGCGTGCATCTGGCGCTGGGTGCCGCCGGCTACCTCGAGTGCGAGTGGAAGCCGCACGCTGACGGCGGCTTCACCCGGGT
>DASXMA010000366.1:0-7972 GCA_036495965.1 Mycobacterium sp.
CCGAGGTGTAGATGAGGTAGGCGATATCGTCGGGGTCCGGCGCCGGGAGTGCCGTGCTGGGTTGGCTGTCGATGCGGGGGTCACTGACGTGGACGACCAGCAGGCCATGCCCGTCCAGCCGGGCGACCATATCAGCGGTGGTGACCGCGGCGATCGGCGCGGCGTCGGCGAGCATGAACTCGATCCGCGCATCCGGCAGCGCGGGATCGATCGGCAGATACGCCGCCCCGGACTTCAGCACCGCCAACATCGCCACGACCGCCTCCGCGGAGCGCTCCAACAGTAACGCCACACACTCACCCGGACCCGCCCCCCGACCGGCCAACAGGTGCGCCAACCGATTGGCGGCCTCATCGAGTTCCCGGTACGTCATGGACGCGCCCTCGAAGCTGACCGCCACCGCCTCCGGCGCGCGGGCCACCTGCGCAGCAAACAACACCGGAACCGACACCCCCACCGGTCCAGGCTCGGTCAACACCGCCCGATTGCCCCACTCATCCAGCTGCGTGTGCTCACCGGCATCCAGCAGATCCAGCGACAACAACCGCCGGGTGGAGTCGGCGCTCATGACTGTTGCACCGAATCGCCGGTCATGGCCGCCAGCACCCGCTTGATCCGCTGGACGAGTCTTTCGATGCTGGCCGAGTCGAACACGTCGGTGTCGAATTCGATGCGGAGGCCCATTTCGCTGCCGGGCGTGGCTTGCATGGTCAGCGGGTAGTGGTTGTATTCGCGGCTCGTGAACTCGGTGACCGCCAACCCGTTGGCTCCGAACAACGCGGTGTTGTCCACCGGATAGTTCTGGTAGATGAAGAGGGAGTCGAAGAGTTGGTCGTGGCCGGTAGCGCCGTGGATCTCGCTGAGTGCCAGATGCTGGTGCTCGAGGGTCTTGGTATAAGCGCGTTGCAGTTGGCCGAGCAGGTCGGCGATGGTGGTGGCCGGGGTGATGGTAGCTCGGACTGGCACGGTGTTGATCAGCAGGCCGACCATTGATTCCGCGCCGGCCACCTCGGCTGACCGCCCCGAAACCGCGACCCCGAACGCCACATCGTGGTGACCGGTCAGCCACATCAGCAGCTGCGCCCAGGCGGCTTGGAGCACCGTGTTCACGGTGGTGTGGCAGCTGCGGCCCAGCTCGGTGATGGCCCTGGTGGTCTCGGCGGGCAACCGGAACGATTCGGTGCCTCGCCGCCCTAATCCCGGCCGACCTCTACCTGCGACCAGGGTGGGGGTATCGAAGCCGGCCAGGACTTCGCGCCACGCGGTGCGGGCGGCATCGAGGTCTCGACCGGCAAGCCACGTGACGAACCTGCGATAGGACCCGGCGGCGGGAAGCCGCTGACCGTAGTAGCTGGCGAATACTTCTTGCAGCACGATCGGAAGCGACCAGCCATCGAGCACGATGTGATGATTTGTCAGCACCAACCGGTGCCGGTCGTCGGCGGTGCGGATCAAAGCCGCTCGAAAGGCCGGCTGGTGGGCGAGGTCGCAGACCGCGGCGCGTTCGGCGGCGCACAGCCGCTGGATCTGTACGTCGACATCGGGGTCTTCAGTGGCCAGCTCGAGGTACTGCCAGGGGACTCTGGGGTCGGCGGGGATAATCTGCACCGGTTCGCCGAATCGAGGGCTGAACCGCGCGGCCAGGTTGGGGTGGCGGTTGACCACGGTGTGCACGGCCTCGCGCAGCCGGTCGGGGTCCAGTGGGCCGGTGACCGTGATGTCGAGTTGCATGGCGTAGACGTCGTCGTTGCCGCTGGCGGTGTTGGCGTGGAACAGCAGTCCCTGTTGTAGGGGGGTCAGGGGCAGGACGTCAGCGATCTGGTGGTCCTGGTTCAGCTCGTCGATCTGGTGTTGGGTGAGCCGGGCGGGGGTGATGTCGGAGGGGGTCAGGCCGCCGCCGCCGTGGTGGACGTGGGCGCAGATGCCGGTCAGGGCGTCGAACCAGAGTTGGCTGAGTCGGCCGATCTGGGCGTCGTCCAGCGCCGAGGGCGCCCACGTCCAGGTGGCGTGCAGGCGCGGGCCGGTCTCGGTGTCGACGGTGCTGGCGTTGAGTTCCACGGTATGGCTCAGTGGCATCGGTACCGCCGCGGCGGCGGCGGTGACCGATAATCCGTCGTGGCTGACCTGCCACAGATCACCGGAGGCCTCGGCCTCGGCCGTCGCGATCGCTCCGAGCCGGCCGAGGTAGTTGAACCCGATGGTGGGGTCGGGTCCGGCCAGGTTGACGTCGGGGTTGAGGTAGCGCAGCAGTCCGTAGGTCAGGCCATCGGGTAGCGCGCGGAGTTGCTCCTTGGCGTCCTTGATGACCGGGCCCAGCGCCGGCTCGCCAGCCACCACCTGGGACCAACGCAGCCCGCCGAGGGGCGCCCCGACGTTGAAAGCCACCGGGTACTTGGTGGTGAACCAGCCGACGGTGCGGGACAGCTCGAGGTCGGGAGCAAGGTCTTCGTCGCGGCCGTGGCCTTCGACGTCGATGCCGACCGGCGCGTTGGTGTCGTTGGTGTTTAAGAACCGCGCCAACGCCAGTCCGTAGGCGATCAACAGGATGTCGTGCACCCCTGCGTGAAACGCCGCCGGAACTTCACCGAGCAGTAGGCGGGTCGTCTCGACGTCCAGTGCTGCCGTCAGGTGCCCAGCGGTGGCGTAGGTGTCCAGCTCGGGTCGTGCCGCCGGCAGCGCGGCCGAAGCCGCCAAGACTCGTCGCCAGCTGTCGGCCTGATCCACCACTGTCGGGGCGCCAGCTTGCTCGCCGAGCAACGACGCCCATCGGGCGAATGAGGTTCCGGACGCCGGCAATGCCACCGGTTGTCCGTGGTGGTGTTGGGCCAGGGCGGTATTGAGGTCTTCGAGCAGGATCCGCCAGGACACCGCGTCGACGGCCAAGTGGTGAATGATTAGCACCAACTGGCCGGTGCAGGTCACCCACAGCGCGCTGACCATCGCTCCGGTGACCGGGTTCAACCGGGACCGGGCCACCACCAGCGCCTCATCGGACAACACATCGACCACGTGCAGGCACCCACCGGCGTTCACCGCACCCGGTTCGGGCACATGTAGCGACCAACCGCCTGCACCGTCGTCGTCAACGCGCAGCCGCAGCATGGCATGCCGATCCAGCAGAGCCTGAAGTACCACCTCGACGTCGGCCTCGGTCACCCCCGCCGGGGCTCGCACCACCATCGTCTGGTTGAACTGGTCGACCGGGCCGCCGGTCCTCTCAATGTCGCGCAGCCAACGGATGATCGGGGTCGCCGCGACGGGCCCGACACCCTCGTCAATCGGGCCGCCGTCACCACGGGCCACCCCGACCACTCGAGCCAGGCGGGCCACGGTCTGCTCAACGAAGATGTCGCGCGGCCGACACAGCACACCCGACGCCCGGGCTCGGGCCACCACCTGCATCGACAAGATGCTGTCCCCCCCCAGGTCGAAGAACGAGTCGTCGACCCCCACCCGCTCGAGCCCGAGGACTTGTGCGTAGATACCGGCCAGGATCTCCTCGATCGCGTCGGCCGGGGCGCGGTATCGATCGGCATCGTGGTATTCCGGTGCCGGCAGGACGCGGGTGTCGAGTTTGTTGTTGGCCGTCAACGGCAATGCGTCGAGCACCATGACCGCGGCCGGGACCATGTACGCCGGCAGCCGCTCGGCCAGTGCGGCGCGCGCGGCGGCTGGGTCCGCGGTTCCGGTGATGTAGCCGACCAGACGTTTGGTACCGGGGTGGTCTTCACGGGCGGTCACCACCGCCTGCGCGACCCCGTCCAGTGCGGCGAGCGCGGCCTGAACCTCCCCGAGTTCGATGCGGTACCCGCGGATTTTGACTTGGTCATCCTCGCGCCCGAGGTACTGCAGCTGCCCGTCGGCGCGCCAACACACCAGGTCCCCGGTGCGATACATCCTTTCTCCGGGTGCTCCGGCTCTGCCGAACGGGCACGCCACGAATCGTGCTGCCGTCAAACCCGACCGGCCCACGTACCCACACGTCACGCCACTACCGGCCACATACAGCTCACCGACCACCCCGGGCGGCACCGGTCGCAACCACTGGTCCAGCACGAACAGCGCCGTCGTCCATACCGGCGCACCGATCGGGGCCGCCCCGGACCCCGCCGTTAGAGGCGCGCTCATCGACGCGTACACGGTGATCTCGGTGGGGCCGTACGCGTTGATCATCACCCGCCCGGGCGCCCACCGGTCCACCACCTCGCCCGGGCAGGCCTCACCGCCGAGCAGCAACGCCACCGACTCCAAACCCCGCGGGGAGAGCGCCGCGACCGCCGACGGGGTCTGGGTGAGCACGTTGACCCGCTCGCTAACCAGGAGGGCATGGAAGTCGTCGGGCGAGGTCGCCACCGACTCGGGCACAATCACCAGCCGCGCTCCGCCCAGCAGTGCAGCCCAGATCTCCCACACTGAGAAGTCGAAAGCATAGGAATGGCACTGGGTCCACACCTGCGCCGCCGGCAGCTGTTGAGGCGATGAGTCCGCCAAGTGCGTCAAATTACGGTGGGTGACGGCCACCCCCTTAGGGACACCGGTCGTGCCGGAGGTGTAGATCAGGTACGCAACGTCGTCCGGGGCGGGCGGCGGCAGCGCGGTCCCGGGTTCGGTGTCGGCGGCGGGGGCCCCGATATCACTGACGTCGATGACCAGCAGATCATGCCCGTCCAGCCGGTCGGCCAATTCTGCGGTGGTGATCGCGGCAATCGGCGCGGCGTCGGTGAGCATGAATTCCATCCGGGGCCCAGGCAGCGCCGCGTCGATCGCCAGATAGGCCGCGCCCGTCTTCAGTACCGCCAGCATCGCGATGATCGCTTCCGCGGAGCGCTCCAACAGCACCGCCACACACTGCCCCGACCCCACGCCCCGGCCGGCCAACAGGTGCGCCAACCGGTTCGCGGCCTCAACGAGTTCCCGATACGTCAGAGACTGGCCTTGGGAGGTCACCGCCACTGCCTCCGGGGAGCGGGTGACCTGCGCGTCGAACAACACGGAAACCGACGTCGGCGCGGCTGCGGGCCGGGTCAACGCCGCCCGATTGCCGATCTCATCGAGGCGGGCATGCTCATCGGCATCGAGCAGGTCGATCGACGACAAACGCCGGCTCGGGTCGGTGGTCATGGCCACTATCACTCGCTGCCACCGCTTGATAAGTGCTTCGACGCTGGCCGGGTCGAACACGTCGGTGCGGAATTCCACCGTCCCGCCGATCCCAGCGGGCTCACCGACCCCGGTCAGACGTTCAGACAGGGAGAAGCTCAGGTCCATGCGAGCGGTGTGGGTGTCTGCCGGCATCGGCGTGGCTTGAACATCACCCAACGCCAACCTGGCGACGGGATCGTTATCGTGTCCGGGAAGGTTCTGCCAGGCCAACGCCACCTGGATCAGCGGGTGATGGGCCAGGGATCGGGTGGGGTTGAGCCGTTCGACGAGCACTTCGAAGGGCACGTCCTGGTGTTCGTAGGCGGCCAGGCTGCGCCGCCGCACCTGGGCCAGCACATCGGCGACACTGGGATTCCCGGCCAGATCGATCCGCAGCACCAAGGTGTTGACGAAAAACCCGACCAACTCATCGAGGGCCGGATCGCGGCGCCCGGCAATCGGAAACCCCACCGCCACATCAGAACTCGCGCTCAATTGCGACAGCAAGACCGCCAAAGCGGCCTGCACCACCATGAAACTGGTCGCGTTGTGCTCGCGGGCGACGTCGCGCACCGTGTGCTGCAGCTCGGCCGGCTAGTCCACGGCCACGGTGGCGCCGCGCTGATCGGCGACCGGCGGGTAGGGCCGGTCGGTCGGCAGCGGCAGGCGTTCGGGCATCCCGGCCAGCGCATCCTGCCAGTAGGCCAACTGCGTACCGATTGGGCTGCCGGTGTCGTCGAAATCACCGAACTGGGCGCGCTGCCACAGCGTGTAATCGACGTACTGCAGCGGCAATTCAGCCCACCGCGGGGCTTGCCCGGCGCATCGGCTGGCATAGGCCACACCCAGATCGCGCACCAGCGGTGTGATCGACCAGCCGTCCGCAGCGATATGGTGCACCACGGCCATCAGCACGTGGTCGTCCTCGGCCGCGCGGAAAAGCCGTGCCCGCAATGGGATTTCAGTAGCCAGGTCGAATGAGTAACGCGCCTCGACGCCGATGGCGTCCTCTAACCGGCCCGCCGCCCAACCTGTGGCATCGTCGACGTCCCAACCGAAGTCGGCCCGCTCGGCAGAAACGACCAGCTGCCGCGGTATTCCCTCGACCGCCGGGAACAGCGTGCGCAGGCTCTCATGGCGGCCCACCACATCGGCCAGCGCGGCGCCCAACGCGTCGACGTTCAGTGCTCCGCTGATTCGAAGCGCTGTCGCCATGTTGTAAACCGGGGAGGGCCCCTGCAATTGGTCAAGGAACCACAACCGGGATTGGGCAAACGACAGTGGAACCACCGCCGGCCGATCGCCGGCCACCAGGGGCTCCAGCCCAGCCCCGCCGGCACCGATGCAGGGCGCCAACTGGGCCACCGTGGGCGCCTCAAAGACAGCGCGGACCGTAAGGCCGGCATCCAGGCCGGTGTTGAGCGCGGCGACCAGGCGCATCGCCGACAACGAATCCCCACCCAGGTCGAAGAACGAGTCATCCACCCCGACCCGGCCGACACCGAGGACTTGGGCGTAGATGCCGGCCAGGATCTCTTCGACTGCGTTGGCCGGGGCCCGGTAACGATCAACATCCTGGTACTCCGGTGCCGGCAGGGCGCGGGTGTCGAGCTTGCCGTTGACCGTCAGCGGCAGCGCGTCGATCGCCACCACCGCGGCTGGGACCATGTACGGGGGGAGTCGATCGGCCAGCCGGCTGCGCAGCCCGGCCGGGTCCGCGGATCCGGTGACATACCCCACCAGACGTTTATCACCGGGGCGGTCCTCGCGGGCGATCACCACCGCCTGCTCCACCTGATCCAACCCGGCCAGTGCGGCCTGGACTTCACCGGGTTCGATGCGATACCCGCGGATCTTGACCTGCTCATCGGCGCGCCCCAGATACTGCAGCTGCCCGTCCCCACCCCAACACACCAGATCCCCAGTGCGATACATGCGTGTTCCGGACGCTCCGAACGGACACGCCACAAACCGCGACGCCGTCAAACCGGCCCGGCCGACATATCCGACGCCCACGCCGCGGCCGGCCACATACAACTCACCGACCACCCCGGCCGGCACCGGCCGTAACCATCCGTCGAGGACGAACAGCGCCGAGGTCGATACCGGCGCACCGATGGGCGCCGCCCCAGACCCCGCCTTTAGAGGCGCGCTCATCGACGCGTACACCGTGGCCTCGGTGGGACCGTAGGCGTTGATCACCACCCGTCCGGACGCCCACTGATCCACCACCTCGGCCGGGCAGGCCTCACCCCCGAGCAGCAACGCGACTGATCCCAAACCCTGCGGTGAGAGCGCCGCCGCCGCCGACGGGGTTTGGGTGAGCACATTGACCTGATGACTGACCAGCAAGGCGTGGAAATCGTTAGGTGAGCCGACCACCGACTCGGGCACCACCACCAGCCGCCCACCACCCAGCAGCGCAGCCCAGATCTCCCACACCGAGAAGTCGAAGACATAGGAGTGGCATTGCGTCCACACCTGTGCCGCCGGCAGATGTGTGGGCGTTGACCCCGCCAAATGAGCCAGGTTGTGGTGGGTGACAGCCACCCCTTTGGGGACACCTGTGGTCCCAGAGGTGTAGATGAGGTACGCGACGTCATCCGCGGCCGGAGCCGGTAGCGCCGTGCTGGGCTGGGTATCCACCGCGGGGCCGTTGATATCGATGACCGCCAGGTCGCGCCCCGCTAGCCGCGACCGCAACTCGGCGGTGGTGATCGCGGCCATCGGCGCGGCGTCGGCGAGCATGAACTCGATCCGTGCATCCGGCAGCGCGGGATCGATCGGCAGATACGCCGCCCCGGACTTCAGCACCGCCAACATCGCCACG
>DASXMA010000367.1:0-24592 GCA_036495965.1 Mycobacterium sp.
GCGGTGCGTCAGGGCGCGCCGGTGACCAAGGACCTCATCGTCACCAGCCACAAGATCCTGAACGATCACGGGCTGGCGGTGCCGAACTGGCCGGTCGAATGGGGCGGCAAGGACTGGACGCCGACCCAGTACCAGATCTGGGCCGACGAGATGCAACTGGCGTGCGTCCCCGAGCCGCTGAACTTCAACGTCAAGATGGTCGGCCCGGTGATCGCCGAATTCGGCTCACAGGAGATCAAGGAGCGCTTCCTGCCGGCGACGGCCAGCATCGACATCTGGTGGTGCCAAGGGTTCTCCGAGCCCGAAGCCGGGTCCGATCTCGCCTCGCTGCGCACCACCGCGGTGCGGGACGGCGACAGCTACGTCGTCAACGGGCAGAAGACGTGGACGACGCTGGGCCAGTACGCGGACTGGATCTTCTGCCTGGTGCGCACCGACCCGCAGGCGCCCAAGCGCCAGGCCGGCATTTCGTTCCTGCTCATCGAGATGACCACACCGGGCATCACGCTGCGGCCGATCAAGCTGATCGACGGTGGCCGCGAAGTCAACGAGGTGTTCTTTCAAGACGTCCGGGTGCCGGCCGATCAGCTTGTGGGGCAAGAGAATCAGGGCTGGACGTACGCGAAGTTCCTGCTGGGCAACGAGCGCACCGGCATTGCCGGGGTGGGCCGGACGAAAGTCCGCCTCGCCGAGGTGAAAATGCACGCCAGGCAGACCGGACTGCTGGACGATCCGCTGTTCGCGGCGCGCCTGGCCGAGGCCGAAAACGAAGTGCTGGCACTGGAACTCACGCAGTCCCGGGTGACCACGGACTCCGCGGACGGTAAGCCGAACCCGGCGTCGTCGGTGCTCAAAATGCGCGGCAGCCAATTACAACAGATCGCCACCGAGCTGCTGGTCGAGGTCGCCGGGCCCGACGCGCTGCCGGTCGACGGTGATGACATCGCGTCACCCGCCTGGGCGCAATCCAGCGCCCCGCGTTACCTCAACTACCGCAAGACATCGATCTACGGCGGCAGCAACGAAGTGCAGCGCAACATCATCGCGTCCACCATTCTGGGATTGTGAGGCAGCCATGGACTTTCAGCTGAGCGACGAGCAGGCCCTGCTCCGCGACACCACCCGCGACCTCCTGTCACGCACCTATGATCCGGAGAGCCGCAACAAGATCATCGAGACCGATCTCGGGTGGAGCCGCGATGTCTGGAGCCAGCTCGCCGACACCGGGATTCTGGGCCTCGGGTTCGAGCCAGAAGAGGCGGGCCAGATCGAGATCATGGTGGTGCTCAACGAGATTGGGCGGCGGTTGGCGCCCGAGCCCGTCTTACACGCCGCCCTGGCGCCTGGTGCGCTGATCGCCGAACGCGGGAGCGACGCGCAAACGCAACTGCTGGACGAGGTCGCAGCGGGTCAAAAGTTGCTCGCGTTCGCCCATTTGGAAACCGGCCACCGGAAACCGACCGCGGCCGTCACCACTCAGGCTGCGCGGCAAGGCGATTCGTGGACCCTGTCCGGAACGAAGAACCCGGTCCCGGCCGGTGACTGCGCCGATACGCTGGTGGTCAGCGCCGCATTGCCGGACGGCGGCACGGGATTGTTCCTGGTGGACTGTGAGGCCGTGGATCGGCACCCCTATCCGACGTTCGACAGTCAGCGCGGCGCTCAGATTGACCTGAACTCCGCGCCCGCCGAGCCCCTTGGCGACGCGGTGGACGCCTCACCCGCTATCCGCGACGCGATCGTCCGTATTCAGTCGGCGTTGTGCGCCGAAGCCGTCGGCGCGATGGAGGAAGCGCTGCGCCTCACCGCCGATTACCTGAAGACCCGCAAGCAGTTCGGCGTCACGCTCAACAAATTCCAGGCGCTCACTCAGCGCGCCGCCGACATGTACGTGTCGCTGGAGTTGGCGCGCAGCATGAGCTACTACGCGGCGATGTCGATCGCCGACGGCAACCTCGACCCGATGATCGCGTCGCGGGCCAAGTTGCAGGTCGGCCGATCCGGACGGCATATCGCGCAGGAGTCCATCCAGCTGCACGGCGGCATCGGCATGACCGCGGAATATCCGGTCGGCCATTACGCCGCTAGGCTCACCGCGATCGAACACACCTTGGGCTCGTCGCAGGATCACCTGCAGGTCTTGATCGGCCACATCGCCGATTACGACTTAGCCCGGCTCTAACGCATGGCCGAGCTCTCCGCCAAGGTCATCGAGTTCCTGTCGGCCGGCACCCGCACCGGGATGCTGGGTTACGTTGCCGCTGATGGCAGACCGTTGGTCGCACCGGTGTGGTTTGTCGTCGACGATGGCCAGCTCGTGTTCAACACCGGCCGTGACACGTCGAAAGGCCGTGCCCTGGCGCGTGATTCGCGGGTTGTCATCTGCGTGGACGACCCCCACCCTCCCTATTCGTTCGTGCAGGTGCAGGGCGTGGCGACGATGACCGAGGATCCTCAGGACGTGCTCGACATCGCGACCAGGACCGGCGCACGGTATATGGGCGCCGACCGCGCCGACGAATTCGGCCGCCGCAACGCTGTTCCCGGCGAACTGGTGGCGCGGGTCAGCCCGACCAAGGTTATCGCCGGATTCGACATCAGCGAGTGACTCCCCGCTCGCGCTCAGACCCGAAGGAGTTTCGGCGGGAAAATCGCCGGCGAATGCCGCGCTAAGGGTGGCGCGGCACGCTTGTAGACGCGGTGAAGAGTTCCGTCGCGCGCGTGGAACTTAGTACCGGGCATACTGTTTCGTTCAATCATTAGGTTAGCTCGAGCGCACCGACGGATTCCACCCCGTCCGACTGTAGGCCCGACTCTGAGTCCGACTCCGGCGTCTGGCCAGCCAGGTACTCGGCGAGCCCCCCGATCGTCGGATAGTCGAATACCGCGGTAGCGCTGATCGTGAAGGCGCCACCGAACTGACTGTGCAACCGGTTGCGGAGTTCGACCGCCATCAGTGAATCCGTACCCAGGTCCAGGAACCGACTGGTTGCGGCGGGCGGTTGCGCGAGCCGCAGGAAACCCTGCACTTCGCGCTGCAGGAATTCGGTGATGAAACTGGCGCGCTGCGCCACCGGTATCTCCTGCAGTTGCCGGAGCAACTCACTGTCGCCAGTTGCCTCCCCGACGGCACTCGGCAACACGAGGTCGAGAATCGGCGGACGAGAATCGCCCAGCAGCTTCGCGGCACGCTGCCAGTTGGCCTTGATGACGGTTGCCTGTCCAGTTCCGTTGGCGACAACCTCGGCGAGCGCGTTGAGGGCGGCCGTCGGTTCCAGCGGAATTAATCCTTGCGCACCGATATTGGCGCGCGCGGCCTCCGAAGAGGCCATACCCCCCTGGGCCCAGGGACCAAAGTTGACCCCGGTTGCCGGCAAGCCTCGCGCCGTTCGTTCCGCGACCAGCCCGTCGAGCAGAGCATTGGCCGTCGAGTAGTTGGCCTGGCCGGGTGAACCCAGCAGGCTGGACACCGAGGAGGACACAATGAAGAAGTCGAGGTCGTCGTTCTTCGTCAATCGGTCTAGGTAGTTGGCACCGAACGCCTTGGGCGCCAACGTCGTCCGGAAACGCTCCGGGCTCAGCTGTGACAGCAGCGCGTCGTCGACCACGCCCGCCAAATGCGCCACTCCCGCGAGCGGAGGCAACTCCGCGCGGATCCGCTCCAGCAGCTTTTCGACTTCGGACTCGTCACCGACATCCGCCGCAAAGGTGTGGATGCGGCACCGGTAGCGCTCAGTGATGTCGTCGATTGCCCGTTGGGCGTCGGCGTCGGGCGCACGCCGGCTGGTCAGTACGATGTCACCGGCACCGAGTTGGGCCAGATAGGCCGCCGTGTGCAGGCCGATTGCACCGAGTCCACCGGTGATCAGATAGCTCCTATCGCCACGCGGCTGTAGTGGGTTCGGCATTTGCAGCACGATCTTCCCGATATGCCGCGCTTGCTGCATGCGGCGAAACGCCGTCTTCGCCTCAGCCAGCGGGTAGATCTCGGCGGGTAGCGGCGTCCACTCGCCACTGGCCAACCCGTCCGACACCTCGGTCAGCAGGCCACGAATGTGGTCGGGGTCTTGCACGCAGGCCCAGTCCAACGCGACAATCTCGTAGGCGATATCAGGACGGGCCGCCGTCATCTGCTCCGGCGTCCAGATGTCTCGCTTGGCGATCTCGATGAAACGGCCATTTTGGGCGGTGGCCCGTACGGTCGCCTCGACAAACCCCTCATTGGTCAGGCTGTTGAGCACCACGTCGACGCCGGCCCCGTCGGTGTCGGCAAGGATCCGGTCGGCGAAATCCGTACTGCGCGAGTCGTAGACATATTCCACACCCAGCTTGCGCAGTGTCGCGCGTTTGTAGGTGCTCGCAGTGGCGAAGACGATCGCACCTTGCCGTTGCGCCAGCTGGATGGCGGCCAATCCGACACCACCGCTCGCCGCGTGAATGAGCACACGGTCACCGGGCTTCAGCTGGGCCCAGTCGAACGCGAGTCGGGCCGTGAGCGCCGCAGCGGGAATGGTGGCCGCCGCTACCGCGCTCAGCCCGTCGGGCAGCGGCGCCAGCAACTGAACCGGCACATTGAACCGGCTGGCGAACGCGCCCTGCATGAAGCCATAGACGCGCTGGCCGACCTCGAGTCCGGTGACGCCACTACCTAACTGTGTGACGGTGCCGGCGAAGTCGCCGCCGAGCGGGCCCGGATCGCCCGGGTAGAGGCCCAGCACATTGAGCACCTCCCGGAAGTTCAAACCACCGGCCTCAACCCGGACCTGCACACAGCCCTCGTCCGGCGGCGGCGCTTCCTTCTCGATCAGCCGCAGGTTGTCGATCGCGCCGCGTTCAGTAGGCGCCAGGACGTAATCGGTTCCACGCGGTACCGCGAGATGACCGCCGCGCGCCCATGGCAGTAACCGGGACGCCAAGAACTTTCCTTGCCGCAGTGCGAGTTCGGGTTCGTCGATCGGCGCGCCGAGAAGACCGGCCAGCGAGTGCACGGCCTGCTCTGATCCGTCGCAATCGACCAGCCTGCAGCGCAGGACCGGTTCCTCGTTGACGATGGTCCGCCCGAGTCCCCACAGCGCCGCCTGCACCGGGTCGACCGGCTCGCCGGATTCGGTCGCGACGGCCCGTTCGGTGATGATCCACAGACCACCGGGAAGTTTGACCGCCTCATCGGTCTGCAGGGTATGCACTGCACTGAGCAGGTGGGCGATCTCGGTTTGCAGCCGTGCCGCAGATTCAGCGCTCGACTCTTCTGCACTCGGTCCGGAGGCGCGCCAGACGATGCCGGCGAACGGCACGCCGCGCTCTCGAGCCTGTGCCAACAGCTGCCCCAAGGACTCCGGATCAACTGAAATCGAGGCCCGGTCAAAAGAAATGCAGCCCGGCAGGTCGGCTGCCAGTTCGTCGAATCCAGAAACCAGCCAGGTGCCGTTCACGTTTCCGGCGGCCCCGACATCACCGCTCGACGGCTGAGGCGGCACCTCGTGCCAGCCGAGGGTATACAGCAGCCGGGTGGCATCGCCGCCGAGCCCGCGCAACAACGCCTCCCGGGGCGCGCGTTTGACCGTGAACTCGCGAATCCCGCCGAGATGGCGGCCATCCCGATCGACGAAATCGATATCGAAGACTTGGGTTTCGCTGTCGAGGGCGCTGGCACGCCACTTCCCGCGACAATAAAATCGCCGAGGCATCCTCTCCCGCAGTTCCACTTGCCCGTACCGCAACGGCAACAACAGATCGTTGATCCCCTGTTCGGCCGCGGTAAGCGCCGGGAACGCCGGGAAGGTGATTCCGGTGCACAGATCGAGCAGCACCGGATGGATCGGCTCGGTTCCGAGGTGCTCGGCGAGTTCTTCGCCGACGGTGACATCGCCGATCGCCTCACCCTCGCCGATCCACAGCGATTTGAGGGACGTGGACCAGGTTGTTCCCCATTCCAGCTCGCTCTCGGCGAAGGTCTCGAACAGCAGCTGTGGACGACGGCGGTCCAAGCGCTCGATTGCCGCGTCGATGGAGTCCGCCGGATCGGGTGCCGGCTCGTCATCGACGCCGGTGACGACGGTGCCATCGGCGTTCAACGACCATTCAGCATCACGGATGCCGTATGGACGGCTGTGCACACGGAAGCTCCAGGCCACCCCGTTTTGCAAGCCGTCCTCCAGCGGATGCAGACTCAGCTGCACCTCGCGAGAAGCCTTCTCGGGCAGGATGATCGGCTCATAGAAATAGACGTCTTGCACCCGCCCCGGCGGCCCAACGGCGGCCAGGGCCATCGCCGCATACGTCGCCCCCGGAACGACAACGGTGCCATAGATGACGTGATCGGAAAGCCACGGCTGCGACTTGACCGACAGCCGGCTGGTGTAGACGGAGTCGCCGGAGGCGAGATCTTTTGCGCTACCCAGGATTCCGGATACGGTAGCGCCCTGACCATCGATGCCGGCGATGCCGGAAGTCTTGGGCCAGAAGCGACGGCGCTGGAACGGATAAGTGGGCAGTTCGAGTCTGCGGCGAGGTTGACGATGCAGCGCAGCGAACTTGGGCCGATGGCCGCTGACATAGACCGCGGCCAGCGCTTCGGCGATCTGGCGCCGGTCCCCGACGCCCTTGCGCAGGGAAACGATCGCACGCGGCGCGGCCAGATGTTCCGGCCAGACCTGCACCGCAGCCCCGGTCAAAACCGGTTGCGGACCGATCTCCATCAACACCGAGCACCCCAGTGCCGCCACGGTGCGTACGCTTTCGGCGAACTGCACCGGCTGGCGGGAATGCCGCCGCCAATATTGCGCGTCTAGCGGGGTTTCCGCCGTGAGCACGGCGCCGGTGCGGTTGCAGACCAGCGGCAACGTCGGCACGGCGAACTGCAACCGCGCTGCGTACGACTCGAATTCACCCAGCACCGGCTCCAACAACTCCGAATGGAAGGCGTGGCTGGTTTCCAGCCAGCTGCACCGGATCCCGTCATTGCCACACCTGGCGAAGATCTGTTCTAGATCTGCGCCGGGACCCGACAGCACCGTGTTGGGGCCGTTGTAGGCGGCGACCGACACTCGGGGGAACTCGTTGGCGATCTCCTCGACGTGCTTGGCGTCGGCGAATACCGCCACCATTCGCCCACCCGCGGGGAGACTGCCAAACAGCCGGCCACGCTCGGCCATTAGCCGTGCTCCGTCCTCGAGGCTGAAAACCCCGGCCACACACGCCGCCGTGTACTGACCCACGCTGTGCCCCAGTACCACGTCGGGCTCGACGCCCCACGACTGCCACAGCCGGGTCAGGCCCATCTCGACGGCGAAAAGCGCGGGCTGCGCAAAAGAGGTGTGCCGCAGTGTTTTTCCGGCTTCAGCGCCGGCGTCCCTGTCGGTCGCGAACAGCACGTCCAGCAACGGACGCGGCAGTATCCTGTTGACGGCGTCCGCGCATCGTGTCACGGTGTCGGCGAACACCGGTTCAGCGTCAAACAACTCGCGCGCCATCCCCGGATACTGGCTGCCTTGCCCGGTGAACAACCACGCCGTCGTCGGCGGGTCCGTGCACTCGCCGCGTACCATTCCCGGTCGCATCCGGTTCTCGGCCAGGTCGGCCAGCACCTCGCGGGCGCTCTGAACCGAATTCGCGACCAGCGCGGCCCGGTGTTCGAAATGCGAACGCCCGGCCCCGGCCGTGAAACACACATCAGCGATGTCGACCTTCGGGTGGGTGTTCAACCATTCCCCATATCGCTGCGCCAACGCCACCAGCGCCTCCGGGGACCGCGCGGACAGCGGCAGCACGTCGACCGGCTCATCTTGAGGGTCCGACTCCGATGCCACGGTGATGTTGGGCAAGACGGCGCCCGTCGAGTATTCGTCGGCGGTCGCCGATTGTGGTGGCGCCTCCTCGATCAGCACGTGTGCGTTCGTGCCGGTGAACCCGAAGGAACTTATCCCGGCGCGTCGTGGCCTGCCGTTGGCCTGCCACGGAATCGGCTTGTCCACGACCCGCACCGGTAGCGAGTCCCACGGAATATGCGGCGAGGGTGTCTCAAAGTGCAGGCTCTGCGGCAGCACCTCGTGCTGCAGCGACAACACGACTTTGATCAGACCGGCGACCCCTGATGCCGACTCGAGGTGGCCGATGTTGGTCTTCACCGATCCGATCAGCAACGGCCGGTCCACGTCACGAGCGGCACCGTAGACGGCCCCGGCCGCCTGTACCTCGATCGGATCACCCAGCGCGGTGCCCGTCCCGTGCGCCTCAAGGTAGTCAACATCCCCGCCGGCGAGACCGGCGCGAGCCAGCGCCGCGGTGATAAGCCGTTGCTGTGCGCCCCCGTTGGGCACCGTCAAACCACTGGAAGCGCCGTCTTGATTGACCGCGCTGCCCGGAATGACCGCGCAAACCCGATCGCCGTCGCGCACCGCATCGCTCATCCTCTTGAGCACCAGAACCCCGCAGCCTTCACTGCGCACATAGCCGTCGGCGGAGGCGTCGAAGGTCTTGCATCGTCCGACGGGGGAAAGCATCCTGGCGCGCGAGGCGGCGATGATGGATACCGGGCTCAGTAAGACGTTCACACCACCGGCCAAGGCCAAATCGCAGTCACCGGAGTGCAATGCCTGGCAGGCCTGGTGGACGGCCACCAGCGACGAGCTGCACGCGGTATCGACCGCCACCGCCGGTCCCTCTAGTCCGAGTGCGAAGGCAACCCGACCCGAAATGGCATTGAGTGCATTGCCGGTGATGAAGTGGGGCTCGATCTTCTCGACCGAGTCGGCGGACAGCAGATGCGAATACTCGTTGGTAGCCACCCCCACGAAGATGCCGCTTCGGCTGCCGCGCAACGCCCCCGCGGAATACCCGGCTCGTTCCAAGCCCTCCCAGACAGTTTCCAGCATCAGCCGCTGCTGCGGATCGATCCAAACAGCCTCGCGCGGGGAAATACCGAAGAATTCCGGATCGAATCCGTCGATTCCATCGAGGAATCCACCGAAGCGGCTGTAGATCTTGCCCGGAGCCTCTGGATCCGGGTCGTAAAACTCGTCGATGTCGAACCGGTCATCCGGGACTTCCCGTATCGCATCGACACCGCCCGACAACACCTCCCAGAAAGCTTCGGGATCGGGTGCGCCGGGAAAACGGCACGCCACTGCGACGATCGCGATCGGCTCATCCGTGCGCCCCATTGCTCGTGAGGTCACTACCGAGGCCGCCTGAGGCCGTGCATTAGCGGATGCCTGCTCGCTGAGCCCGAGCACGTCGCCGAGCAGATAATCCGCAACTTCGGACAGGCGTGGATAGTCCATCGCCAGGGTTGCCGGCAACTCGTTGCCCACTGCTTGCTCCATGCGACGCCGCAGTTCGACGGCCATCAGCGAATCCATGCCGAGATCGAAGAATCCGGCGTCCTCGCGGATCTCCGCGACATCGACTCGCGTCACCTCCGCTACCGCGTCACGCAGGTAATCCGTGACGAGTTTCTTGCGCCGCTGCACCGGAGCGTGAGTCAGCTGCTCGACCAGTTGCGTCTTCCCGGACGCCGTTGGTGCGGGCGCGAAATCGGGCACCTCACGTGCCAACTCTGCCAGGAATGACCGCTTCCCCGCTTGTTGGTAGAGCGGCAGGAAGCGGGCCCAGTCGATCCGTGCCACGACCCCTTGTGCTGCCCCCTGCGCAGAAGGAGCCGCGATGACATCGGCCATGCCCGCCAGTGCATCGGCAGGTGATAATGTCCGGACCCCGCGCTGAGCCAGTCGCGCACGAGCCTCCTCGTCGGCCATACCCGCCGACCAGGGACCGAAATTAACGCTGATCCCCGTGACGCCCTGCTCGCGCAGCCGCCAGGCCAACCCGTCGAGGAAGGCGTTAGCCGCGCCGTAGGCGGTCTGACCGAGCCCGCCCCATACTGAAGCGATCGAAGAAGTGCTGAGGAAGAAGTCCAGCTGCAGGTCAGCGGCTGCTTCGCTCAAATGCCAAGCACCCCAGACCTTCCCGGCGAACACTCGATCCACCTCGGCGTCGTCTAGGGTCCGTAGCGGAGTGGTACCGATCTCACCCGCGGCATGGACGATGCCGGCCACCGGCGGCAATTCGGCCTGCACAGTGCCTAACAGGCGCGCGACGTCGTGGGCATCGGCGACATCGGTCGCGACAACCCGGAATTCGCAGCCGTACTGTTCGCGTAGTGCATCAATGCGCTGTTGCGCGGCATCGCTGGGCGAGCGTCGGCCGGTCAGCACCAGATGCCGGGCGCCGTGCGCGGCCAGATATCCGGCGATTTCCAATCCGATCGAACCCAGCCCACCTGTCACCAAATACGTTGCGTCAGCACGCAATGTCAGCGGTGTTGCGGCCGGGCGCCCGATTCGTCGAACCAGCCGGGGAACATAGACGTCTTGACTGCGCAGCGCGATCTGGTCTTCCCTAACAGCCGAGTCGCGCGCTGCCGCCGCCACTTTGATCAACCGCGACCATTCGTCGGCTTCGTTTTCCCTGCCTTCTGACAAGTCCGCCAGTCCGCCCCACAATTGCGGATGCTCCAGCGAGACGGCGCGACCGAATCCCCATAGGCAACTCTGATCCGGCGACACAGTGTCCGCGTCAGTGACTCGTTGCGCGCCGCGGGTAACCACCCAAATGGGTTGGCGCAGTTCAGCGGCAGCCGCAGCGCGGAAGAGTCGCCGTGTTCCGCCCAGTACTCGGTGTTGCATCCGCAGCAGCGACCGCATGGATGGTGCGGTGTGGGAGTCGAGGGCCGCGACATGCGCGATGCGTAGCGTCGGTTCGTCTGCCACCGCAGCGCGCAATACGATCTCGAGCCGTTCCTCGTCCGCGTCGGACGCCGGCAACCCGAGAATCCGATGCTGGTGCCCATGCGCGGTCAGCGCGTGGACCAAAGGCCGGACGACATCGGCGTCGTCGCCAACGATGAGCCAGGTGGATCCCTCGCCGGCTCCCGCATCGGAGACCGGGACAGTGGACTTCTCCCAGCGGATCTCGTAACGGTCGTCCGCAATGGACTGGGTCTTACGCTGTTGATTGTGTTGTGCGGCAAGCTTTGTCAGCACATCCAGGGTCCGCTGATCGCCGCTCGCACCATCGAGTAGCGCGGCGAGCTCCGCGATCCGGTCGTCCTCGAGAAGTCGAACGGCTTCGGTACGCGCGGCATTGGTCTGTTGGGTGGGCCGGACCCGCTTCTCGCTGAACCAGTACTGGCGATGCTGGAACGGATAGGTAGGCAGGTCGAGCTTTCGCGCCGGTTCCTGCCGCACAGCACCGAATTTGGGCAGGTGGCCCAGGACGTACGCGTCGGCAAGGGCTTCGGTGATCTGGCGGTGGTCGGCGGTGTTTCGACGCAATGACGCGATTGCCCGCGGTGCAGTGGCCGGATCAGGCCATGCCCGCAGGGCTGCGGCGGTGAGCACCGGTTGCGGGCCTACCTCCAGCAACACTTTGCAACTCAGCTCGGCAAGGGTGTGAACGCTCTTGGCAAATTCCACCGGTTGGCGCGCGTGGCGACGCCAATAGGAGCCGTCGAGTTTCATGCTCCTGCCGAGCGCGACGCCAGTGCGGTTGCACACCAAAATCCGTTGTGGCGGGCTGAAATTGAACCGGTTCGCATACGACTCGAACTCGTTGAGGATCGGGTCCAGCAGCGCCGAGTGGAACGCGTGGCTGGTGTCTAGCCAGTCACACCGGACACCGTCGGCTTTCAACCCGGCCACCGCCTGGTCCAGATCCTGCGCAGGTCCCGACAGTACGGTATTAGCACCGTTGTAGGCGGCAACCGACAGGCTTGGGAACTCGTCGGTCAGGCTCTCGACGCGCTCGGCGGCGGTGAACACCGCGACCATCCGACCGCCCGCAGGCAAACTGCCGAAAAGGCGGCCGCGCTCGGCCATCAGCAGTGCGCCGTCCTCGAGGCTGAACACGCCCGCGACGCAGGCCGCCGAATACTGGCCGACGCTGTGGCCCAGCATCACGTCGGGTTCGAAGCCCCATGACTGCCAGAGGCGGGCCAGGCCCATCTCTACCGCGAACAAGGCGGGCTGGGCGTAGGAGGTCTGCCGCAGCGTCTCTTCGTTGTCTGGGCCATCCGCATCGAAAATGACTTCCAGCAAAGGTTTTTCGAGAACGTCATCGACTACTGCCGCGCACCGGGTCAGGGTCTCGGCGAACACCGGCTCGGTGTCGAACAGCTCCCGGGCCATACCGGCGTACTGGCTGCCTTGACCGGTGAACAGCCACGCCGTCTTCGGCGTGTCATCGGATACTTCACGCACCAGACCAGGTGCCGGGCGGTCGTCCGCGAGCGCACTGAGCAACTCACTTGCAGATTCCGTCGAATCGACCACCAACGCGGCCCGGTGCTCGAAGTGCGCTCGCCCCACCCCGGCGGTGAAGCACACGTCCGCCAAGGTGGCCTCCGGGTGCGCGCTCAACCAGCTGCGGTATTGATCAGCGATCTGCACCAGTGCGGCGGGCGTGCGCGCCGATAGCGGAAGAACGCTGAACCGTCGGTCCCCGGGCTGGTCGACCGGACCCGGTGCCACAGCGCCCTGACCTAGTTCATCAGGCGCTTCTTCGAGGATGACGTGCGCGTTGGTCCCGGCGAACCCGAACGAGCTGACTCCCGCAACGCGGGGCCGACCGTTGCGTTCCCAGGCAGTGGCTTCCTTGACAACCTGCACCGCAAGCCGGTCCCAGGGAATGTGCGGCGACGGATTCCGAAAGTGCAGGTGCTGCGGCAATACCTTGTGCTCGAGCGACAGGATGACCTTGATGACACCCGCGATGCCCGCGGCTGCTTCCAGATGCCCGATATTCGTCTTCACCGAGCCGATCAACAGCGGCCGGCTCGCCTCGCGTCCAGCGCCGAGCACCGCACCTGCGGCCTGGACCTCGATCGGATCGCCCAGCGATGTCCCGGTCCCATGCGCTTCTAAGTATCCGACGTCGCCGGGCGCGATGCCGGCGCGCTCCAGTGCCTCGGCGATAACCCGTTGCTGGGCAATGCCGTTCGGCACCGTCAAACCACCCGATGCGCCGTCCTGGTTGATCGCGCTGCCCCGAATCACGGCCCGAATCCGGTCGCCGTCGCGGATCGCGTCCTCAAGCCGCTTCACGACGATGACCCCGCAACCCTCGCCGCGCACGTAGCCGTCCGCGGCCGCATCGAATGTCTTACACCGGCCGTCGGGCGCGAGCATGTGCGCACGGGAAAAGGTGATCATGGTCGCCGGGGTGAGCAGGACGTTCGCACCGCCGGCCAGCGCGAGGTCACATTCCCCCAAGCGCAGCGCTTGGCATGCCTGATGGATTGCCACCAACGAGGAGCTGCACGCCGTGTCGACGGCGACGGCTGGGCCCTGCAGCCCCAACCGATAGCTGATCCGGCCCGCTGCTGCGGCAGCCGACGTCCCGATCGCCGTGTACGCTTCGACCTCGGCGTAAGTCAGCTCGTCGGATGCCATTCCCAGGTAGTCATGGGTGGACATCCCGATGAACACGCCGGTGTTGGTGTTCGCCAAAGCCGTTGGCGCCGTGCCCGAATGCTCCACCGCCCACCACGCAGTTTCCAGCAAGAGCCGATGCTGCGGGTCCATCGACCTGACCTCACGCGCCGACATACCGAAAAACGGCGCGTCGAACCCCGTTACGTCATCGACGAAACCTGCCCGACGGGTCACAATCTTCCCGGGCGCGTCTGGATCTGGGTCGAAGAATTCGTCGGCATCCCACCGGTCCTGGGGCACCTCCGATATCGCATCCCGGCCCTCCCGCAGCACCTGCCAGAATTCGTCCGCGTCCGCGGCACCCGGAAAACGCGCGGCGTAGCCGACGATCGCAAAACCCGATGCAGGCCCCATCAGACCTTCGACGGATGCCATGCCGTTGTCCTCCCTGCCTTGGCCGGTGAAAATTCGATGCCCTCGGGCCATGCCTTCCGACGCCGGGGCTGTGGTAGTCCCGAACCAGGTCCAGGCCTTTCAGTGCACCACATGCCGTCCCCGGTCGCGCACCGGGCCATCCCCCGACGGCAAGTCTGACTGTATGCGTACTTCGCTCCCGCCGACACCCGGCAAATGTCGCCGGGCGTGGCGGCCCGGTGTCCCACGGGCCGTTCCATCTCCCCAAACACCCGCGGGATCCGTGCGCTGTTGCAGGCGTACCCGCGCATGCCCGCGACGGTGATTGCCCAACGGGTTATCTTGATCTCGCCCCCAGCGGGGCCGAACTGCAGCGGTCCAAACCGAGGAGAAAAGTTTGCGCATCGGGAAAATTACGATCGGCTCACTCGATGATTGGACGCCGACCCCAGGATCAGTCCTCTCCTGGCACCCGACGACCGCGGCTGCCGAAAAGGTTCGACAAGCGCCGGCCAGTTCTGTGCCGGCCAGCTACATGCAGGGCCAACATCTTCGTAATTTTCATGAACGGACGGCCGCGGGGCTGGACTTTTCGCGGCAAATCATCGCTGCCTGCGAAGTACCCGGCCAGTGTGATATTTCTGCCATGAATCACGCCGTCAACGCATACCTGCGGCGGCATGACACGTTCCGCAGTTGGTTCGACCACACCGGTAATGGAGAGTTCATAAGGCATACCATCAGCGATCCTGCTGATATGGAATTCGCGCCGATCGATCACGGCGAACTGACGGCTGACGAAATACGCGCGCATGTCGTGGCCATACCGAATCCGCTGGAGTGGGGCTGCTTCACCTTCGGGATTGTCCAAAGCGAGAGTCATTTCACTTTCTTTGCCGCCATGGATCATGTCCACGGGGACGCGACGTTGATTGGCACAACGATGCTTGAGGCCAACACAACGTATGCGGAATTGAGCGCGGGCGGTGAACCCCTTGCGCTTCCCGATGCCGGCAGCTTTGACGATTTCTGCGCCCGTGAGCGCCAGTACACGTCCACGTTAACCGTAGATTCGCCTCAGGTGCACGCGTGGATTGACTTCGCCGAGAACAACAATGGTGGCTTCCCCGAATTCCCACTGCCACTGGGTAACCCGTCGGAGCCGAGTGACAGTGACATGGTCTCCGAACTCCTCATGGACGCAGAACAGACGGAGCGGTTCGAATCAGCCTGCACAGCGGTCGGCGCGCGCTTCGTCGGCGGCGTGTTCGCCTGCATCGCCCTGGTGGAGCATGAATTTACCGGCGCCCTCACGTATTACGGCCTCACTCCCAGGGACACCCGCAGAACCACGGATAATTTTGTGACGCAGGGTTGGTTTACCGGTTTGGTGCCGATCACCGTGCCAATAGCTGCGGCCTCTTTCGGCGATGCCGCGTGGGCAGCGCAGGCCTCCTTCGATTCAGGTCAGCACTTGGCGAAGGTGCCGTATTACCGCGTATTGGAGTTGGCGCCGTGGTTGAGCTGGCCGCAGCCAAACTTTCCGGTGTCGAACTTCTTCCACGGCGGCGCTGCTCCCCTCAACGCTGTTCTGGCAGCAGCCGACCTGGGTTATGCGAACAACATAGGAATCTACTCTGACGGCAGGTATTCATATCAGCTGACTATCTACGTATTTCGATACGGGGAGGGCACGGCAATGGCGATCATGTTTCCCGACAATCCGGTCGCCCAGAAATCGGTTGTCCGCTATGTGGAAGCGATGAAGTCCGTGTGCGTGCGGGTCGCCGACAGCGGGCATTGGGGACGCGTTGCGTAGCGTGGAGTAGTTCGATGGCTCGTGGTGCGAAATTGCGCGGTTTGACAGGGGCTCGGGCGAGTGTGGCCGAGTGTCGTCGGCGAGCGCACGCGACTGCGCCGACCGGTGGTGAGGGCGATATGCGACGGCTAGCAGATTTTGTGGTGCGGTGGCCCTGGGTAGTAATAGGGCTCTGGGTCGCGATTGCGGTCGCCCTACCACTGACATTCCCATCCCTCAACGAGATGGCCCAAAAGCATCCGCTCGCTATCTTGCCCAGCGATGCACCGTCGAGCGTCACCGCTCGAAAGATGACCGAGGCGTTTCACGAATCAGGCTCGGAAGACCTCCTGCTGGTGGTCCTGACCGACGACAAGGGACTTGGCCCCGCCGACGAAGCCGCTTACCGCAAGCTGGTGGACGCGCTGCGCCAGGACACGCGAGATGTCTTGATGTTGCAGGATTTCGTCAGCACGCCGCCCCTGCGTTCGGCGGTGACCAGCAAGGACGACAGAGCGTGGGTGCTGCCGGTCGGCGTTGCGGGCGAGTTGGGCACTCCACGGTCGTACGCCGCTTTCAACCAGGTCGGCGCCATCGTCAAACACGCCCTGGAACACAATCCACCCGGAACGCGCCTGACGGCAAACCTCACCGGCCCCGCAGCAACCGTCGCCGACCTCACGGTCGCGGGTGATCGGGATCGGCTTCCGATCGAGCTGGCGATCGCCGTTCTGGTGCTCATCGTCCTGCTGGTGGTTTACCGCAGCGCAGTCACCATGCTGCTGCCGTTGCTAACGATCGGGATGTCCCTGGTGATCGCACAGGCGGTGGTGGCGGGCTACTCCCAACTGACTGGCTCGGGCGTCTCGAACCAGTCCATCGTATTTCTGAGCGCGATCATGGCCGGCGCCGGAACGGATTACGCAGTCTTTCTCATTAGCCGCTACCACGACTATCTCCGGTCAGGTGCGGATTTCGATCAGGCGGTCAAGAGGGCAATGATCTCGATCGGGAAGGTGATCACCGCATCCGCCACCACCGTGGGAATCACTTTTCTCCTCATAAGCTTCTCCCGAATGGGAGTGTTCAAGACGGTCGGTGTGTCCTCGGCGATTGGGATCGGCGTTGCATTCCTCGCCGCGGTGACTTTGCTGCCCGCAATTCTGGTGCTCGCCGGGCCTCGCGGCTGGGTCAAGCCACGGCGCGAACTGACCGCTCGGCTCTGGCGGCGTTCCGGCATACGCATTGTGCGCCGGCCGAAGGTCCATCTGGTTGCCAGTGTGCTGGTGCTGATCATCCTGGCCAGTTGTGCCGGCTTGGTGCGTTATAACTACGACGACCGCAAGGCCCTGCGGTCTTCCGCCCCGAGCTCCATCGGGTATGCCGCGCTGGATCGCCATTTCCCTGCGAATCAGTCCATCCCGGAGTACATCCTCATCCAATCGCCGCATGACTTTCGCACGCCGCAGGCCCTTGCAGATCTGGAGCAGATGGCGGACCGAGTCAGCCAACTGCCGAACATCGCGGCGGTCAGCGGCATCACTCGTCCCACCGGAAATGTGCCGGAACAATTCAGAGCCACCTATCAGGCCGGCGCTATCGGCACATTTCTGGCCGGCGGGTCCACCATGATCAACGACCACACCAGTGACCTCAACCGGTTGGCCGAAGGGGCCGGCACGCTGGCCGACAACCTTGGCGATGTCCGCGGCCAGGTCAACCAGCTCGCTGCCAGCGTGCAGGAACTGGAGAATGCCTTCTCATCGACGAGGAATCAGTACGGCGGAGACACGCTGGTCAAAGAGGTCGACATCGCAGCCCAACTCGTCGACCACGTCAACTCGCTTAGCAATGCCATGGGCTGGAACTTCTCAGCCGCCAAGAACATGTTCGCCTGGATAGGCCCGGTGCTGGCGGCGCTACAGGGCAATCCGGTCTGCGACGCCGATCCGTCGTGCAGCGCCACCCGCGGGACATTTGAGCAGCTGGTCGGTTCGCGCGATCAAGGAGACCTCGATGCGATCAATGACCTGTCCCACCAACTGCAGGACTACCCGGACAAACGCGCCCTGAAAGCCTCGACAGACCGCCTGCGTAACGCAATCACGAAGCTCACCACCGTGCTGCAATCCATGGGGATGGACCAACCCGGTGGCCTGCAGGCGAACCTGAACACCCTGCAAGATCGCGCAGGCCGGTTCGCAGGTGGGAGCCGGCAAGTGGCCGACGCGGTGGCTCAACTCGTCGACCAAGTCAAACAGCTGGGCGCCGGGCTCAGTGAGTCAGCGGCGTTTCTGTTGTCGCTGAAACATGACGCGGCACAACCGGCAATGGCCGGGTTCAATATCCCTTCCCAGCTGCTGCATTTAGAGGAGTTCCAGAAGGCCGCCAAAGTGTTCATTTCACCGGACGGTCACTCGGTGCGGTATTTGGTTCAAACCAAACTCGACCCGTTCAGCACCGAAGCCATGGATCAGATCAACGCGATCAGTGCGACCGCTCGGGGAGCCCAACCGAATACCGCGTTGGCGGACGCTACGGTATCGATGGCGGGATACACCGTCAGCCTGAAAGACACGCGCGACTACTACGAACACGACATCCGGTTCATCATCGCGGTCACCCTCCTCGTGGTGCTACTGACCTTGATCGCGCTACTACGTGCGATTGTTGCGCCGCTGTATCTGGTTGCTTCCGTGGTGATTTCGTATTTGTCGGCAGTGGGTATTGGCGTCTTGGTGTTTCAATTCATACTCGGCCAGCAATTACATTGGAGCGTGCCCCCACTGGCATTCGTGGTGTTGGTCGCGGTGGGAGCCGACTACAACATGCTGCTCGTCTCGCGAATGCGTGACGAGTCTCCGCACAGCATGCGCTACGGCATCATTCGCACCCTGAGTTCGACAGGCGGTGTGATCACTGCGGCAGGTCTGATCTTCGCTGCCTCGATGTGCGGTCTATTGTTCTCCAGCATCGGCACCGTGATCCAAGGCGGTTTCGTGATCGGTGTGGGAATTTTGCTTGATACCTTCTTGGTACGCACCATCACAGTTCCCGCCATCGCTGCGCTGGTCGGGCGGGCGAACTGGTGGCCGTCACGAGTCAGCCACAACCCGGTTAGCGCGCACACATGATGTATGTGAAACTAGAGAAGCCGAGCGGTCAGGTGTAAGGATGAAGAAGCTACTCGCAGGAGTTACGACGCTGGTAACTGTCAGCGCCACCGGATGTTTCGGCCTCGGGACTGCGTCGGCCGACGACACGCCGGCTGGCGGGACGCCGACCCCCGGGGAGTCGAGCGACGGGACCGCGTACGCGCTCGGAGGCGCTCACGTTCTGGGTATTCCCTATGACGAGTACATCCGCCGCGAAGGCGCAGACTGGTTTCCCGGCTTGAAGCGACTAAACGTTGGGTACTCGGCAGGGCAGGTTCAAGGCCATGTGCTGGAAAGACTTTTCCCAGGCATAAGCCGGCTCGATGAAGCCTACCCGGGCCTGGGTATGAACGGTCCCAGCGTCGGCGAGTCGGTCGACGAGGGAGCGAACAACCTCGACGCGGCGATCCGCAACGGTGGTCGCGGTGTCGCGATCGGCCTGTCCGAGGGTTGCCTCGTGCTGGATGCCGAGCAGGCTCGGCTCGCGAACGATCCCACGGCTCCGCCGCGAGATCAGCTGAGCTTCGCCACATTTGGCGACCCCATCGCCCGTACCCCCTTCGGTCAGAGTTTCCTGACCGCCATGTTCCCAGTCGGCGGCGTTGCTCCAGCACTCGATTACCGCATTCCGCCTCCGTTCGAGAGCCAATACGACACCAAGGTTTTCGTCTCGGCCTACGACTCGATCGCCGACTTTCCCGACCGGCCGGATAACTTGTTCGCTCTCGGTAACGCGCTCATGGGCCTCGCCACTGGTCACACCGCGGTGGCATTCACCAACCCGAGCATGGTGCCGCCGCAGAACATCAGAACCACGGTCAACTCCAAGGGTGCGACAACGACGACGTATTTGATCCCGGAAAAGCACCTTCCGCTCGTCATGCCGTTGACGTACATCGGGATCCCGGAGGACACGCTGAATAAGCTCGACGCGATCTTGACGCCCCGGGTGAATGCGGGCTATGCACGAAACGACGATCCGTCGACTGCTCCGATCCAAGTGGACCCGGTGCGCGGCTTCGACCCCTTGGCCATCACCACGCCGGCCAACGAGGCGACATTTGGCGGCGGCGATCCCATTTCGCAAATGCTCAACAGTGTCGGGGCCGCGTTTGCGCACCCCGCAGGCTGACAATCGACTCCAAGCCGACGGATTCAAAGAATTTCAAAGAGCTAGTACGGACGTAATGTGACGAATACGCCTCAGTCATCTATTCTCTCGATGCTGCACGGACGTGCCAGCCTGCGGCCCGATGACATAGCGTTCACTTTTACCAATTACGTCGACGACTGGGCGGGTGTTCCCGAGAGTCTCACGTGGTCCCAATTATCCCGCCGCACATTGAATGTGGCACGCGAGCTCAGCCTTCATGGGTCGGTCGGAGACCGAGCAGTAATCCTGGCTCCCCAGAGCCTCGATTACATTGCGGCATTCCTGGGATCCATGCAGGCCGGGCTGATCGCAGTTCCGCTCCCGTTGCCGCACCGTGGCTCGAGTCATGAGCGGGTGAGTGCGGTCCTTGCCGATACGTCGCCCGCCGTTGTTCTCACAACGTCGGCGGTCGCGGAAGATATCACCCAATATGTTGATCAAGCACGCCTGGACGCTATTCCAAAGATCGTCGAAATCGATTCGATGAATCTGGACGTCGATAGCGGAACAAGCGTTCGGACAGCTGATTTTCCTAGCATCGCATATTTGCAATACAGCTCAGGTTCAACCCGACTGCCCACCGGGGTCATGATCTCGCACCGCAACCTCCAGGTGAATTTCGAGCAGCTGATGCGCAGCTTTTTCGCAGACTGCGGCATTAAAGTCCCCTTGAACTTCACTATTGTCTCGTGGTTGCCCTTTTACCATGACATGGGCTTGGTGTTGGGAGTCTGCGCACCAATCCTGGGCGGCTTCCGCGGTGAGCTGACGAGTCCGATTTCTTTCCTGGAAAGGCCGGCCAGATGGGTGCAATCTTTGGCCGGGAGTCCTCATACGTGGTCAGCGGCGCCTAACTTCGCCTTTGACTTGGCCGCCCGCAAAACAACCGACAGCGACCTGGCCGGGCTCGACCTCGGGGAGGTGGTGGGCATCATCAGCGGTGCCGAACGTGTCGAGCCGGCCACCTTGCACCGTTTCGTTGATCGGTTTGCTCACTTCAATTTTCGGGACCATATGATGCGTCCTTCATATGGCTTGGCGGAGGCAACCGTCTTCGTGGCAGCTGGCACCTGGAGTGAATTATCGGAGGCGGTTCACTTCGATCTCGGGGAGCTGTCCGCGGGCCGCGCTCAGCGGTGTTCGGCAGGGACCGGCGCAGAGCTGGTCAAATACAAAGTCCCGCAATCACCCACGCTGCGGATCGTCGACTCCGACACAAACCGCGAGTGCCCTCAGGGCTTGGTCGGCGAGATCTGGGTACATGGCGCCAATGTCGCCGAGGGCTACTGGCGCAAACCGCCGGAGGAGCAGCGCTGCTTCGGCGCAATGCTCGTCGACCCTTCGCCGGGCGCGCCCGACGGACCCTGGCTCAGAACCGGCGACCAAGGTTTCATCTCCGAGGGTGAGCTGTTCATTGTCGGCCGCATCAAGGATCTGCTGATCATCCATGGGCGTAATCACTATCCCGAGGACATTGAGGCGACGATCCAAGAGATCACACGTGGTCGGGTCGCGGCGATATCGGTCCCGCTGAACAGTACCGAGAAGCTGGTCACCATCATTGAGCTCAAGAAGCGAGGTGATTCCAGCGAGGAGGCGATGCACTGGCTCACCGGCGTCAAAAGCGACGTCACCTCCGCGATATCCAATGCGCACGGCTTGAATGTCGGGGACCTCGTTCTGGTATCACCCGGGTCGATTCCCACCACGACGAGCGGCAAGATCCGGCGCGCCGCCTGTGTCGAGCAGTACCGCCAGGACCAATTCACCCGGTTGGACGCCTAAGAAAGGACCCAGCCGGCCGGTGGGCGCGCACCCAGAATTACCAATGTTGGTCACTGTCCTGGTAATGGCCTTTGCCGTCAGTGTCGAACCGTTCCGAATCGGTATGACCGTGCTCATGCTGAACAGGCCCAGACCGGCGCTGCAACTGCTCGCGTTTTTGTGTGGCGGTTTCGCAATGGGAATGACGGTGGGTCTGGTTGTCCTGTTCGTGTTTCGACGCAGACTGCTGGGGTCTACCTACTTCACTTTGCCCAAAGTTCAGATTCTGATCGGGTTCCTGGCGCTATTGGTAGCTGTAGTCGTGGCCGTCCCCGGACGGTTGGGCTCGCGCCCGGCAAGATTGGCGAAGCCGGCCCAGCGATTGCTGAGTGGGCATTCGCTGGCGGTCGCGGGAATCACCGGTCTCGGCATCGCATTGCCGTCGGTCGACTATCTTGCCGCGCTGGCCGTCATACTGGCCTCCGGCGCGTCAGCGCTGACGCAAGTCGCAGTGCTGTTGATGTTCAACGTCGTGGCCTTCGCGCTCGTAGAGATTCCGCTGCTGGCCTACCTACTGGCACCCAAGACAACCGCCATGTCGATGACAGCGCTGCACAACTGGATTCGGTCGCGTCGCCGCCTTGAAGTTGCAATGCTGCTGGCCGCGGGCGGCTGTGTGTTCCTCGCGGTCGGCATGGCCGGGCTTTGATCTTTTTCAAAACGCGAAAGCCCAGCAGCTTCAGGCGCAGTCGCCGCAACACAGCAGCTGTCACGGGCCAAATTTCTAGCCGCGGCTAAGTTCGCTCTGAATATCGGGAGGCCCGGCTCGCCTGCACGTGAGCCGGGTTGAACATAATGAATCCACCGCACCGGCAAAGGAGCACCGATGAGCACAACCAGCCCAGACCGTCCATTGCGGGTGATCCAGTGGACGACGGGCAACATAGGGCGGCGATCGCTGCACGCGATCATCGGCAGACCCGACATGGAGCTGATTGGTGTCTACGCACATGGGTCGGACAAGGTCGGTGTCGATGCCGCCAAACTGGCCGGCTGGCCGGAGCCGACCGGGGTACAAGCGACCAATGACATCGACGCGCTGCTCGCGCTGAGGCCCGACGCGTGTTGCTACAACCCTTTGTGGCCCAACATCGACGAATTGGTCCGCCTGCTCGAATCGGGCGTCAACGTGTGCACCAGCGCTGCCTGGATCACCGGCGGCAAGCAGACACCGCAGGACCGGAAACGCATCGAGGATGCTTGCGAACGCGGCGGCTCGACGATCTTCGGCAGCGGCGCGCACCCGGGTATGACAAATATGGTCGGCATGGTGCTCAGCGCTTCCTGTGAGCGCGTCGACGAGATCCGGATCACCGAATCGGTGGATTGCTCGACATACGAGTCAGCGGAAACCCAGACGGCGATGGGGTTTTCACAAGATCCCGACACGCCGGGGCTGGCCGACAACGTGCGCCGGGAAAGTGAGGTCTTCGCGGAGTCGGCAGCGATGATGGCCGATGCGATCGGCGCGAAGCTGGACAAGATGACCTTCGACGTCACTTTTAGCGCGGCCACGGCCGATTCCGATCTGGGGTTCATGAAGATCCCCGCGGGAACGGTCGGCGGCGTTTATGGCTACCACCGCGGCTGGGATGGTGATCGCAATGTCGTCAGCGTCGGATTCAACTGGGTCATGGGCAGTCATGTAGTCCCGCCCAAGCCGCTGGAGCACGGACACGTCATCCAGGTTTTCGGGCTGCCCAACATGCGTACCGTCCTGCATTGCCTGCCGCCAAAAGATTGGACCGAGCCCGGCTTCATGGGACTGGGCATGATCTACACCGCAATGCCGGTCACCAATGCGGTCCCGGCCGTGGTGGCCGCCCAGCCCGGGATTGTGACGCTTGCCGACTTGCCACCGGTCACCGGCCGGGTAGCGGCTAGACCTGTACGAGACGTCACATAGACCACACCCCGGAGGAACGGTTCCGTCCTCTAAGGGTTAGCATACTTAGCCGAGCAAAGGTTCTGGTGGCAACTAGTGTTGTCGACGACGGTGGTGAGCTTTCCGGCAGGACGGCAGGCCCTCTCGGCGGTGAGCGGAAGGCGGTGAGGTGATGGCCAGTCCAAGTTCAGGTTCACGGACCGCCATAACCCGCGCGTTGAAACGAGCGTGGATACCCCTGCTGTTGGTGGTTGTCCTCGCCGTCTCGGGACTGGTCGTGAGCCGGCTGCACAAAATCTTCGGCTCCCAGGATCTCAACGCGAACGCCGGCGCCGGCATTGAGATCGTGCAGTTCAACCCCAAGGTCGTCGTCTACGAGGTGTCCGGCCCACCCGGTGCCACCGCGAACATCAACTATTGGGACGAGAACGCCAACACGCATCAGGTCAACGCGGCCCCGCTGCCCTGGTCGACCACGATCTCGACCACGCTGCCGGCGGTGAGCGCCAACATCATGGCCCAAAGCGACGGCAACCAAATCAGTTGCAAGATCACCGTGGACGGCGTCGTGCGCGAACAGCAAAACTCCAATGGCCACAATGCCCAGACCTTCTGCCTGGTGAAGTCCGCATGAGTGACCTGAACAGCAAGAGCC
The DNA here is from genome assembly GCA_036495965.1 of Mycobacterium sp. Lineage (GTDB taxonomy): Bacteria > Actinomycetota > Actinomycetes > Mycobacteriales > Mycobacteriaceae > Mycobacterium. The sequence goes on from DASXMA010000367.1 coordinate 24,315, forward strand.
ATGTGACCACCGAAGCCGAGGACACGGGGCCGATCCGCACCCAGGGCGCCGCCAAGACTGAGCGCGGTCACCGCCCGGTCATTCCACACGCAATCCGCATATTCGCGGTGCCCATCATCCTGGGCTGGGTATTTGTGACGGTCCTGGTGAACGTCATCGTCCCGCGATTGGAAGTCGTCGGCGAAGCGCACTCGGCGCCGATGGCACCACTGGACGCGCCGTCCATGAAGGCGATGATGCTGCTGGGTCATAACTTCCATGAATTCGACTCCAACAGC
>DASXMA010000368.1:0-17443 GCA_036495965.1 Mycobacterium sp.
GCGTTCGTGGTCGCAACAAAGGTGTTCCTGCGCACCGCAGCAGCGCGGATCCGAAGGCGCCAGATCCTCACCAACGGCGCGTCACTGATCGCTCAGATGTTGAAGGCGCTGATAGACCTTGGCGATGGCCAGCCTCCGCTGTGGACCAACGCGGCGATGGAAGATCTCATTGTCGAAGATGGCCGGGTCGTCGGCGCTCGTGTCTCCCGTGACGGCGAAACGCTGAACATCGAGGCACGCAGGGGCGTGCTGCTGGCAGCCGGCGGCTTTGGCCACAACAAGGAGATGCGGCGCCAATACAGCGGTGACCAACCGAACGAGGCGCAGTGGTCGATCGCCAACTCCAGAGATACCGGCGAGGTGCTGCAGACGGCGATGCGCCTGGGCGCCAAAACCGACCTCCTCGACGAAGCATGTTGGCTGCCTTCGGTTTTCATAGCCAACGGTGGCGCCGCTGCCGCGTCGCTCGGTTCGGGACGACAGCGGCCCGGGGCGATCTACGTCGACTCGACCGGCCGGCGGTTCTGCAACGAGTCCAACTCCTACGTCGAGGTCGGCAAGGCGATGTACGCCAACAAGGCAGTGCCCTGCTGGATGATCTTCGACGACGGTTACGTGCGCAGATATGTCACCAGCGCTAGCCCACTAAAACCACTGAAACGGAACCAGCACCTGCCTCCCGAGCTGATCGAGAGCGGTGCGGTCAAACGGGCCGACACCATCGACGACCTCGCCCGCCAGATCGACCTTCCTGCCGACGAACTGGCGCGCACGATCCAGCGGTTCAATGAGTTCGCCGCCAAGGGATTAGACCCCGACTTCGGTCGGGGGCAGTCGGCCTACAACGACTGCCTCGGCGATCCCGGGTATCGTCCCAACGCCGCCGTCGGCCCGCTCGACCGAGCACCGTATTACGCGACCAGGGTTTTCCCGGCGGATGTCGGGACATGCGGGGGTGTGATCACCAACGAGCACGCGCAGGTTCTCGACGAGCAAGACCGGGTGATCGACGGCCTGTACGCCACCGGCAACACCACCGCGACGGTGATGGGCCGAACTTATCCGGGCGCCGGTGCGAGCATCGCCAACTCGATGGTGTTCGGCTACGTCGCGGCGCGGCATGCCGCGGGGCGTAAAGTCGCCGGCGAGATGAGTTGTTAGTCCCCAACCGGCCCCGTCGAGCGTCCGGCCAGCTTCACGTTCGGTCCCGAGCGTGCGGTCAGCTTCACGTTGGCGGGGAGTCCTTCTCGTCGTGGCCGACGAATTCGCGTGGCGTCATACCTGATTGCATGAACTCGGTCCGTCGCGCCTGAACATCGGATGCAGCGCCGACCATGTTGGTCAAGATGTGGCTGACCTGGAGGTGCACCCGCATACCCATCAGTTCCCATGCACGCTTGACGTTGTTCTTCACCGCCATCAGCGTGGTCAACGGGATTTGGGCGATCTTGCGTGCCATCTCCTCGACGGTGTCCTCGAGCTCTTCACGCGGCACCACTCTATTGAGCAGACCCCAATCGAGGGCTTGCTGCGCCGACAGGGTTGGCGCCAGTAACAGCCAGTCCATCGTCCGGTGCCAGTTCATCATCAACCACGGCTCAATCATGGTGTGGCCGCCGGGCTCGCCGAGGCTTTGAGCAAGGGGCATCTGGAAATACGCGTCCTCGGACGCCACGCAGAAGTCGGTCAACAGTCCGAGGTAGATCCCGCCCCCCATGCAATAGCCGTGGATTGCAGAGATCGTGGGCTTGGGGAACTCCCACAAATACAGCGTCGGCCACAGGAACAGGTCGGCGGTGCCTTTGTACAGGTCCTCGAACGTATTTCCGAAATCCGGGTACGGGTTTTCGTCCGGACCCCAGCGAGCCACGTGCCCGCCGCAGAAGCCCTTGCCGTTGGCCTTGAGTATGACGACCTTGATCTCCTTGTCGCGGTCGGCCTCGCGCAGGCAACTGTCAACTTCGGTGACCAGGACCGCGTCCTTGGTGTTGGCCTTTTCGGGCCGATTCAGAATGATCCGCGCAATCGGCGGTTCGCGTTCGTAAATGACCGCTTCGAGCTCGCGCCGTTCCATCCCCGGGACATTACCGGACGCCGGCATGCCCGAAAGTCCAATAGCGTGACGCATATTGCGCCCCGGAATTCGCTTAGCGGTTGCGCGATCTCGCTGCTAGGAGTGAGCTGTATTTGGTGAGCACTGGACCGTGCCACAGCGCGATCCGCTGGCGCGGCCACCGGCCTGATCCTGACGACGAATGGAGCTCTCATGACGACTCCTATGGACCGGGTAGCCCATCTGGACCTGGTTGCCCGACTCAAATCCTCGTACCAAGAACTTCCCGACGCGCCCACGCCCGATCTGATCGACCACGAGCGATTCACCGCCTACACCAAGACCCCACATGACGTAGGCGGCGAGCCGGATGCGCCCATCCCGTGGGAAAACAAACAATACGAAACATGGGAAGAGAACACCTACGTCATGTGTGAGGTGCTCGGCTGGCGTGGAATCTGGCTGTCGGAGGAACGACGCCGGATGGGCAACGTCGACCTGGGCCGCACGATCTATCTCGGACTGCCCTATTACGGACGGTGGCTGCTGGCCGTCGCACGCATTCTCGTCGAGAAACACCACATCGGCCTGACCGAGTTGGCCGAACGCATGGCCGAAGTGCAGGCACGGTATGAAGGCGGCCTGAGGGGAAAGCCCCTGCAGGCCAAACCGAAGTTCGAAGGCGATTCCGCCAAAGTCAACCGCAACCGACACCACACGCACGCGGTCGGCAAGGGCGACCCGCAGGTGTACGCCGGACAAGCGGGCGAGCCGAAGTTCCGGGTCGGCGACAAAGTTGTGGTCCGCGAGCTTCCCGTCCTGTTCTATACCCGTACCCAGGAGTACGTGCGAGGCGCTACAGGCGAGATCGCAGTCGTCTCATACGAGAGCCCTGCCGCCGAGGACGAAACCTGGGATGGGCCTGACCAAAAGCCCGAGTGGTTCTACATCGTCCGGTTCAACCTCGCTGAGCTGTGGCACGGCTACACCGGGCCGGACAACGACACAGTGCAGACCGAGATTCCTGAGCGGTGGCTGGAAGCGGCCGGCTAGCCACGCTTTCGTGCTGTGCACCGTTCGCCAACTTCTTCTCGAAAGGACTCAGCATGACCGGTCAAGACCAAGACCAAGACCACGATCACGATCGCACCGCCGCACCGATGGTGGATGAGATCACCGACTTCGAAGTCCTCGAGATCGCCCTTCGCGAATTATGCATCGAGAAGGGAATTTTCACCGCGGAGGACCATCGCCGCTTCACTGAATTCGCTGAGCAGATCGGCCCAACCCCCGCCGCACACCTGGTGGCTCGGGCCTGGCTTGACCCTGAGTTCAAGAAGCTAGTCCTCTCCGATGCGCTCGCGGCCAGTAAGGAAGTTGGCGTCGACTGGCTGCAACCGACGGGTTTCGGGACGCCGAGCGACTTCACGGCTTTTCACGTGCTCGAAGACACCCCCGCCCTGCATCACGTAATAGTCTGCACATTGTGCTCCTGCTATCCGCGTCCTATCCTTGGCAATTCGCCTGAGTGGTATCGGACGCCCAACTTCCGCCGCCGCATTGTGCGCTGGCCGCGCCAGGTGCTGGCAGAATTCGGGCTGTACCTTCCAGAAGAGGTCGAGATTCGGGTTGAGGATTCCAACCAGAAGCATCGTTTCATGGTGATGCCCGTCCGGCCTCAAGGGACCGAGGGCTGGACGGAGGACCAGCTGGCTGAAATCGTCACTCGCGACTGCCTGATCGGTGTCGCGCTGCCGAAAGTTGGGGTTACCACGAACGTAATCACCGAGACTCGCCCGGCCATCCATCCCGCAGACCACTGAACCATCAGGCGTGACAGGTGAGCACTTCGAAAAGTGTGCGTCCGACCGAGGGCCATACAATTTCACCGTTAACCAAAATTGTTGAACGCAACCAGGTCTGGAGCCGCGTGGCGGCCAAGTACGGGGTTGAGAATCCCGTGCCGCCATGGAAGACGAGCCTCGACAGCATTTGCGATGCATTTGATCAAAGCGCTTGCGGCCCAGAAGTGCTCAGCTTTGTCGATCGGCGCAAGGAAGAGGACGCGCTGTCGGCGACCGTCTATTCGAATCTGCCCTTCCCGGAGAACCGGCTGGTTGCGCTGGCGCACTCGCTCGTGGTGCGCGGCGTCATCGACGAGGCCGAGCTCGAGGAGCGACTGGCGACTGTCCGGGCCAGGCTGGAGGCCTGAGTCTCAGGCTCGCGCCAGCAGCCAGGCGTGGCCGTCCCCTTCACCAGCGGCGACCGAGTTCAGGCCGGCGAAGGCGGCGGGCAGCTCGCCGGCCGCTGCGCGGAACGGCCCCGCGGCGGCCCCGACTTCGCTGAGCACCGCGATCGCGAGTAACCCGCCCGGCGCAAGCCGTTCGATGATCGCCTGGTCCAGCCGGCGGTCCCGGAACTTGTGGCAGAGGATGACGTCGACGGGCGGCCCATCCGGCAGACCCTCGTCGAGATCGACAACATCGAACCGGCAGCGATCGGCGACGCCGCTGCGCTCGGCCAGATCCCGTGCCTGGGCGATGGCTACCAGAGAGACGTCCAATCCCCAAACGTTCAAGCCGCGCCGAGCCAGCCAGACCGTGCTGAGCCCCGGGCCGCATGCCAAATCAAGTGCCCTTCCCGCGGTCGGGAATTCCTCTGCATAGGCGGCGAAGGCGGCAGGTGGCTCAACCGCGTCGACGAGCGCCGGCCCCTGACTGGTGTACCGCTCGTCCCAGCGGCGCCGGTCCTCCCTGGTCACAGCCGCCACCTTAGGAGTGTTCGCGCCTTATTCGCGCACCGCCTGCGCACCTGAATCCAGATACTGCGATGGGCGCGGGTCGCCCCAGCGCTTCTCGATCGCTCCCCACGGGTCCGCATGGATACCGGGAAATCCTCGATAGGGCGAGCGTCGTCTTAGGTACCAGCGCAGCACAGGTGCGAGCGGCCTGAACAGCCAACGGCGCCAGCCGACCTTGGCCCGTATCTCGGCATACATCGCAGGCAGCGAATAGCGTTGATATGCAAGCACATTCTGTGCGTACCGCGTGTCCATCCAGTCCGTGGCGAACCACGCCTGGTCGTCGTCGGGGTTGCCGGGCCGTCCTGCCGGCAAGCCGCCGCGCAAACCCATTGCGGCTGCGGACGCGGTTCCCAGGCTGGCCTGCGTGATGCGATGGGTATCGTCACCGCCGATGAGGAATATTTCGCGGATGTGATCGGTGACGGTGGCCGCACAGAACGCATGGGCGACGTCGCGCACATCGACGGTTTGGATGCGTCCGTCAGAGGGCAGCACCGCTTCGAAGAAGATCAGATCGCGGTCGAGTGCCCAGCGCGGTTCAGCCAGGAGCACCCCGCCGAGCCGGAGCACCACCCAATGGAGCTCTGAGTTTGTCACGAAGTGCTCGGCCATGACCTTGTGTTCGCCGTAAAGGTCGTTGGGCCGCAATGGTGTCGACGTCGTCAGCAACCCATCGTTCAGATAGGGATTGCGAGCGCCGTACACTGCGACGCTCGACGCTTGCACGAATCGAGGCGGGATCGGCATCGCCGAAGCCGCCTTCACCAAGCTCGCGGTGGCGTCTACATTGACCGCGCGCGCGAGCCGGGGCCGCGCATAGCAGAACGGCGGAATCATGGCGGCCAAATGAACGATGGCAGTTGGCTTTACAGCCGCGAGCAAGGCTTCTACGTCTGTCGGTGATGTCAGGTCGGCCCACCGCGCCTCCACCCCATGCCGGGCGGTCAATGCTTTGGCGCGTTTGTGATTTGCCGGGACGTCGAGATCGGTAGCCACAACCCGGCGGCCCTGATCGGCCAACTCGGCCACGACGGCCGAACCGACCAGGCCGAACGCACCGGTGACAAGAACACAATCATTGGTCATGGCGGCCCCCTTAGCGCAGCACCCGCACCCAGAACCGGAATTGGCGAGATTTCTGGACAGGTGTCTGTCTTTTCGTGCCCGAGGGTAGCGGCTTGACCGACTGCGGGCAAGATCGGAAGCCCTCGAAACGGCCTCGCGCTCACCGTAACAAACGGATCAGCCCAGGTTTCGATGCAAAATTGTCGGCGACACATTCCGTTTCTTACACTGGACGGGTGTCTAGAGATGTTGCTCCTCCCGTCAGTGCCGGGGCAGGCGTCGCCCGCCGGTCGGATCGCCGACCGGGGCAAACGATCCGCAAAGTTCTCGACGCCGGTTTGGAGGAACTGCGCGAATCGTCATACGCCAACCTGACGATGCGCGCGGTTGCGGGCCGCGCCGGGGTATCACCGGCCAGCGCGTATACCTACTTTCCGTCGAAAAGCGCACTGGTGGCGGCGGTGTATCTACGCTTTCTACGCGCACTTCCACTGCATACCGATGTCAACGACACAACCAAGACCCGGGTCAGCGCGACGATGCGGGACATGGCGGTGGTCGTCGCCGACGAGCCGGAGTTGACCACTGCCTGCGGAGCGGCGCTGATGGCCGACGATCCGGCGGTCACGCCGCTGCGCGGACAGATCGGCGAGGAGGTGTCGAGGCGGATTGGCGCCGCGCTGGGTCCGGGCTGGCCGCGCGCGGTGAAATCCACATTGCAAATGACGTTCGCCGGCGCCCTGATGACGGCACGGTTCGTCAGCTACGACGAGATCGCCGGCCAACTCGATGAGGCGGTCAACCTCATATTGGGGGCATCCGTCGCCTGAAACGACTGTGGCCCAAGACAACTCCGGACTGAAAGGCCGACTATCGCCGGGCCGAGGACATCGCCGCCGAAAGCCTCTCCGCCACAGCGAGATCAGGTTGCTAACACGTACGGGCTACCCTGTTGTCGCACGTCATAAGGCCGGACTTGGGGTACGCCAATGGCTGCGTCCGCCGACCAGTTGACGTTATGATCCAAAGGTGCTGATGACCGATAACGGCGTTCGCTGAGCATGCGCAGTCACGGTTGGGCAGGGAACACGCCGGCCTCCGATGAGGAAGCGATCGAGCGGATCCTCAATGCCGCAGACAAGATCATTGACGAACACGGCTCAGCGATGCGGATCGCCGACGTCGCGCGGGCTCTCGGTGTGACCCGACAAACCGTCTATCGGTATTTCCCGGGAACCCAGGCATTGCTGGTGGCAACCACGATGCGGTCGGCCGATGGGTTCCTCGATCATTTGACGACGCATCTGAAAGATGCAACCGATCCGGTGGTGGCCGTGACCGAAGGTGTCGCGTTCGCTATCGAGCGGCTGGCCTCCGACAATCAGGTTGAATTCGTGCTCAACCAACGACACCGTGGTGGTCAAACCATCTCCATCGTGTCGGATACTGCCCTCGCCTTCGGACGGTCAATGCTCCATCGCTTCGATATCGATTGGGAGCAGCACGGTTTCGACGAGGCGGGTTTGGATGAGCTGAACGAATTCTGCCTTAGGCTGCTGCACTCTTTCCTGGCCGACCCCGGCCGGCCTCCGCGCAGCGGCGGCGACCTCCGCCGTTATCTCACGCGTTGGATTGGACCCGCCATCGCCTATCCCCAGATGGCCCGTGTGATGGACACGCTTAGGGTTTCCGAGCCGATGCGAGCGCGGCGGCGCTCTTCGGCAGCATCGTGATCCAGAGCACACGCGAACGGATGTTGATCAGTCGGCGTGTTTCAGCGATCCTCAACGAGCCGACGTCGAGCCGGAGAAGGAGTGGACGTGACTGGTCTGGGACAAATCGCGCTGGACAGTGCGCCGTTTTTTGGCGGTGCAATGCTGGCCGTTGCGGCCGGGCAATTCCGAGGCCCGGACTATCGCGGGATCATCAAGCAAGACATGGACCTACTCGATCGACTCCCGCCAGAAGCCGCCAAACGACGCGCCGAGCTGCAGCGGATGATCGATGCGCGCATCGATGACCTCGTCGACGCCGCCGACAGAGGCCGGGCGTTACGCAGGGCCGCGGTGTCCTACCACGGGAATTGGCGCGACATTGTGCTGTTGCTCTGCGTGCTCCTGTTCACGATCATCTGGTGGGACGTCGACCACAGCCGGCCCAATTGGCTGCCGATGTTCATCTTGTTGATCCTGCTGTCGGTGGTAGTTGCCGTTTACGCACTGCGCGGCATGTTGAGTGTTGCCATCTCGCTTGCGAGCCGGCGGCGCCGCGGCGATGAGCAACATCAACTTCCTGGTGCCGACGTACCAAAATAGCTCGAGCGACTTGCGTCACACTCGGCGCTCGGTATTGGCCGTAATCGGCCCTCGCAACGGTCAGTCAGGCGGCCCCATTTAGGGGCTCTGAGCTGCTATTCCGCTGACATCGCGCGCCGAGGAGCGCAGCACGAAAGAACTCCGCCGCGAACCTTTCCACGAACGCGTTGCCGAGCGGCCGTTATCGGCGCGTGACAAAATCGCGATGTGCAGGCGCATCCCCTCCGTAGTCTCATTGCCGCCGTGGCCGCCGTTTGGGCGCTTCTGATCGCACCCGTCCCCACCGCGTCCGCCGACCCGTGCCCCGATCTCGAGGTGGTATTCGCCCGAGGCACTACCGAACCGCCCGGCGTCGGCGGCGTTGGTCAGAATTTTGTCGATACGCTGCGCTCGCACGTCGGCGCAAAGTCGGTCGGGGTGTATCCGGTCAACTACCCGGCCACCACTGACTTCCCTACAGCAGTCGACGGTATTAGCGACGCGGGCACTCACGTTGAGCAGATGGCGGCAAGCTGCCCTAACACCAAGATGGTGCTCGGCGGATACTCCCAGGGGGCGGCCGTGATGGGCTTCGTCACCGAGAACGCAGTGCCCGATGGTGTACACGTCGTGCAGGCGCTCCAGCCGATGCCGGCAGGCGTCGCCAACCACGTGGCCGCGGTTGCTCTCTTCGGAAAGCCGTCGAGCCAGTTCATGAGCATCATCCACCAGCCACCAGTAACAATCGGCCCGCTGTACGCACCCAAAACCATCGAATTGTGCGTTCCTAACGACCCGGTCTGTTCCGGCCAGGGCGACCCGGCGGCGCACCGGCGGTATGTGGAGGCCGGGATGGTCAATCAGGCAGCCGATTTCGCCGCGAGTCGCCTCTCCGCCAGCACCTAGCCGACGGGGGCCGGGCGACGCCCACGGACCAGACGGCCTGGTCTGGCGTCGGTCAGCTCCCCTTCGGCGACGACGCGGTCACCGGTGAGGCGATGCACCGCGGTCTCCAACGACGGTCGCGGCCCCCAGTCCGCTCGCGGCAAAGGGTAGCCGCCCCTCACGAATCCGTTGGATCGCTATCTTCCGGCTGGCCGGTGCGGCATTCCAGCAGCTCTTTGAGCGCGTCGGGAAACGCATCGGCGATGCCCCATAGGTCCGGGATCAGATCTGGACACGCGATGATGCCGATGCCCAGTTCTCCGTTGAGCGACATGACGGTGATGTTGAGTCCCGCGCCGCCGAAGATCGGACCGAGCGGATACATCGAGTCGACCTTGCAGCCCAGAAAGTACAACTGGGCCTGCGGACCGGGCACATTCGACAGGATCAGGTTGTACACGGGGTTGTGGCTTATCGGAATGTGCGGCAGGACCCGCATGGCCGCGCCGAACATGGTGGGGCCCCCGAACTGGGTCCAGTCGTGCAGCAAGGTGGGGCCCATCTGCGCGGTGTGATCTTTTGCGGCGGTGTTTCCCGTGGCAATTTTGCGGATACGCTCAGCCGGGTCGCTGATCTGGGTCTCCAGCCGACAGAACATCCATGTGGTCTGGTTGCGCCCGGGTCGGTCGGACTTGTCATGCATCGACACCGGAACCGTGGCAACCAGCGGGTTGTCCGGCAGCTCCCCGCGCTCGAGTAGAAATCGCCGTAATACCGCGGCGCATAACGCCACCACCACGTCGTTGACGCTCACCCCGAACCGGTCCTTGACCCGCTTCACGTCGCGCATATCGAGCTGGGTGGAGGCGACGTTGCGGTAGCGGCTGACGGTGCCATTGAACGGGGTCGGCGGGGCCGAGAACGGCGCAGCCATGCTGCGGCCCTCACGCGCGCGAAGCACCGTCTGTATCACCGTCAGCATTGTCGCCGGCACCACAGTCGCCAGCCGCAACGGCCGCATCGCGAAACCCATCAGTCCGCTCGCCGCGATCTGCAGCGGATTACCGCCGCCGGCGCCGGGGACAGCCTGCGGTGCCGGCGCGTCGGGCTCCGGGCTGCATAGCCGGGCCAGCAGGTTCGCGGCGGCAACCCCGTCAACGAGGGCGTGGTGGGCCTTGAGCATCACCGCCACCACGTCACTGCGGGCGCCACCTTCAAGCACCCACATCTCCCACAGCGGGCGGTCGCGGTTCAGCGGCAGCCCCGCAATGTAGCCACAAATCTCAGCCAGCTCGCGGCGACCTCCGGGCGCGGGCACACCGACACGCTGCAGGTGACGCCGTGGCTGGAAGTTCTCGTCGTCCACCCACACCGGGTGATCCAGGTTCAGCTGGCTGTCGGCGACCTTCATGCGAAATTCCGGCACCGCCTTCACGTGTTTCGCCAACGCGGCGCGAAACCGGCCATACGTATAGCCGCCCGGCATCGTCGAGGTGTCCAACTCCAAAACGCAGCACACATTCAGCGGCTGCGTCAGCGTCTCCAAATAGAGGACAAACGCATCAACTCCGCTCAGTCGTTGCATACCGCCCCGCCCGACTAGCTAGTGACTTACCTAATGACCCCGGCCCCCCCCCACGAAGTTTAGGCAGCGAAAATGTAGAGATCCAGTCCCTGAGAAGCCATTCCGCGTTAAATGTTGATGACCGCGCCGGTGATATGGCCGGCCCCGCAGTTGAACACGACACCATCGCCTGCCGGATGCGGCCGCCCGCGCCCGGTTGAATTTGGTGACTCTTTGGTTACCCAAACAGCGCGAAAGAAAACATCCTTCGAGCCGTCGTCGATGTGGGAACATGACGAGCCGCTACACCCGGCGCTGGCGTACTCGATGCCGCTGGCTTGTCCACGCGCAAGCTTCGCACCACGCGGCTGGCGGTCCGAGAAGCTAAAGGTCGTCTACGGTTCCCTTGAGGTGAAAAACCCGCGAGTAACAGAAAGCTGCCGAAGTTGGGTAACTGGATCAGATGAGCGAGTTGTCGTACCTCGAACTGCACGGAGACCGGATCGCCTACCGGGATGCCGGCGACGGCCCCGCCTTGTTGCTAATCCATGGGATGGCGGGGAGTTCGGCCACTTGGCAGGCGATCATTCCGCAGCTGTCCAAGAAATTCCGGGTCATCGCGCCGGACCTGCTCGGCCACGGCATGTCCGCAAAACCGCGTGGGGACTACTCGCTGGGAGCCTTCGCCGTCTTTCTACGCGATCTGCTCGACGAACTCGGGGTGGACCGGGCAACGGTGATCGGGCAGTCTCTCGGCGGCGGTATCGCGATGCAGTTTGCTCACCAGCACCGGGACTATTGTGAGCGGCTGGCCCTTATCGGCAGTGGTGGCCTCGGCCCCGACCTCAGTCCACTGCTACGGGTCCTATCTGCGCCGGGCGCCGAATTCGTGCTGCCCGTCGTCGCGCCGCAACCGGTCCTGAACCTCGGGAACAAGCTGGGTTCGTGGCTGACCTCGGCCGGGATTCAGGCGCCACGAGCCGGTCAGATGTGGCATGCATACTCGTCGCTCTCGGATGCACGGACCCGCCAGGCGTTCCTGCGGACGTTGCGCTCAGTAGTGGACTACCGCGGTCAGGCCGTCAGCGCGCTAAACAAGCTCCATCTCGCGGCTGGCCTGCCCACCGTGCTGATTTGGGGAGATCATGACCGGATCATTCCCGTCGCGCACGCCTACGCGGCCCATGACGCGCTGGAGGGCAGTCGCCTGGAGGTGCTTGAGGGTGTCGGACACTTCCCTCACGTAGAAGCGCCAGCGGCTGTGGCGGACATCCTGGAGAACTTCATCGCCTCTACGACACCCCAGAAAAACACCGACAGTTCGGTGCACCTGGTTACGTAGTGGACGCGTACAACCGGGCCCTTGCCAGAAAGCGAAAGTCGTAGCGTCAGATCACCGGTCCAAATCCCACTGCCCGTAATCGGCCGCAAGGACCTCGTCCACGTCCACGTTGATGCCGCCCAGCAGCGGACCTGGGTTCGACGGAGTGTTGACTACGGCCTGATAAAGCACCGCCATGGGCTCGCGCGCACCATGCGACCACGACTTCGTCTGCCATGCCCAGCGGTGCCCTGCCGTAGTTGAGTTCCCTATGATGCCGTCTCTGATCGCCCAACCACAGGCCTGGGCATGCCCATAGATGCCGGTGCGCCCCACGCCCAGTACCGAGTTGATTCCTCGAAACCAATTGACAGCGACGCCATTCCAGGTGCTGGGGTCGATATCTTCGTCGACACTGAAGAAGATCGGGGCGGAATTGGTACCGCCGGCCGCACCGTGCAGCCGCAAGGCGGTCTGAGCGTCTGCCACGCCGCCGTCATACCCGCGGGTGAAGTCCGACGGCGTAGGCCAACCGGGCTTGCCGTACTGGAAGTTGCTGACGATGTGCAGCCCCGCGGCTCGTAGCGCGTCCGCGTACTCGCGGGTGATGGGTTTTGCCTCGAAGTTCGCCCCCGGCCGCGTCTCGGACACGTAGTTCACCACCCCGTCGTAGCCCGCCGATTTGATCTCATCCGGCGGGATCCTGCGCTCGGCAAAATCGATCAGCGTGATGTTGGCGGCCGCCGCTTTCTGCACGTCGGGATTCCCAGCCAGCGCCCCAAGGCTCAGTAGCGCAGGTGACAACGCGTATTTGAAGGCTTCGCGTCGTGAAACAGATCGGGGTCCGCCGCGTCCGCCTGGCGTAGCCGAATCGTGCACCGCGCGATGGTAACAAACCCAGGTCCGCGGATTTGTTGTAAGCGCACCGTCGCATAAGCCACACATGTCGCTGTGCCGACGAGTCGCAAGCCGAGCTCGTTGCGTCAATTAGCTGATCGAACTATAGTCTGGACACATGTCCAGTTTGCTGTCACGGTGTTCGCGAGTGCGTTGATGGCGGATTTGGGGGGTGCCCGTCGGCGATCGTTGGCCGGCGGATAAGAGTTGAGTATGCGAATTGCCCTGCTGTCCTACCGTAGTAAGACCCATTGCGGCGGACAGGGCGTCTACGTGCGCCATCTCAGCCACGGTCTGGTGGAGCTCGGTCATGACGTCGAGGTGTTTTCCGGCCAGCCGTATCCGACGCTCCTCGACCCGCGGGTGCGGTTGACCAAGGTGCCGAGCCTTGATCTATACCGTGAGCCCGACCCGTTCCGGGTACCGCGCCCGAGCGAGATTCGCGACTCAATCGACCTGTTGGAACTCCTCACCGTGTGGACCGCGGGGTTTCCCGAACCACGAACGTTCACGCTGCGTGTCGCGCGGCTGCTGGCCGACCGGGCGGCCGATTTTGACGTCGTCCACGACAACCAGAGCCTGGGAACCGGACTGCTCACTATCGCCGGCGCAGGGCTGCCAGTGGTGGCGACCGTGCACCACCCCATCACGCGTGATCGAGTACTCGACCTCGCCGCCGCGCGCTGGTGGCGAAAACCGTTGGTGCACAGATGGTATGGATTCTCAACCATGCAAGAACAAGTGGCGCGCCAGATCCCGGACCTGTTGACGGTGTCATCGTCATCGGCGGCGGACATCATCGCCGACTTCGGTGTCTCGCCGGACCAACTACACGTAGTGCCGTTGGGCGTGAACACCGACCTGTTCAAGCCGGGGCCGCTGCCACGGAAACGCGGCCGAGTTATCGCGATCGCCAGCGCCGACACTCCGCTCAAGGGTGTCCGAACCCTACTGCACGCGGTCGCCAGGCTACGCACGAGCCGAGATCTGGAGTTGCGGCTTGTCGCCAAAGTGGAACCGAACGGTCCCACCCACAAACTCATCGCCGACCTGGGTATCTCCGACATCGTCCATATCACCAGTGGCCTGTCCGACGGCGAGCTGGCCGCATTGTTCGCATCGGCCGAGATCGCCTGCATTCCCTCGCTGTACGAAGGGTTTTCGCTGCCCGCGGTGGAAGCGATGGCGAGCGGCACCCCCATCGTCGCGAGTCGGGTGGGTGCACTGCCCGAAGTTCTGGGGACTGATGGTGCCTGCGCCGACCTGGTGCCACCGGCCGACGTCGATGCGCTGACCGGCGCGCTCGGCGAGCTTCTTGACTCGCCGGAAAAGCGCCGCAGTCTGGGACAGGCGGGAAGAGCGCGTGCCATCAACGTGTTCAGTTGGGAGGCCGTGGCCGCGCAGACCGTCGGGGTGTATGAGCAGGCGATCGCGCGCAATGCCGCCTTTGAAATTTCCGACGGCAAACCGCAATGCTGACCGTCGATTTCGAGCGGCTGGGCATCGGACCTGTGACCAGGGTCATCGACGTGGGTTGCGGGGCGGGCCGGCATGCGTTTGAAGCGTATCGGCGCGGTGCTGATGTCGTCGCCTTCGACCGCGCTGAGTCGGAGCTGCGTTCGGTGGACACCATCCTGCGTGTGATGGTGGAGGCCGGCGAGGTGCCCGCTACGGCGTCGGCGAAAGTGGTTGTCGGTGACGCGCTGAGCTTGCCGTGCGCAGACGAGACATTCGACTGCGTGATCGCGTCCGAAATCCTGGAACACATACCAGAAGACGACGCTGCCATCGCCGAATTGATCAGGGTGCTCAAGGTCGGCGGCACTTTGGTGGTCAGTGTGCCGAGATGGCTCCCCGAGCGTGTCTGCTGGCTCCTTTCCAAGGAATACCACAGCAATGAGGGCGGCCACGTGCGCATCTACCGAGCCAGCCAATTGCGAGACAAGATCGCCAGCGGCGGAATGGAATTGACGCATGCCCATTACGCGCATGCACTGCACTCCCCATTCTGGTGGCTGAAATGCGCTGTGGGCGTGTCGAAAGCCGATCATCCGGCAGTGGCCGCGTACCACAAACTCCTGGTGTGGGATCTGATGCGACGACCCAAGATAACGCAGCTGGCGGAATCGCTGCTCAATCCCATCGTGGGCAAGAGCGTCGCGATGTATTTCGTCAAGCAGCAAGTGGCCGAAAGCCGAGAAACTCGGGGTTATTCAGTTGCATCGGTCTAACCCGCCGGCGGTTCCGGGCGTCCTTACCCGCGAGCAATGTCGGCAGACCGCGCTTTCTATCGCCGCGGCGCAGGAATCATCGGGCGCCGTTCCGTGGTTTGACCGTGGTCACACCGATCCATGGGATCACGTGGAATGCGCGATGGCGCTCACTGTGGCAGGACAGCTGGAGCCGGCGCGGGCGGCGTTCGACTGGAGCCTTCGCACCCAACGGCCCGACGGCTCATGGCCCATCCAATTCCGTGCGGGGACCGTCGAAGACGCAAACAGCGATAGCAACTTATGTGCTTACATCGCCACCGGTGTCTGGCATCACGTGCTGGTGACCGGCGACGAGTCATTCGGTGCGGCGATGTGGCCGGTGGTGCGCAAGGCGATCGATTTTGTCATTGACTTACAGGTCGGTTACGGCGAGATCTGTTGGGCCCGAAGCGAAGCCGGGCCAGTCCCAGAAGCGCTGATGACCGGGTGCGCCAGTGTGTTCCACAGCATTCGTTGCGCGCTGGCGCTCGCCGGCCTCGTTGAGGAACCGCAGCCAGAGTGGGAGCTGGCACTCGGCCGGTTGGGCCACGCGATCGTCGCGCATCCGGAAGCGTTCACCGAGAAGGACCGCTATTCGATGGATTGGTACTACCCCATCCTTGGTGGTGCGCTGCGGGGGGCGGCGGCGGTCGCGCGAATCAGACAGCGGTGGGACGACTTTGTGGTCCGCGGTCTTGGCATTCGCTGTGTAGACGACCGGCCCTGGGTTACCGGCGCCGAGACGTGCGAGCTGGTGATGGCGCTCGATGCCATCGGTCATCGGTCATCGGCACATCAGCAATTCGCCGCGATGCACCACCTGCGCGAAGACGACGGGTCGTACTGGACGGGTTTGGTATTCGCGGACGGGAAACGGTGGCCCGAGGAGCGCACCACCTGGACCGGGGCTGCGATGATCCTGGCGGCCGACGCGCTCTCGGACACCACGCCGGGCGCTGGCATCTTCCGGGGCGATGGGCTGCCGATTGGCCTGCAAACCGACTTCGATTGCGAATGCGTGGTTACCGGGCCTGGCCGATGACCCAAATGTGCTAGACCTGCTGGCCCGACTGGCCGCTGGTGCGTTCGAGCACCCGTAATGACCCGGTGACCGAAACCTCGTGGAACTGGCCGGAATCGATGGCACGGCAATAGATGTAGTACGGCGGCCGTCCGCCGTCCCTGGGGTCGGGGAACACGTCATGGATGACCAGCGCGCCGCCGACGGTCACCCACTTCGCCCATCCATCGAAGTCCTGCGTAGCGGCGGCCTCAGAGTGGCCGCCGTCGATGAACAGCAACTGCAGCGGCGACCGCCACGCTCGGGCCACGATCGGTGACTTGCCTACGATCGCGACGACATGGTCGTCCAGTCCCGCCGCATCGAGCGTGCGACGAAAAGTCGGCAACGTATCGAACAGCCCGGTGACCTCGTCGACCAGCGAGGCGTCATGGAATTCCCAGCCAGGCTGGTGCTCCTCGGAGCCGTGGTGATGGTCGACCGTGTAGAGCACACTCGTGGTTTGTAGCGCCGCTGCGCCGAGCACCAAGGTGGATTTGCCGCAGTAGGTACCGATCTCGACGCCGACGCCCCCGTCGAGGTAGCGCAGCGCAGCGTCGTAAAGGGCACGTCCCTCGTCGGCCGGCATAAAACCCCGCACCTGCTCAGCCAGTGCGAACAGACGCTCGGGCGCACTGGCGTCTGCGTTACTCATCCACTGAACCTATCGTTCGGCTTGGCGGTGCGATCACCGTGGTCGATGCCCAGCCGGGTGATCGTAGAAGGCCTTTTCACCCTGCCCTGCGGCCGGGCCCCGAGCGCTTTACGATCATTGCTGTGCACGCCTTGCTTGTCCGAAAATTTGTTGGTACTGGCCTAGCCGCCGCCATGATCGCAGCCGGGCTGACGCTGGCTGCTGCGGTGCTACCGCCCGGGACGCCGGGGGGTGCGCCGCCGGCCGCCGCGGCGAGTTGCCCCCCGGTTCAGGTGGTGTTCGCCCGCGGCCGATATGAATCGCCAGGGACGGGGGTGCTCGGCAATGCCTTCGTCAGCGCGCTCCGATCCAAGGTTTCGAAGAATATCGGCGTCTATGCCGTGAACTACCCCGCCGACACGCAGGTCGACGTCGGCGCCAACGACATGAGCCACCACGTCCAGGACCTGGTCAACAATTGCCCCGACACCCGGCTGGTGCTGGGCGGCTACTCGCTCGGCGCGGCGGTCACTGACGTGGTGCTCGCGGCGCCAATCAGCGCGTTCGGTTTCGACAGCCCCCTCCCGCCGGGCATCGATCAGCACGTCGCTGCCG
>DASXMA010000369.1:0-2314 GCA_036495965.1 Mycobacterium sp.
ACCCGCGGAATGGGTGATTCCTGCCCACGGCCCTTGAACCGACCGAACGTCCGCCTCCTGGGAAGGCGGGAATCCCCGAACACGACCGAGATGGGCGCAGGGCTGTCGGCGGCCGCCACATTCTGAATGCCCTGTTCAGGGATCGCCTAGCAGGTGCGCCAACGAGCCCACTTCGGCGCAAATTGGGCGTCGGAGACGCCAACCGAGCGCGGCACCCAAACCCAACTTTCCCACCAGTCGCGAAATATAGTGATAGAACAAGGCAATAGAGGCCCTGCTGTCATTTAGGCACCACAGTTTCCAAGTGTCAGGCCGCTGCTCAGGCTGGAGGGAGGTCCTGAAATACCGGCGGCAGGGTCACACCAGCGGCACGGCAGAGCCGGTCGATGGTGGGCCCCGGGGCGGTGCGCAGCAGCGCGCGTCGACCATCCTGCGCGACCTCGATCTCGCTGAGATCGACCAGATCATCGACGAGCATCGGCCACTCCGGCAGGGTGAGATGACGGGCCGCGAGCCGGTCCATCAGCTCCTTGCGCAGCACCAGGGCGAGAAAGGTGCAGAAGATATGGCCACGGATGGCAGCGTCGGTTCGAGGGAAAATCGGCCGTGTGGCCAGCAGGGTGTTGGCCGCAAGGAAGCCCTGCTCCACTGCCAGCAAATTGCGGTACCGCAGGACGACCTGCAAGGCTGTCAGCCGCGTGTTGGTGCGCAGCGCGAACAGCCCATCGAAGCGCGCATCAGCCTCGACCTTCTCGGCATCGATGGTGAACCCTTCGCCGGCGGGATTGGCCAGGAAGCGGCGATATCCGGCATTGCCGACCAGCGCCTTGTCACCCTGCGTCAGCTTGCGTGCGAGACCGGCCAGCAGCGCGGTCCGGGTCTCGGCGTCCTTGCGGGCCTGTTCTTCATTGCGGCACAGCACGTAGCGGCGTCCGCTGAGGACGACCTCCTTGACGGCGAGGTCGGTCTCACCCTTCTGGCGCGGGATGGTGAGCGGCACTGCGACATCGTCGTCGTCGATTACCGTGGTGCGGACCTCGGCAGTCGAGCGCTCGCGCACACCGAGAATGTAGTCGATGCCCTGCGCCTCGAGCCCGGCGATGGTGGCGGCGCTGATCATGCCGCGATCGGCGACGATGCAGGCCCGGCCGATGCTGAACCGTGTCCTCAGGCGTTCGACGACGGGTCGCAGCGTGGTGACGTCGGCGGTGTTGCCGGGCCAGAGGAACGACACGATCGGGCGGTCCTGTCCATCGAGCACGATACCCCGCACCACTTGATGCAACTGCGGGCGAACGTCCTTGGAGAAGCCGCGCTGGCCGAGCGTGGCGCCACCGCGGCCTTCGAAATATAGCGAGGTGGTGTCGAAGAAGGCGACGGACAGTTCGCCCAGCAGCGGCTGGCGGTGGCGGTAGAGCGCTTCCTCGACCTGCTCGGTCATCGGGCGGTTGTCGACCGCTTCTTCGCCGAGCCAGGCCATGGCCTTGTAAGCCTGTTTCAGGGTCAGCGCCTCGGCGTCCGGGATGCGCAACCGCTGGTGCCAGTTACGCGCGTGGCGGTCGGAGCCAGAGATCATCAGTCGGTGCAGCACGGTCAGGTAGATGGCGCGCTCGACGTCGAAGCCGAACGGCCGTTCGCCCAGCAGACCGCGCAGCACATCGCGACACCCGGTCTCCCGCCACAGCCGGCCGAATACGAGGTCGGGGCCGATGCTGACGCGCCGCAACACGGGCAACTCGCCACGGTAGAAACTGGAGAGCACGATTGAGCGTCGGGAATGACGCGCGGCCGAGGCGATCAGGCCGTCGAGCAGATCGGAGTTCTCGACCGCATCGCGGCGGCCCAGTGCCTTGATGACACGCTGGACGTGGCGTCCGCCCTCGCGGGCGTTCTCCACGAGGTAAAGGTATTCGTAGGGTCCGATCTTCTTGACGCGGATGAACATGGCGCGATACCTGATTGGAATCAGGCCACCATGTCGAATCCGTTGATGTCAAGCTTTGCTAACGACTTTCAGCAAATCATCAGGATCTATTTAGCACCACAAATCGAAACCCACATAGCAAACCCGCGAATTCCACGGCTTTCCGGTCACCGAAAGCGAAACGGTGGGAAAGTTGGGTCTGGCTGGCGACGTTTGCGGGCCGGTCAGACTTGTTTGACCATTGGTGGGAGGCGGGCGGTCTCAACGACATGAGCGTCTACGCCTACGCAGTCGTAGCCGGTGCTTCTCAGACAACCGCGAGACTTGCTCAGATATGCGCAGCCTTTTCGCGGCAGGGAACGTGCTTGTGACGTTTCGTCGGAAGAGGCC
>DASXMA010000370.1:0-4448 GCA_036495965.1 Mycobacterium sp.
CGGATCGGGCAGCAGCACCATGTCGGACTCGTGGATGGCCTGGAACCCACGAATCGACGAGCCGTCAAAGGCGACGCCGCTCTCGAACAGGCCCTCATCGAGTCCGGTAGCCGGAATGGTGAAGTGCTGCATGACGCCGGGGAGGTCGCAGAACCGGACGTCGACGTACCGGACTTCCTCGTCCTTGGCGAGCTTGAAGACATCGTCGGGCGTCATATCTGTCACTGATGTGCTCCTTTACTGGTAATCCGCGGCCTGACGCTATGGAGATGATGTTGCCCGACCGTCAACGCCGTGTTGCACCGGGGTTACATGACCATGCGTCCCGCAACAGAGAGCCGAGCGCCGGGCTAGTTCTATTGTGGGCCCCATGGATCGCAAGATCGTAACTGGTCCCGCGCGCATGCGCAGCGTCACGTCCTCGGCTGCGCCTGACGGCGGCCCATGACAGCGGGGTCGCCGGGATCACACCCCGCATATCCCGGCGAGACACTCGGGTTGCCACAAAGCGGGCCGGGATCGCTGGCTCCGATGGGACTGCGGGTGGTGGCGATACTCATCGACTGGCTGATCGCCTACGGCCTGGCGGGCTTGGCGCTGGGGTTCGGCGCCATCTCCAAGGAGATGTTGGCGACCTCGGTGCTAGTCATTTGGTTCGTGCTCGGCGTGGTGGCCGTCCGCCTGTTTGGTTTCACACCAGGCCAACTGGTGGTGGGTCTGGGGGTGGTGGCGTTGGACGGACGCCTGGGGTTAGGCCGGTTGATGGCACGGGGACTGCTCGTCGGATTGGTCATCCCGCCGTTGTTCACCGACTGGGACGGGCGCGGGTTGCAGGATCGAGTGACCGGCACGGCGGTGGTGCGGCGCTGAGCGCGCCGGCGTTCTCTACTTGGGACGCACGGTGCGCTGCACACCGCGCATCTTGCCTGCGTTCGGTAGCGGTCCCTTTGGCATGACGGCGGCACCGGCCCGCGATCCCAGCGCAGCCAACCGCGACTCCAGGGTGTCCATCTGCTTGACGGTGATGTTGGCCGGAAGGCGGGTGAGATGGCGCTCCAGCTTGCCCAGCGGAACCTCGCCCTCGCCGGTGCCGACGATGATGTCGTAGATCGGCACGTCGCCGACCAGCCGTGCGGTGCGCTTTTTCTCCTGGGCCACCAGCGGCGTGACCCGGGCTGCTGCTCCTTCGCCGACCAAGATGACGCCGGGCCGGCCGAGTACCCGGTGCACCGCGTCCAAGTGGCCGGTCGCGGCAACACCTGGGGTCACCCGCCACTTGCCCCGCAAGTTGTCCAGCACCCACGCCGCGGCGCCGGTTTGACCTTCGGCTTTGCGGTAAACCGATCGCTGGGCGCGGCGGCCGAAGATGATGAATGTGACCAAACCGCCCAGCACCACGCCGAGCAGGATCAACGTGATCATGGTGAATCCGCCGACCAGCACACCCGCCGTCACCGAGGCACCCACGATCAGCACAAATGCGCCGATCATGTACGGCAGCAGGCGCTTGTCCTCCTTGCGCTGAATGTTGAACGCCTGCCACAACTGGGCGCGGCGCTCCCGCCCGGCCGCTTTGCGGTCGGCCTGTGCTTGCGCTTTGGCGGCCTTGTTCTCGGCGGCGGTGCGGGGTTTGGCCATAGTCACCAAGGATACGTAGTTGCGGAGTTGACTACGACGCCGAGGCACCCGAGGCCCGGGTGCCTACCGCCTGCTGATAGAGCCGGCCCGCCCGGTACGACGACCGCACCAGCGGCCCGGCCAGCACCCCGGAGAATCCCAGCCCTTCGGCATGCTGCGCGAACTCGGAGAACTCCTCGGGCCGCACCCAGCGTTCGACCGGATGGTGGCGCGTCGACGGACGCAGATATTGGGTGATGGTGACGATGTCGCAGCCGGCATCACGCAGGTGGGCCAGGGCGGTGCGCACCTCGTCAGGGGTTTCGCCCAGGCCGAGGATGAGGTTGCTCTTGGTGACCAGGCCGAAGTCGCGCGCCGCATTAAGCACGCCCAGGCTGCGCTGGTAAGTGAAGGCGGGCCGAATCCGTTTGAAGATGCGGGGCACGGTTTCGACGTTGTGCGCCAACACTTCTGGGCGGGATTCGAAGACCCCCGCAAGTCGGGAGGGCTCGCCGTTGAAGTCCGGGATCAACAGCTCGACGCCGGTCGACGGGTTGAGCTCTTTGATGGCGCGCACGGTCTCGGCGTACAGCCAGGCCCCGCCGTCGGACAGGTCGTCGCGGGCGACGCCGGTGACGGTGGCATAGCGCAGGCCCATGGTTTGCACGCTTTCGGCGACCCGCCGGGGCTCGTCGCGGTCCAGCGGAGCGGGCTTTCCGGTGTCGATCTGGCAGAAGTCGCAGCGGCGGGTGCACTGGTCACCGCCGATCAGGAAGGTGGCCTCCCGGTCCTCCCAGCATTCGAAGATATTGGGGCAGCCGGCCTCTTCGCAGACCGTGTGCAGGCCCTCCCGCCGGACCAGGCTCTTCAGCTCGGTGTACTCCGGTCCCATCCGGGCCCTGGTTTTGATCCACGGCGGCTTGCGCTCGATCGGGGTCTGCGCGTTGCGCACTTCAAGGCGCAGCAACTTGCGACCTTGGGGCGCGATACTCACTATGTCGATGCTACGCGGGCGGGAGTGGGTTGCCAGGTAACGGCAAGGCGGCCGTCCAGCGCGTGGCAAACGGCCTCTGCAACCGCGACGCGGACATCGTCGACAGTGACCGTGCGCCCGAGTTCGGCTGACAACGACGTCACGCCGGCATCGCTGATGCCGCACGGCACAATGGCCTTGAACGCGTCCAGATCACAATCGCAGTTGAGCGCGAACCCGTGCAGTGTGGTCGCACGCGCCACCCGAACCCCGATGGCGGCGACCTTGCGTGCCGGCTGGCCGGCTCCTGCGGGCATCCAGACCCCGGACCGGCCCTCGATCCGGGCCGCGTCCAGGCCAAGGTTGCCGCACACCATGATCAGCGATTCCTCAAGGCGCCGAACGTAGTTGACGACATCCAGCGGTTCGGCCAGCCCGATGATCGGGTAGCCGACCAACTGTCCCGGACCGTGCCAGGTGATCTTGCCGCCGCGGTCGGTGTCGACGACCGGAGTACCGTCAGCCGGTCGTTCATGCGGCTCGGTGCGCCGTCCCGCGGTATACACCGGTGGGTGCTCCAGGAGCAGCAGCGTGTCGGGACCGCCGGCGACCCTGGCGTCGGCGAGGTCGCGCTGCAGCTGCCAGGCGGTGCGGTATTCGACCGTCCCCAGCTGGCGGACGTCGATCGCGGCCGGCCGGGACCTGCCATAAGACCGGATGGAATCCATCACGCTCGTGACGGTACTCGCGCCTAATCCGCTTTGCGACGCGGCGGTCGGGCGATCGGGTTCAGTCTTGCTCACGCCGGGCGGTGGCGTAGCTTAGCGCTTCGCCAATGGTGTTGTGGTGGAACTGAAAACCGGCGCGCTCCAGCGCGGACGGGATGGCGCGCTGACCGATGAGCAGTCCCTCGTCGGCGAATTCGCCGAGCGCGGCGCGCACCGCGAATCCGGGCAGCATCAACGGGGTCGGACGATTGACCGCGCGTCCGAATGCGGTGGTGAACTCGGCGTTGGTGACGGGCGCCGGCCCGCTCATGTTCACCGGGCCGGAGAGCGTTGAGTTTGAGATTGCGAACAGCAGCGCCCGCACCTCGTCCTCGAGGCTGATCCACGACATGTATTGACGCCCGCTGCCCAGCCGGGCGCCGAAGCCCGCCCAGAACAGTGGCCGCATCCGGCGCAGGGCGCCGCCCGCGGGGGCCAGCACCTGGCCGGTGCGGGCCAACACAACCCGGGCACCGCCGTATTGGGCCGGTAGCGTGGCGGCTTCCCAGTCTTCGCACAGCTGGGCCAGGAAACCCCTTCCGGCACGGCCGTTTTCATCGACCACGCGGTCTTTGGTATCGCCGTAGAAACCGACCGCGCTGGCATTGATCAGGGTTTCGACGCCGGCGTCGGCAACCGCGTGAGCCAGCACCTCGGTGGGGGCGATCCGGCTGTCTCGCAAACTCTGCTTGAAGGCGCCCGACCACCGACGCTTGCCGATGTTGACGCCACACAGGTTGACGACGGCGTCGACGTCGGTCAGCGCGTCGACATTGAACTCACCGCTTTCGGGATTCCAGTGCAATTCCTCGGAATTCGCTGGTGTCCGGCGCACAATGCGCAGCACCGTGTGATCGGCGGCACGTAGTGCTGCAGCCAAGGCCGAGCCGATCAGGCCGGACGAACCCGCTATCGCGATGACAGCCTTGGCCACGCTCTCACAGCCCTAGATCTGCCTCGAACGCTCCCTCTTCGAGCCGGTGTTTGATTGTGGTGAGGAAACGTCCGGCATCGGCCCCGTCGATCAGCCGGTGGTCATAGGTCAGCGGGAGATAGCAAATCGAGCGAACCCCAATCGACTCGTTGCCGCT
>DASXMA010000371.1:0-5364 GCA_036495965.1 Mycobacterium sp.
CGGTCTCGCACCGTGCTCTAGTTCGAAAATGGCCGGGTACGGGCGAGCGGGACCGCCGGCTCGGTTGTTGGGTAGGTACGGAGCCGGGGCCGGAGGAAGTGTTGGTTGGTCAGGCGGCTGGTTCGAGGGTGACCTTGTAGCCGAGGGCTTCGAGTTGGCGGATGTGGTTGCGGCGCTTGGCGCTGGCGTTGAGGTGGGTGTCGTAGAAGCCCGAGCCGAGGTCGTGGAAGTGGGCTTCGGGGTCGGACAGTAGGTGCCAGACGATGACCAGGATCGAGCGTCCGACCGCGACGATGGCTTTCTTCTTGCCGCGTCGGCGGGCGATGCGTCGGTAGCGTTCGCCCAGGAAGGTGTCGGTGCGGCCGGCTGAGAGGGCGGCTTCGCCGAGCACGGCGGCCAGGTAGCGGTTGCCGTGCCCGGTGGCGCTGTTGCCCTTCTTGCGCCCGGCGGATTCCTTGACTGTCGGGGCGAAGCGGGCCCAGGAGCACAAGTGCGCCGGAGTCGGGAACCGTGACATGTCGACGCCCACCTCGGCGATGATCACGTTGGCGGCGGTGAGCCCGATACCGGGGATCTCATCGAGGCGGGCTGCCTGTTGGGCGAAAGGGGCGATCTCGGCCTCGATGGCGGTGTTGAGCTCGGCGATGTCGGCGTTGATCTGGTCGATGCGGGCCAGCATCTTGGACAGCAAGAACGCGTGGTGGTCGGTGAAGCGGCCGGTGAACGCCTCTTCCAGGACCGCCAGCTTGGCGCGCATGCGGCCGCGGGCGAACTGGGCGAGCACCTTGGGGTCGCGCTGCCCGGCGATCAACGCGGCCATCATGTCCCGACCGGAGACGCCGAAGATGTCGGTGGCCACGACCGAGAGTTTGATCTGGGCATCCTCGAGCAGTTTCTCCACTCGCTGTTTCTCCGCGGTCCGCACCGCCACCTGATCGGAGCGGTAGCGGGTCAGATCCCGCAGCATCCGGATCGGTGGCGGTGGCACGAAACTGGGCCGGATCATTTGCCGTTCGGCGATCTTGCACAGCCACACGGCGTCGAGTTTGTCGGTTTTGGGTCTACCCGGTAGGTGTTTGACGTCTTTGGCGTTGACCAGCCAGGTCTCGAACCCCGCCGATTCGAGCAGGTAGAAGGGCGGTTTCCAGTAGTCTGAGGTTGCCTCCATGACCACTCGGGTCACCCCGAGCTGACACAGCCGATCGATCATCACCAGCAATGACCGGGTCATCGTCTTGTAGGTCGTCACCTCTTGCATACGTCTGGTCTTGCCCGGGCCACCGGGCACCCGCACGCAACAGACCAGCTCAGCCTTACCGATATCCAGCGCGGCGATCCGCTCGATGATCTCCTCGCGCTCCGGGATCTCTTCCAACATCTGCTGCCACCTCCGGCAAATCCAGTCCAACAACGGGCCGGTCGCCCGCGGCAGCCGCAAGGGAAGGCGGAATCTAGTTCTCGTGCTCTACGGCAACAATGAAGGGCCCACAACGCGGCTGCCAGCGCCCGACTAACCGACGGCCTCAACCGACCAAGGAAGCAACGACGTCAGCGGGCGACCGGAGCACAATTTTCAGCCCGGAACGGGCCTCATCGACAGAGGAGACAAAAGACTAACCGGAAAATGACCTGGTGAGTGGGCAGGCGAGAGCTCCCGGCGCAGCGCAGCGTAGCCGGGATGGTGGTTGTAGTGCTGGTCAGGCGGCGGGTTCGAGGGTGACGTGGTAGCCCAGCGCGGTGAGTTGGGCGATGTGGTTGCGGATCTTGCGGGTGGTGTCGATTCGGGTGCTGTGGTAGTCGGGTCCCAGGTCGTGGTAGCGGGCGGTCGGGTCGGCGAGTAGCTGCCAGACGATGACCAGGATCGAGCGGGCCACCGCGACCAGGGCTTTGAGCTTGCCGCGGCGTTTGACGATGCGCCGGTAGCGGGCGCCGAGGAAGGTGTTGGTTTTGGCGGCCGCGGCGGCGGCCTCGCCGAGCACGCCCTTGAGGTAGGGATTGCCCTTGCCGGTGCGGCCGCCACGCTGTTTGCTGCCGGACTGGATGGTGCGCGGGCAGAGCTTGGCCCAGGACACCAGATGATCCGCGGTGGCGAACCGGCTCATATCGAGCCCGACCTCGGCGATGATGACCTGGGCGGACAGCGGGCCGATACCGGTGATCTCATCCAGGCGCTGCGCGGCGGGTAACCCGGCGGGTGGATCAGTGGGCGGGCCGGGCGGGCCAGCGGCGTGCTGGCCTGGGTCGGGGGCCTGCGCCTCTGGCATCTCGTCGAGCAGCTGCTCGACGCGCGTGGTGAGCCGCTCGATCTGGGCGGACAAGGAATCGATCTGGTCGAGCAGCATCCGGGCGAGCTCGCCGTGGTGTTCATCGAAGCGCCCGGTGAGCGCCTCGATCAGCTCGGCGCGTTTGGATTTCATCCGACCCCGGGCCAGCTCGGCCAACTGGCGGGGATCACGTTCCCCAGCGATCAGCGCCTCCACCATGTCGCGCACCGAGAGCGTGTCCATCTTGGAGGCCACCGACGACACCTTGATCAAAGCGTCTTCCAGCAGTTTTTCCAGCCGCTGGTAGTGCCGGGTACGTTCGCGGGTCAGATCCACCCGCAGCCGGGTGTAATCCCGCAACCGCCGAATCGACGCCGGTGGCACGAACGAGGGCCGCAACAGGCCTTTCTCGGTGAGCTTGGCCAACCACACCGAATCCAGTTTGTCCGTCTTGGGTCTACCCGGGAGGTTTTTCACATCCCGGGCATTCACCAGCTGCACATCCAACCCGGCCGCTTCCAGCACATAAAACCAGATCCGCCAATAATCCGACGTGCTTTCCACGGTGATCTTCTCGATGCCCTCGGCCAGCAACTGAGCGGCCAAATTGATCACCGCCCGGGTGGTGGCCGGCACCCGCCAGACCCGACTGACCCGCCGACCCGCCCTGGTCTCATCCGGGCGACGGACACACACCGAACCCGACGCCTTGGCCACATCGATCGCGCACACCCGCTCGATCACCAACTCGTGATCAGCGTCGAGGATCTCCTCAGGTTCTTGCCTCACCCTCCTGGCCTCCCTCCCATCACCAACACCACTGGGTGGGCTGCCTGGGGGCCTCGGTTAGGGAACCGACAATCTAACCGGCGTGCTCAATGGCAACAGTGCGTGACCCACAAGGTCGGGCCCCAGCGCCAGACTAGACCACGAGATCAACATCCCAAGGGAAACAACGGCGTCGGCAGGCAACCCAACCCCATTTTCGCGCCCGCAAGGCGTCACCGGAAGGGATAAAAAGACTAGACCGAAGTTAATTGGGTTATGACGGGCGAAACCCCTGTTTACCAGGGGTTTCGTCGTCTGGGGTGGTGGTTGTTCTGGCTACCTCACGGTCAGCGGGATGGGTTGGTTGATCAGTTCGAAGGCGCGGCGTTGGGTAGGGGTCGCCTCGGTGAGCATCGCGACGGTGTGTTCGGTGCCGGCGAAGCGCACCTCGCCGCGGGTCAGGGTGGCTAGGTGATCGAGTAGGCCACGGAAGCTGTGTAGGGGGTTGCCGGCGGGGTCGGTGTGTCGGGAGGCTTTGCGGTCGGCCTCGGGTGAGCGGGTGGCGGGGGCGACGGGGTTGTCCCGGGTGGGTGGTGTTTCGTCGGTGTAGGTGAGCTCAGCCCAGGCGCGGCGTAGGTGCCAGACGAGGTAGCAGGCCAGCATGCAGATCAGTACGTGGGCGCGGACTCGGTCTTCGAGGTGGTGGTGGATCGGGCGTAGGTCCAGGTCGTCGGCTTTGATGCTGCGGAAGTCGCGTTCGAGGTGGGCGAGGTTCTTGTAGGCGGTGACTACACCAGGGGTGTCGAGCTGGTCTGCGGGGGCTGAGGTGCGCAGCACGTAGATGCCGTCCAGGGCGGCCTCTGCTTGGATCTGGGCGGTGCGGCGGGCGAGGGTGGTGTCGGTGATGGTCAGCTCGAAGTGTTTGGCCATCTTGTATGTGTTGATCACCTTGCCGACCCGGAGCCCGATCTGATCCGCCCCGACCAGCCGGCCCACGGCCACCGCCGTGGCGATCGGGGCCAGCGTGGCTTCGGTGGCGGCCAATAGGGCGTCGCGTTTGCGGGCGCGTTCGGTCGCCAGCAGCGGGTTAGGGCAGGCCACGAGGCGTTCGCCGGGGTAGTCGGGATGCGCGATTTCGGCCAGGTCCTGTTGATCGAACAGCGACATCTGCAACGGTCCGTCATTGGCGATGAGCTTCGCGATGGCTGGGGCGCGTAGCGCGGTCAACCACCCGGTCGCGCCCAACTCTTTGAGTGCGTCGATGCGCGCTGTGGTGATCATGCCTCGGTCGCCGACCATGACCAGCTCACCCAGCCCGAACTTGTTTCGCACCACCTCTACGGCGTGGATGAACGAGGTCGGGTCGGCGGTGTTACCAGCAAACACCCCGATCGCGACCGGTCGGCCGCGCGGATCAGTCAGCAGCCCGTACTCGATCTGGGTCTTACCCTTTTTGCCGTCACGGGAGTGGCCCCGCGCGGCCAGCGGGCAGTGGGTGCCTTCCATCCAGGAGGAGGACAGCTCAAACAGCGCCATCGTCGACGGATTCGCCGCCGCGCTCAAATGCCGCAAGGCCAGTTTGGCTTCGATGTCGTCTTGGCGAGCCAGCAGCCAGTCCATGGCCGCGTACACCTCGTCGGTCGAGGCCCCGGCCACGTCGAGATCGGTCCCGATCGTGCTATCTGCCCACGCCGAGAGCGTCGCAAGCTTCGACTCGGGTTTGACTACCCGCGACACAATCACCGCCATCACCAGGTCGCGTTCCCGACACGCCCGCCCGAGCAACGCGGGCAACCCGAGCGCGCGGGCTTGGGCCATCACCGCGGCCACATCGCCGTGCCGCAGTGCACGGCCCAGCGACACCGCCCCTCCGGCCGCGACCATGCTGTGTCCGGCCAGTACCGCCTCTACCGCGGTCACCGCCTCGGCGGGCAACGCCGACAGGTTCGCCAGCGTCTCGTGACGCACCTTGGCCCCGTCGCGGAAACTGCGCCGCAGATACACCGACTCGTAGTCCCGGCGTTCACCAGTCTTGGTCACATACCCACTCTTGATCCTGGCAACGTGAACCGGACCAGAACGATTCGCCACACCTACACAGTAATGCACGAACCCGTCCCAGCGGTGTACCAACACGCCGAATTCCTGGCTACATACCGCGTCCGCGAGAAGCCCCTTCACCCAGCTCAGGACCCACAAAACTACGCAGCGTTACGGCAACTTGCGCCAAGCGCCTGCCTCAGCCGGCGGGACGGCGCAGCATCCCGTACACGGCGGGCTCTGCGGGCCGGGCACCGTGTACGCGTGCGAGCCAGTGCAGGTCCCGCCGCAG
>DASXMA010000372.1:0-4437 GCA_036495965.1 Mycobacterium sp.
CGTTGCTGGCCGCTGAGGCGGTGGGTGGGGCGTCCGACTGTGTCGACGCAGCCGTCGACTATGCCAAGGTGCGCCAGCAATTCGGCCGCACCATCGCCACTTTCCAAGCGGTGAAGCATCATTGCGCGAACATGTTGGTGGCCGCCGAGTCGGCGATCGCCGCCGTGTGGGACGCCTCGCGCGCGGCATCCGAGGACGAAGAGCAGTTCCGCCTCATCGCCGCAGCGGCCGCGGCGCTGGCGTTTCCCGCATACGCGCGCAACGCCGAACTCAACATTCAGGTGCACGGCGGCATCGGCTTCACCTGGGAACACGATGCGCATCTGCATCTGCGGCGCGCGCTGGTGAGCTCGGCATTGTTCGGCGGTGACGCACCGGCCCGCGATGTCTTCGATCGCACCGCGGCCGGCGTCGTCCGGGAAAACAGCCTTGACCTGCCGCCCGAGGCCGAAGAACTGCGCACCCGGATCCATGCCGACGCTGCGGAGATCGCCACTCTGGACAAGAAGGCCCAGCGCGACAAGCTGATCGAGACGGGCTACGTGATGCCACACTGGCCCAAACCGTGGGGTCGTGCGGCCGACGCGGTCGAGCAGCTGGTGATCGACGAAGAGTTCCGTACGGCAGGCATCAAGCGCCCGCAGTACTCGATCACCGCTTGGGTGATCCTGACCCTCATCCAGCACGGAACTCCTTCGCAGATCGAGAGATTCGTAGAGAAGGCGCTGCGCCACGAAGAGGTGTGGTGCCAGATGTTCTCCGAGCCCGACGCGGGCTCGGATGCGGCATCCGTCAAGACCCGTGCCACCCGAGTGGAGGGCGGCTGGAAGATCAACGGGCAAAAAGTGTGGACCAGCGAGGCGCAGCAAGCCCGCCGCGGCCTGGCTACGGTGCGCACCGACCCTGATGCCCCGAAGCACTTGGGCATCACGACGGTGATCATCGACATGAAGGCACCGGAAGTCGAGGTGCGGCCACTGCGGCAGATCACCGGCAGCTCGGAGTTCAACGAGGTGTTCTTCAACGACGTGTTCGTCCCCGATGAGGATGTCGTCGGTGCGCCCAACTCCGGCTGGACGATCGCGCGCGCGACTTTGGGCAACGAGCGGGTCAGTATCGGAGGTGCTGGGTCGTACTACGGGGGTCTGGCAGCCAGGCTGGTGGAGCTGACCCAGCAGCATGCAGATCAGTTGGCTGGCGCCGAAGTTCGCGTCGGCACCTTCCTGGCCGAGGAGCACGCGCTGCGGCTGCTGAACCTGCGTCGTGCCGTGCGCAGCATCGAGGGGGCGGGCCCAGGTCCCGAGGGCAACGTGACCAAACTCAAGCTGGCGGAACACATGATCGAAGGCGCCGCGATCTTCGCTGGCCTGTTGGGGCCGGAGGTTGCGCTGACCGACGGGCCGGGCGCGCTGGTCGGCCGGATGATCATGAGCGCCCGCAGCATGGCGATCGCGGGCGGCACCTCGGAGGTCACCCGAAACCAGATCGCCGAGCGGATTCTCGGCATGCCGCGTGACCCGCTGATCAACTAGCTGTGGCGTCGGATGGCGCGAACAACGGCGCGCCACCGGCACCCTTATCCGACCGTAGATCGACGGGCATTCCGCATGTCACCGAATCCGGTTCGCAGTCAACGATGTTGGCGGCCACACGCAGACCGCTTTGTTCGGCGAGCTCGATGATGGCGATCACGTAAGGGACCGGGATCTCGGGGTTGTAGGGGTGGTGGTTGACCGTGTAGGTGAATACCGTGCCGTGTCCGGAAACCGACCGCGCCACCAGCGGGCCGCCGCATTGGCGGCATTCGCCGGCGGCGGGATGCACCCAGCGCGCGCAATTGTCGCAATGTTCGATGAGCAGCTGGGAGGGCGACTCGGCTGGCACGGCCAATACAGTACACTCTATTGGTCCAGTGCGTGCGGTGGGGTTTGGTCTTGCGGGCGGTGCATATGACGTATTTCGAAAAAGACGCGATCTTGTCCGGCATCGGCATCTCGCGGATCGGCCGTCGCACCGGCATCCCGGGCGTCGAACTGACCATGGAGGCGGTGCGGGCCGCCATCGAGGACGCCGGCCTGAAGGCCGGCGACATCGACGGGATCGCGACCCTGGGTGACACTCCGGCCGAAGAGGTCAACGCTGCACTGCAGATCGAGGCGGCGGACTGCGGTTCCGGATTCGGCACCGGCGGCCTGCTGAGCCCGGTGATATCGGCGTGCCGGGCGGTCTCCGAGCGTCGCGCCCGCCATGTGGTCATCTACCGAACGATCCAAATGCTGGGCGGCACGGTCCCGGTCAAAAAGGAGGAAAACGCGCCCGCCCCGCCACTCGCGCGCATGTTTTCCACACCCGAAGGCGCCGAGCGGCCCGCTGTCGGTCCGATGGACGATGTCAACGATCTGGTTGCGGCCCAGGCTTACTCCGCGGCGAACTGGCTGGCGCTGAACTGCCGTCGGCACATGGAGTTGTACGGAACCACCAAAGAACAATTGGGCTGGCTGGCGCTCAACGGCAGGCGCAACGCCGCGTTGAATCCGCTTGCCGTGTACCGCGAACCGATAACGATGGCTGACTACCTGGGCGCGCGGCTGGTGTCAACGCCGTTTGGGCTGCTGGACTGCGATGTCCCCATCGACGGCTCGATCGCAGTAGTGGTGTCGAACGCGGAGTACGCCGGCGACTGCCCGCACCGTGCGGTGCGGGTGGAAGCGATCGGCGGGTCCGACGGTGCCGGTGGCTGGTTCCACCGCGACGATTACCCCAAGATGGCGATGTCGGATGCGGCGGCGCAGATGTGGTCGCGCACCGAGTTGAAGCCCACCGACCTCGGCCTCGCCGAGTTGTACGACGGCTTCACCTTTCTCACCATGGCCTGGTTGGAGGCGCTGGGAATATGCGGTGACGGCGAGGCCGGACCGTTCGTCGAGGGCGGCGCGCGGATCGCCCGCGATGGTGTCCTGCCGCTGAACACCTACGGCGGCCAACTTTCGGCCGGGCGCATGCACGGATATTGGGCACTGCACGAAGGGTGTCTGCAGTTGCGCGGCGAGGCAGGGGAGCGGCAGGTGTCGCAGCGCCCGGAGGTCGGCGTGGTGTCCGTGGGTGGTGGTCCCGTCGCGGGATGCATGTTGCTCACATGTTGAGTCAGTTTGTGGGAGCGGTTAATTGAGTCTGAATGAGCCCTGGATGAGCTCAGAGCCAGAGACCGGCCCAGCCAACAAATTAGCTTCGACGATTGCCCGCGACATCGAGGCGGATATCGTTCGCCGCGGCTGGCCTATCGGCGAGTCACTGGGTTCTGAACACGCTCTGCAACAACGCTTTTGCGTGAGTCGGTCGGTGTTGCGGGAGGCCGTTCGGCTGGTGGAGCATCATCAGGTCGCCCGGATGCGCCGTGGACCCAACGGCGGGCTGCTCATTTGCGAGCCGGATGCAGGCCCGGCGACCCGCGCCGTCGTCATCTATCTCGAGTACCTGGGCACGACGCTGGCCGACTTGCTCAATGCGCGCCTGGTGCTCGAGCCTTTGGCGGCCTCTCTCGCCGCGGAGCGGATCGACGAAGCCGGCATCGACCGGCTACGAGCGGTGCTGCGCGCGGAGGAGCACTGGAGGCCGGGTCTGCCCGCGCCGCGGGACGAATTCCACATCGCGCTCGCCGAACGATCCAAAAACCCTGTTCTGCAATTGTTTATCGACGTCCTGATGAGGTTGACCACGCGATACGCGCTGCAGTCGCGGACCGACTCGGCAAGTGAGGCCATCGAGGCGATCGACTACATGCACCACGACCATTCCGGAATCGTCGCCGCCGTCACCGCGGGCGATTCCGCGCGAGCCAAGACGGTGTCCGAGCGGCACGTGGAAGCGGTGACCGCCTGGCTGCAGCAGCATCACCCCGGCCATGACGTCGGCGGAAAAGACCGGGGTGCAAGCAGGGCGCGACGGCGGCGGCTCAACCCCGAGGCACCCCGCGGCAAGTTGGCCGAGGTGCTGGCGGCCAACATCGGTGACGATATCGCCGCCAGCGGCTGGCAGGTCGGTTCGGTCTTCGGAACCGAGACGGCGCTGCTACAACGCTACCGGGTGAGCCGCGCGGTGCTGCGCGAGGCGGTGCGTCTGCTCGAATACCATGCGGTGGCGCAAATGCGCCGCGGACCCGGTGGCGGGCTGGTCGTCACGCAGCCCCAAGCGCAAGCCAGCATCGACACCATCGCGCTCTACCTGCAGTACCGCAAGCCGAGCCGCGAAGACTTACGCTGCGTCCGGGACGCCATCGAGATCGACAACGTCGCCAAAATCGTCAAGCGGCGCAATGAATCCGAGGTGGCGGCCTTCCTCGATACCCACCGGCCCGCGTTCGGCGACAACCTCCAAACCGCTGACGAAGTGCGCAAGGCCACAGTCGAGGAATTCCGGTTCCACATCGGACTGGCACAA
>DASXMA010000373.1:0-21089 GCA_036495965.1 Mycobacterium sp.
CAATATCTTGCCGGCGCACATCGTCAAGGATGTGCCGGGCGGTTTCGCGGCCGGGCTGGCCCGTGCGCTGCCGGTCACCGGCGGGCAGTTCCGGGTCGAGAACATCGACCCGCAGCGCGACGAAATCCTGATAGCCCGCAACGACCGCTACTGGGGGCCGCCGGCGAAACCGGCGCTCATCCTCTTCCGCCGTGCCGGGGCGCCGGCGGCGCTGGCCGATTCGGTGCGCAACGGCGATACCCAGGTGGCCCAGGTGCACGGCGGATCCGCTGCCTTCGCGCAGTTGTCCGCCATCCCCGATGTGCGGACGGCCCGGATCGTGACACCGCGAGTCATGCAGCTCGTTCTGCGCGCCAACGAGCCCAAGCTGCACGACACGCAGGTCCGCAAGGCGATCCTGGGGCTGCTCGACGTTGACCTGCTCGCCGCCGTCGGCGCCGGCAGCGACAACACCGTCACGCTGGACCAGGCCCTGATCCGGTCGCCCAGCGATCCAGGCTATGAGCCAACGGCGCCACCTTCGATGACGACGCCGGCGGCGCTGGCATTGCTGACGGCATCCGGATACCAAATCGAAAGCAGCACATCTGTATCACCGGTGCCGCCGCCGCCCAATGCGACGACACCGGTGAGCACCGGGCCGCCGGAAGTCATCCGCGGCCGGATAAGCAAAGACGGCCAACAGCTGTCGCTTGTCATCGGGGTGGCGGCGAATGACCCGACCTCGGTGGCGGTGGCCAACACGGCCGCCGACCAGTTGCGCAACGTCGGCATCACCGCGACAGTGCTGGCGCTGGACCCGGTGATGCTGTATCGCGACGCGCTGAACAACAATCAGGTGGACGCCATCGTCGGGTGGCATCAAGCGGGCGGAAACCTGGCAACATTGCTGGCCTCGCGTTACGGCTGCCCCGCATTGCAGGCGACGGCGGTACCGACCGCCAACGCGCCGACGACCACACCCGCAGGCGCGCCGCCACCGGCCGGGCCCGGCGCCACCGCTACGACGCCGACGCCGACCCCGCCCAGTCGGCCGCCCGACCCCGGCGCGCTAATTCAAGCGCCGTCGAACGTCACCGGGATTTGCGATCGCAGCATCCAGTCGAACATCGATGCCGCGCTCAACGGCACCAAGAACATCAACGACGTGATCACGGCGGTCGAACCGCGACTGTGGAACATGTCGACCGTGTTGCCCATCCTGCAGGACACGACGATCGTCGCGGCGGGCCCGAGCGTACAGAACGTCGGCCTATCGGGCGCGGTGCCGGTCGGCATCGTCGGCGACGCCGGCCAATGGATCAAAACCGGGCCGTGACGGGCATTTAGTCGGCGTATGGCGGCCTCGGTGCTCGTGCCGGGATCACGGTGTCGACGATGAGCGTCAGCTCCCGCCTGTTCGGCGGCTCTCCGGTGAGCAGGAAGTGCTGATTGATCAACGCCGGTCCAACTCGCGCCGTCAGCGGCGTGACCGTGGCCGGGTCGATGTCGCCGCAGTCGATGGCGGCTTGCAGGATCAATTCGACGATTTTCAGGCGCGGGCTCACCACGGCGTCGGCGAAGATGGCACGCATCTCGGGTTCGTGCAGAAGTTGGTGGATGATGTCCAGGCCGGGAAACGCCGTCTTGCCGGCCAGCATGTCACGGTGCGCGGTGAACATCGCCAGCAGGTTTTCTTTAGCCGATCGGCCCGAGCGCGGCTCGGGCACTGGCGGCAACGCGAAGACCAGCGCGGCGTGTACCAGCTCGCACTTGGTGGTCCAGCGCCGGTACAAGGCCGCCTTGCCGGTGTGGGCGCGGGCCGCTATTCCTTCCATCGTCAGCCCGCCGTATCCGGCTTCGGCCAGTTCGGCCAACGTGGCCTCGTAAAGCGCACGTTCCAGGACTTCGCCCCGCCGGCGGCTTCGGCTGCCGGTCGGGGCTGATTGGGTGAGCTGCGGCATTTCTCGATAGTAGCCGTTCGCGTTCCTATTCACCGCGGCCCGGTGGAACAACTGCTACGACGTCGGCACCGCGGGTAGGGTGCGTCCATGCCTGAGACTCCGCGGCTGCTGTTCGTCCACGCGCATCCCGACGACGAGAGCCTCAGCAACGGCGCCACCATTGCGCACTACACCGGCCGCGGCGCACAGGTGAGTGTTGTCACCTGCACGCTCGGCGAGGAGGGTGAGGTCATCGGCGACCGCTGGGCCAAGCTCGGCGTCGATCATGCGGACCAACTTGGCGGATACCGAATCGGTGAGCTAACCGCGGCGTTGCACGCCCTCGGCGTCAGCGGGCCCGTCTACCTCGGCGGTGCGGGTCGCTGGCGCGACTCGGGGATGGTCGGGACCGCAAAGCGGCGATACCAGAGGTTCATCGAAGCCGACGAACGTGAAGCGGTCGGAGCGCTGGTCGCCATCATTCGTGAGCAGCGCCCACACGTCGTGGTGACCTACGACCCCAACGGGGGATACGGGCATCCCGACCACGTCCAGACCCATACCGTCACATCGGCCGCCGTGGCTGCGGCCGGCACCAGCGACTACCCGGGCAAGCCGTGGACCGTCCCGAAGTTCTACTGGTCAGTCGTCGCGGTAAGCGCATTCATGGCGGGCTGGCACACGCTGAATCGCGATGACTTGCTGCCCGGGTGGGCGATCCCACCCGCAGAAGAGTTCGGCTTCGGATATGCCGACTCCGACATCAACGCCGTGCTGGAGGCCGGCCCGGACGCGCACGCCGCCAAGGCGGCGGCGCTGGGTGCGCACGCCACCCAAGTAGTCGTCGGCCCGACCGGCCGGGCGTGCGCCCTGTCGAACAACATGGCGCTGCCGATACTGGCGCAAGAGCACTACGTCCTGGTCGCCGGCTCCGCGGGGGATCACGATGAGCGCGGCTGGGAAACCGACATGCTCGCAGGACTAGGTCTCAACGGATCCGGCACGCGGTAGGCTGCCAAACAGGCAGCCACGGAAGGAATTCGCATGGACCCCGACCTGGACCCGAACCTGCAGCACTGGCAGGACCGGCTCGACAGCCTGCAGTGGGATATCGGGTCCGTCCTGTCCAATATCGACAGCGTCCCGACCTGACCGAAACCAAGCCGCGCGCCACGTCTGCTGAAGACAGCGGCACCACAGACCCCGCTATTCGCGTCGTTGTCTTGACGCTGTTGGCTGTCGACGGGGTGCTGTCTGCACTAGCCGGGGCTCTGCTGCTGCCGTTCTATATCGGCACGATTCCGTTTCCCATCAGCGCGTTGATCAGCGGATTGGTCAACGCCGCCCTGGTCTGGGCCGCCGGGCGATGGACCAGGTCCCCGCGCATGGCCGCGTTGCCGTTGTGGACGTGGCTCCTCACGGTGGCCGCCATCAGCATGGGCGGTCCTGCCGATGACGTCATCCTCGGCGGCAAAGGGTTAATGGCCTACGGCGCTTTGTTACTGATCGTGCTGGGCGTCGCGCCGCCGGTATGGGTGCTGTGGCGGTACAGCCTGCACCGCTGACCGGTTACGGGACCGGTGCGAGCGGGCGCCGCGACCAGGGCCTCCGGCGTCGCGCGCATCGTCATCGCAGCTGCGTAGCGGTGCTGTCCGCCAAGCAGCCGGCCGGGTGCCCGCCGTGCGGTTTTTCCGCCGGTATGGCGAGCGCGGGCCCAGCGGGGCCTGCCGCTACTGTTGCGCATAGGGCACCCGCCGTGGTTGCCAAGGTTCCAAATGTTGGGACGCGCGGATGAAATTCGATCGTGGGGAAGTTACACCAACGTGCCGCTGACTCCGGGCGAGGAGCCCACCGCTCTGTCCAGCCCTGTCGTTCCGCCCCAGGCCAGTCGGTCAGCGCTGCGACGGGTACTGCGGCGGGCCCGAGACGGTGTCGCGCTGAATATCGATGAGGCCGCCGTGGCGATGACGGCGCGCGGTGCGGACTTGGTTGATTTATGCGCGAGTGCGGCGCAGGTGCGTGACGCCGGCTTGGAGTCGGCCGGACGGCGCGGCCCCGGTGGCCGGTTGCCGATCAGCTATTCGCGCAAGGTGTTCATCCCGGTCACCCACCTGTGCCGTGACAGCTGCCACTACTGCACCTTTGTCACGGTGCCGGGCAAACTGCGCGCCCAGGGTGCCGGTATGTATATGGAGCCCGACGAGATTCTCGATGTCGCGCGCCGAGGGGCCGAACTCGGTTGCAAGGAAGCGCTATTCACTCTGGGAGACCGGCCCGAGGACCGGTGGCCCGAGGCCCGCGACTGGCTCGGTGAACGAGGTTACGACTCAACGCTGTCCTATGTGCGGGCGATGGCAATCCGGGTGCTGGAGGAAACCGGGCTGTTGCCGCACTTGAACCCCGGCGTGATGAGCTGGTCCGAGATGTCGCGGCTCAAGCCGGTGGCGCCTTCGATGGGCATGATGCTCGAGACGACATCGCGACGGCTGTTCGAGACGAAAGGGCTTGCTCATTACGGCAGCCCGGACAAAGACCCGGCCGTTAGGCTGCGTACTCTCACCGACGCGGGACGGTTGTCCATTCCGTTCACCACCGGGTTGCTGGTGGGCATCGGCGAGACGCTGCCCGAACGAGCCGATACCTTGCATGCGATACGCAAGTCGCACAAGGAGTTCGGGCATGTCCAAGAAGTGATCGTGCAGAATTTCCGGGCCAAGGAACACACCGCGATGGCCGCTTTCCCCGATGCCGGGATCGAGGATTACCTGGCGACGGTGGCGGTCGCGCGCTTGGTACTGGGTCCGGGGATGCGTATCCAGGCGCCGCCCAATTTGGTGTCCCGCGACGAGTGCCTGGCTCTGGTCGCCGCGGGAGTCGACGACTGGGGCGGTGTTTCACCGCTGACGCCCGACCATGTCAACCCGGAACGGCCCTGGCCCGCGTTGGATGAGCTGGCCGCTGTCACTGCCGAAGCCGGATACGACTTGGTACAGCGGTTGACCGCGCAGCCCAAATACGTACAAGCGGGCGCCGCGTGGATCGACCCGCGGGTACGGGGACACGTTGCTGCACTGGCCGACCCGGCGACCGGCCTGGCTCGCGACGTCAACCCGGTGGGCATGCCATGGCAGGAGCCCGACGACGTGGAGTCCTCCGGCAGGGTCGACCTCAATGCAGCGATCGACACCGAAGGCCGCAACACCGAGGCCCGCAGCGATCTCGACAGTGCCTTCGGCGACTGGGAATCGATACGCGCACATGTGCACGAGCTGGACGTGCACGTCCCGGAGCGTGTCGACACCGATGTGCTTGCCGCGCTGCGTTCGGCCGAACGCGATCCCGCCGGCTGCACCGACGACGAGTACCTGGCATTGGCCACTGCAGAAGGCCCCGCGCTGGAAGCGGTTGCCGCGCTGGCGGATTCGTTGCGTCGTGACGTGGTTGGCGACGACGTGACCTTCGTGGTGAACCGTAACATCAATTTCACCAACATCTGCTATACGGGCTGCCGGTTCTGCGCGTTCGCGCAGCGCAAGGGTGATGCCGATGCGTACTCGTTGTCCACCGAAGAGGTCGCCGACCGCGCATGGGAGGCGCACGTCGAAGGTGCCACCGAGGTCTGCATGCAGGGTGGGATCGACCCCGAGCTGCCGGTCACCGGCTACGCCGAGCTGGTGCGTGCCGTCAAAGCCCGGGTCCCGTCGATGCACGTGCATGCGTTCTCCCCGATGGAGATTGCCAACGGCGTGACCAAGAGCGGGTTGAGCATCCGCGAGTGGCTGATCAGCCTGCGGGAGGCCGGACTGGACACCATCCCCGGCACCGCCGCCGAGATTCTGGACGACGAAGTGCGTTGGGTGCTCACCAAGGGCAAGTTGCCGACGTCTATGTGGATCGACATCGTCACCACCGCACATCAGGTGGGCCTGCGATCGTCGTCGACGATGATGTACGGGCACGTCGACAGTCCGCGGCACTGGGTCGCACACCTCAATGTGTTGCGCGAAATTCAGGACCGTACCGGCGGTTTCACCGAGTTCGTGCCGTTGCCGTTCGTGCACCAGAATTCGCCGTTGTATCTGGCCGGCGCCGCTCGTCCCGGGCCCACCCATCGCGACAACCGGGCGGTACACGCCCTGGCGCGAATCATGTTGCACGGCCGCATCTCCCACATTCAGACCAGCTGGGTCAAGCTCGGCGTTGCGCGCACGCAGGTGATGCTCAACGGGGGCGCCAACGATCTGGGCGGCACGCTGATGGAGGAGACCATCTCGCGGATGGCCGGGTCGGAATACGGGTCGGCCAAGTCGGTGGCCGAGCTGGTCGCGATAGCCGAGGGCATCGGGCGCCCGGCACGTCAGCGCACCACCACTTACGCACCGCTCGCGGCGTAGTTGCGCTTGCCTGTCACAGGCAGCGGGTATACCCGAGGCCGTGAAGCGACAGATCGATACTGACCGATTCCCCGAGTGGCAGCCCTTTGTGAATGCGGTGCAACAGCACCGGCCCGATGCGGGTACCTGGTGTGAAGCATGGACGGTACGCGACATCGTGGCCCATCAGGCCGGAAACGCCGAGGAGCTCGCCCGGGTGCTGGGCGCGCACCTGGAAGGCGAACCGGTCGGCACACGCCGTTTCGAAGAACGCGAAGGCCCACTTCGCGCCCTCAACGATGCGGACTTGTGGGATGCGCTGCTTGACCGGATGGCCGCCTTGAACGAGGTCGCCGTGGCGGCCGAGGCGGTTCCCGCTGATACCGATGTCGCCTGGACCGGCCGGACCATGAAGGTGCCCTGGTTCGCCGAACACATGCGCGAAGAACTCGTCCTGCACGGCTGGGACATCACCGGAGACTGCGATATCAGCGCCGCCTTCCAGACGGCGCTGGCCGAGCCATGGATGACTACGCACAGCGTCGTCGCGGTGGGACGCCCGTTGCTCGCCAAGGGTGCCAAGGAAATCGGGTCAGGCGAGCGAATCGAGGCTCGGTTGCGAGTTCCCGACACCGACGATGTCTTCGTCAGTGCGGACGCGGATCACACCACCGTCGGATTCGCCGACCCGGTGGGGCCGGCCACGCTGGAAACCGATGCCG
This sequence comes from Mycobacterium sp., assembly GCA_036495965.1. GTDB lineage: Bacteria > Actinomycetota > Actinomycetes > Mycobacteriales > Mycobacteriaceae > Mycobacterium. The sequence continues at coordinate 7,018 of DASXMA010000373.1, forward strand.
CCGCACGAGTTTTGCTGCTGTGGGGCCGCCGACCGGGCGACCCGTCAAGGATCTGCAGCCGCGCCGGCGCCGAAACCCTGGGTCGCGTGCGCCGGCTACTGAGCGGCTACTGAAACTATCTGGGCCTCTCGGCTCAGTAGTTGTTGCAGACGCCGGCGACTTGCTCGATGGTCCCCATGAACTGCGCAGCCTGCGGCATGGCCCGAATCTGCTGAGCCATCTGCTGGCGCTTAGGCGGGGGTGCAGCGAGGAACTGACGCAAGTAGCTCTGCGCGGCCGGCGACTGGTTCAGTTGCGCGGCAGTTGCCGGATCCGTCGCGTTAAGAGCTGCCATCACCTGCCCGTAGTTGCAGGTCGTATCGATGATCGGATCGGCGGATGCGACCCCGGTGGCAGCGCTCAACGCCACCGCCACGCCGCCAACTGCGGCTGCCAACTTGCCCAACGACAGCGTCATATTTATGGACACCTTCCCCAGTTAGTGCACCGCTTCTGACGGCGACGACATCTGCTCAGCGGTTTGCCGTCTGCCGTCGAGGCTACCAGGCGCCGTGAGCGTTCTCCTTCGCGCGGTTATTCGTCGACCACCCCCCGAATGTAACTATCGGCAGGTCATCGGCTTAGTGGCGTTGGTCACACCGGGCGCTCAATGTTGGGCCACGGTGGTGTGCATGAACCCGGCCGTCGTCCTCCATCACCGGCACGTCCGGGCGGTGCCACCCGGGCAGCACACATGGCTTACCGGCGTGCTATGCAACCCGGTACGTAGAACGGCAGTCCTCCAGGGCGTGCCTAGTGGTTGACGTGTATGTGCAACGTCTAGTATCAGTAATCGAAAGCTTTGCTTATTGCGGCCTGGCAGCGCCGCGGCGAGGCAAACGGCAGCCCACACCGAGCAGTACATGGAGGAAACCTTGAGGAGGCGTCTGTGACGTACACGATCGCTGAACCTTGCGTCGACATCTTGGACAAGGCATGCATCGAGGAGTGCCCGGTCGACTGCATCTACGAGGGCGCTCGGATGCTGTACATTCACCCCGACGAATGCGTCGACTGCGGGGCCTGTGAACCGGTCTGCCCTGTCGAAGCGATCTACTACGAAGACGATGTGCCCGAACAATGGGGCCAATACACGCAGATCAACGCGGACTTCTTCGTTGAGCTGGGCTCACCGGGTGGTGCGGCCAAGGTCGGTATGACCGAGAACGACCCGCAAGTGGTCAAGGATCTGCCGCCGCAGGGCGAAGGCGACTGAGCGGGCCGGTGCCGCAGAAGCCCGGGACGGGCCGGAATGTTTCGGCGTCCCTACCGGAGTTCCCCTGGGACACCTTGGCCGATGCGAAGGCACTGGCCGGGGCCCACCCCGACGGCATCGTCGATCTGTCTGTCGGCACCCCGGTAGACCCGGTCGCTCCGGTGATCCGGGAGGCATTGGCGGCCGCCAGTGCCGCACCGGGGTACCCGGCAACCGCCGGCACTACGCGGCTTCGGGAATCGGCGGTGGCCGCCCTTGGCCGCCGCTTCGGCATCACCGGCGTCACTGAGACGGCCGTGCTGCCGGTGATCGGCACCAAGGAGTTCATCGCCTGGCTGCCGACCCTGCTGGGGCTGGGCCCCGCGGATCTGATCGTGGTGCCGGAGCTGGCGTATCCGACGTATGAAGTCGGCGCCCGACTGGCCGGAGCGCAGGTGCTGCGCGCGGACTCGCTGACCCAGCTTGGCCCGCAATCCCCGGCATTGGTCTACCTGAATTCGCCGAGCAACCCAACCGGGCGGGTGCTGGGTCCCGACCACCTGCGCAAGGTGGTCGGATGGGCGCGCGAGCGCGGTGTCGTGGTGGCTTCCGACGAGTGCTACCTCGGTTTGGGCTGGGAGCCCGAGCCTCTAAAACCTGTGTCGGTGCTGCATCCGTCCATCTGCGACGGCGACCACAGCGGTCTGCTGGCGGTGCACTCGCTCTCCAAGAGCTCGTCGCTGGCCGGATACCGGGCCGGCTTCGTCACCGGAGATCCAGGCCTGGTCGCTGAGCTCCTGGCCGTGCGCAAGCACGCCGGGATGATGGTGCCCACGCCGGTGCAGGCCGCCATGGTGGCCGCGCTGGACGACGACGTGCACGACAAGCTGCAGCGCGAGCGGTATGCGCGGCGGCGGGCGGCCCTCTCGCCTCCGCTGCGCTCGGCCGGTTTTTCCATCGAGGATTCGCAAGGCGGCCTCTATCTGTGGGCCACCCGCGGCGAGCCATGCCGCGACAGCGTCGCGTGGTTGGCGAAGCGCGGCATCCTGGTGGCGCCCGGCGAGTTCTACGGCCCCGGCGGCGGGCAGCATGTGCGCGTCGCGCTGACCGCGACTGACGAGCGAATTTCCGCCGCGGCGGGCCGGCTCACCGCGCCGGCCGCGGCCTGATCGCCAGCCCGCCCGGTCCGCGATGACCGATAAGGCCTGCCAGGCTGCCGCGCGGACCGGGTGGGCGGCAGAATGCATCGAAGGCGTTACCCAAGTGCTTCCAAAGCGCGTCGACCTCGGGTAAGGAATGTGGTCGTGACAACTTCGGCTGGCAAACTGCGCATCCCAGTATCGATAGGGGACCTGGCCAAGCGTGTCTTTCTGGGAAAGCCGTTGATCACCGAGGAACTGACAACCGAAAAGCTATCGAACCCGGTTGCGCTGGGAGCGCTTTCGCCCGACGCGATCTCCTCGACCGCCTATGGCACCGAGCAGATCCTGATCGAACTGTTGCCGGCCGCTGGGCTGGCGGCGTTTGCGCTGTTGCTCCCCATCACCGGCGTCATCTTGCTGATTCTGGTGTTGGTGACCGCATCGTATCGGCAGGTCGTGATGACCTACACCCGAGCCGGCGGGTCCTACATCGTGGCGCGGGAGAACTTCGGGCCCCGGGTGGCGCAGGTCGCCGCCGCCGCGCTGCTGATCGACTATGTGGTCACCGTGGCGGTGCAATCCGCGGCGGGGACAGTCGCGGTGGTATCAGCGATCCCCGCCTTGGGTCCCCACAGCCTGCTAATCACAGTCGCCGTGGTGCTGGTCATCTGCTACCTGAACCTGCGCGGACTGAAGGAAGCGGGATGGCAGTTCGCGTTCCCGACCTACTTCTTTGTCGTCATGGCCGGCCTGATGATCGTTGTCGGTATCCTCCGCGTGACATTCGGCGATCTACCGGTATACGACCCCGCACACTTGCCGGGAACGGTGCCTGTTCAGCAGGGCGGCGGATTGGTGATGGGCGCCACGGTTCTGACGTTGTTGCGCTCGTTCGCCAATGGGGGCTCGTCGCTGACGGGGGTCGAGGCAATCTCGAACACCGTGGATGTGTTCCGAAAACCGCAGGGCCGCAACGCACGCCGAGTGCTCACAGCTATGGCGGCCATTCTGGGATTCTTACTGGCCGGTGTCGCCTATCTGGCTCACGTCACGCACGCCACGCCCTACGTCACCGAATATCCATCGGTTTTGTCGCAGATCGCCCGCGCGGTCTTCGGTCACGGCCTAGTCGGTGACATCTTCTACATACTCGTCCAGGCGTCGACCGCCGCCATCCTGTTCACGGGCGCGAACACCAGCTTCAATGGATTCCCGGCGCTGGCCAGCTTCGTCGCTGAAGACCGATTCCTGCCACGACAGCTGATGAAACGCGGTCACCGCCTGGTGTTTTCGAACGGCATCATCGCGCTCACGGCGCTATCGGTGGCCTTGCTGATTACCACCGGCGGATCGGTCAACGCGCTGGTCCCCTTCTACGCGATCGGCGTTTTCACCGGGTTCTCGATGGCCGGTTACGGAATGACCAAACATTATCTGACGCACCGGGAACCGGGTTGGCGACGCCGGATGGCGATCAACCTGTCCGCGGGGATCCTGTCGACCGTCGTGGTCGGCATCTTCGCGGTCGCCAAGTTCACCGAGGGCGCGTGGCTGGTAGTCGTCGTCTTCCCGCTGCTGGTGTTCGTGCTGATGCGACTCAACCGCGAATATCGCGCCGAGGCGGGCATTCTCGAGATGTTCCGCACCGACCGCCCGGAGTTGGTGAAGTACGCCCGGCACAAGGTCTTCGTGTTTGTGAACTCTGTTGACCTCGCGGTCATCGAAGCGCTCCGCTACGGCAGGGGATTGCGGGCCGACGAGCTTGTCGCGGTGCACTTCATGGTCGATGAGGCCCATGCCAAGTTGATCCGAAAGCGTTGGGATCACTTTGAGCTCGACACTCCACTGCGGGTTGTGGACTGTCCGGACCGGCGGATCACCCGGGCTGCGCAGATGCTGGTCATCAAGGCGCGCGATGAGCAGCGGAACACCAATGTGACGGTGTTGCTGCCACGTCGCACGTATGCGCCGCTGCTGGGTCGCCTGCTGCACGACCGCACCGCGGACAAGGTCTCCCGTGCGGTCAGCCTGATTCCGGACGCCGCGGCGACGATCGTGCCCTACGACGTGCAGAGCCGGATCCAGCAGGCGTACCCCGATCACTTCGAGCAACGGGTCGCGCGTGAGCTCGAGAAGGTGGAAGCCTGGGTTAACGAGGACGACGAGGAGACCGTCGAAGCCTATGAGCACCCCGACCGGGGGCCATCGGTGATCACGGTGTCGGGTCTGATCCCCGGCCAGCGCGCCACGTTTGAAGGGCGGGTGAATCAAGTCGAGGACGTTAATGAAGGCAGGCGGACTCGGCGGGAAGTCGTCGTCGGCGACAACAGCGGCGAGATCAGCGTGACGTTCCGTTCCGGACGCGGGGGTGCCGACATTCAGCCCGGTCAGCTATTGCGGATCACCGGCAAGCCCAAGCAGAGCGGCAACCGACCCATGTCGATGGTGAACCCGGCATATCACGTAATCGAGGACCCGGCGAAGGCCGGCAGGCCCGGCGATTCCGGGGAGTCCGGGCAGCGAAGCAAAACATAATCCGGTGCCGAAAACCGGGCTGACCCGGATGGCTGCAAAGCGCCGCCAGGACCGCAGTTAGATTCTTTACCGGGGCGGCACACGTCATGCCGCTCGGTTAGAAAGGACAGCTGTGAAGCGACTGGCAGCCGTGTTGGTCTCCGTCTTGGGTTTCGCATTCACCGCCAATGGCTACCGGCCGCTGACCAAGCGCCCGTACGGCGCGTTGTCTGCGTTCGCCTACGGCGTGCTCGCGTCGGAACTTCCGATGCAATCGCTCGGCGTCCAGTTCACGGCGCTCGCGGCGGTCTCGCGCCGGCTGCCGCCGCGGATACGCCGATTCAGCTGGCTGTTGTCGGCGCTGTCCTGGCTGGGGCTATTGGGCCTGCGGCACGTCGGACGCAAGGCCAACGAGCCGCTGACCGCGGCGCTGGATGCCGGGCTGGGTCCCGACCGTCGCACCGAGTCGGGCGACCTATGGAAGCGGCCCGCGCCCGGCGGTGCGACCGCGAAGAAACCTGGCGTGGCCCGAATGCTGCGGATCTACCGCGACTACGCGCATGACGGCGACATCAGCTACGGGGACTACGGCTCCAGGAACCATCTCGACATCTGGCGACGGCCCGACCTCGAGCGCAATGGTCGGGCTCCGGTGCTGCTGCAGGTTCCCGGCGGCGCGTGGATTACCGGAAACAAACGTGGACAGGCACATCCGCTGATGAGCCATCTGGCCGAGCTCGGTTGGGTCTGTGTCGCGATCAACTACCGGCTCAGCCCGCGCTCCACCTGGCCGGATCAGATCGTCGACGTCAAGCGCGCGATCGCGTGGACAAAAGAGCACATCGCCGAGTACGGCGGCGACCCGGACTGGATCGCGATCACCGGTGGCTCGGCCGGTGGGCATCTGTCTTCGCTGGCCGCACTTACTCCCGATGATCCGCGGTTTCAGCCCGGTTTTGAGGAGGCCGACACCCGGGTGCAAGCGGCTGTCCCGTTCTACGGGGTGTACGACTTCACCCGAACCGACGACTCGATGCATCCAATGATGGTGCCGATGGTGGCGAAGAACGTATTCAAGTTGAGTCGGACGGAGATATCCGAGCCGTTTCGCATCGCCTCGCCGATCGCCCATGTCTGCGAAGATGCGCCACCATTTTTCGTGCTGCACGGGACCAACGACTCGTTGATCCCGGTCGAACAGGCGCGCAGCTTTACCAAGCGGCTGACCGAGGTCAGCCGCCAGCCCGTCGTCTATGCCGAATTGCCCTACGCGCAGCACGCTTTTGACATCTTCGGATCGGCTCGCGCGGCGCACGCCGCGGTAGCCGTCGAGCAGTTCCTTGCCGAGATATATGCAAAGCGTCTGGTTTCCGCTTAGACCGGGTACGAATCGCTGACCGCCCGATCACAGACCCGCTCAAAGACCCGCCATGCCTGCTGCGAGCAGGACCCCGCCGACCGCGGCCAACAGGGTGGCAACCTCGACGCGGCGTCGTGACCGGATCCAGTCGTGCAGCGCGACCATCGACGTGCGCGTCGTCTGGGGCGCCAGTAGATATGCGAGGAGTGGAATCTCCACGAGCGCGAAGGCCACGACGTTGAACATCAGCAGCGCTCCGACTTGTGTCATCGCTGCGGCGCGAGAGGCCAGAATGATGGTCAGTGCGGCCAGATAGTCCACCGACGGCAACGCGATGCCAAGGCCGGCCATCCCCGCGATCCACAGCGAACGGCCGTTCAGCAGTCGTCGGGCCAGCGTCGCCAACTTTTCCGGGCGCGGGCCGAACCGCCGGGTGAAGACTCTGGCGGCCAATACTGCGGCGACCAAAAGCGCTGCTACGCCGATCAGAATCTGGACCTTGGGCAACGTGAAGTAGGTAGACCCCTCCAGCAGTCTGCGCCGAAACGCGAACAAGACAATCAGACCCACGGCTATTCCCATCGCGAAGCCGCCACACAAGAATGCGAGCAGTTGCAGCATCGGTCTGGGTCTGTTCAGCATGAGTACCGTCATGCCGATCCTGAACGGTTCGAGGCTCACGGCGAAAGCCATCACCAGGACGCTGATCAACATGGGAAGTCTTGGTTGCGGGCGCGCCGCTCCGCTTAGGCGTCCAGCTCGTAGTCGGTGTAGCGGAACGCCAAATCATTGGGCTGCAGACCGGCGCGTTCACACAGTATGGACATGACGGACGAATTTTGCATGGGCGCCAGGCTACCGCCCCGCGTGGCCTCTAGGCGCTTACGCCCCAATGGAACACGCGAGAGGTGAGCAGCACGATTCCCAGCGAGACCGACGCGACGACGGTGAGCCCAATGACGGCCACCAGAAGCGGCCGCCATCCGGTCCGCGCGATTTGGCGGATGTCGGTGTTGAGCCCCACGCCGGCGAAGGTCAGCAGGAACGCCCACTTCGACACGTTCGCCAGGTTTGCAGTTTGACCCTTGGTCAGCCAGCCCGCGGTCGCGATCGCCGAGACGGCTAAAAAGCCAAGCACGAATTTCGGGAATTTGTGCCAGATGAATTCCGTCTTGGCTTTGGCGCCTGGTGCAATCTCATCGGCCTGCCCACGCGCGGCCCAATAGAGCGCGAATCCGAGCACCACGAACCCGATCAGCGCGTTGCGGGTCGACTTGACCAGCACCGCGATCTTGCCCGCGTGGTCGGAAAACAGGTAACCAGTAGCCGTGGTTTCGGCGGTGTTGTCCACCGCCAGGCCCGCCCACAAGCCGAACTCCCGATCGGTCAGGCCGATCGCGTGTCCTAGGGGCGGCAACAAGAACAGTGCCACTGCGCCCAATGCCAAAATCGCCGCGATGGCGTAGCCGACCTCGGAGTTGCGCGCCCTGATCGCGCCCTTTGCGGCCACTATGGCCGACACCCCACAGATCGAGGTACCTATCGCCAGCAAGGAGCCCAGCTTGCCGGGTAACCCGAATGCGCGCGCCGCGACGATGATGATGGTTCCCGCGACTGCCATGTCGATCAAAATCTGCAGCAGGCTCAGCCCGCCTAGTTTGGCGACATCACCGAGCACGAAGCGCGCTCCCAGCACCACGATCCCGGTTTTCAGCCAAAACTCGTATGTCTGCACACCGGGCCGAAATATCCGATGCAGGCCAACGGTGTTGGTGATCAGAAGTCCAATCACAATCGCCCACAACACGTATTCGATATCGGGCACCCGCCAGTGCTCGTGTTTGGCCAGTGCATTCCACCAGATCTGGGCATATTTGCCGAGCAGCCCCACGACGATCAGCAACAGAATGCCGGGTACATAGTCCAGTGGTTGGCTGCTGGTGAAGGTCGGCTCATCCAGCGTTACTTCCGGCTCAACGCGAGTGGTGCTCACGTGATCACCACGGAATCTTCGGGAGCACGTCGGCCACCGCCAACGCGGTGATCACCCCGGCGACCAAAGTCGCCCACCAGTCCACGGATACCGAGTCGACTCGTTCGCGCCAACCGCGCGACTGCGGCACGCCTTCACTCACGATGATTTGCTCCTCAAGCAGCTACGGCGCCTTCTACCACGCACGCTCTGTCCCGGGACATCGTTGCCCGGACCGTCGCGCGGACCAAGTAATTAGATCTCGATGAATCTAGGTTGCAGGCTGGCGCGGGCTGCGTTCGTTGAGCAGATCGATGACCCGCCCGGCGAGGTCGTCAATGCTGGCGCTGGTGGTGTCGAGTATCAGGTCCGGATTCTCGGGCGGCTCGTAGGGCGCGTCCACACCGGTCATGCCGGACAGTTGGCCGCTGCGCGCACGCGCGTAAAGGCCCTTGGGATCGCGCTTTTCGCACTCGGCCAGTGACGTGGCGACGTAGACCTCGAGGAAGGGCAGCTTGGCGGCTTCGTTCAGGGCGCGGGCGATTTCGCGGTCCGACTTCAGCGGTGACACCAGCGATGCGAGCGCGACGACGCCCGCGTCGGCCAGCAGCCGAGTCAAATGGCCGACCCTCCTGATGTTTTCGGCGCGGTCGCCGGGGGAGAAGCCCAAATCGTCGGACAGGCCATGCCGCAAGTTGTCGCCGTCGAGCAGATAGGCCACCCGCCCCGACTCAACGAGAGCGCGCTCCACGGCCACCGCGATCGTCGACTTGCCGGATGCGGGCAGGCCGGTGAACCAGATCGTTGCACCCGGCTGTCCGGTAGCCCGCCATCGGTAGCCGCGGTCCAGCGCTGACGGATGCCAACGGATATCGGTGCGGGGATGCGTACCCGGCTTGACCTCGCGCGGCTGGATAATGGTGCCGGCGCCGACGGTGTCGTTGGTGGCCTCGTCGATCAGGATGAATGCGCCGCTGTCGCGATTGTCGGTGTAGCTGTCGGCGATGACGACCGAGCTGGTCCGCAGTGTCACGGTGCCAATATCGTTGAGCACCAGCTCAACTGGGCTGTCAAGCTCGTCCAGCGTTTCCGGGTCCAGCCGCGAGTGCAGTGCTTGCACGGTTGTCCGCACGGTCTTGGTGGTTTGTTTGAGTGCCAGCCGGTCGCCCGCCCGCAGCGGTGAGTCCACGAACCAGCACACGGTCGCATCGAGTTCTCGGGCCAGTACCGGCGAAACCGCATCGTCGGCACCACTGACGAATACGTCACCGCGGCCCACATCGACGTCGTCGGCCAGCTCGATCGAAATCGATAGAGGTGCAACGGCAGTCGTGCGTTCGTCATCGAGGGTGTCCAGCGCGGTCACTTTCGAGCGGGTGCCGGCAGGCAGCGATACAACCGGATCGCCGACACTGAGCGTTCCTGCTGCGAGGCGCCCGGTGTAGCGGCGGCGCACCCCGGCGGTTGGCCGCGACACCCACTGCACCGGGAGCCGCAGCCGTGACGGCTCGGCCTGTGGCGCAGCCAGTTCGACACCCTCCAGGTACTCCAGCAGCGTGGGGCCGCTGTACCACGGCGTGCGGTCGGAGCGGTGCACGACATTATCCCCGTGCTTGGCAGCGATCGGGATGACGCTGATGTCCACCCCGCCAAGGCGCGCCGCCAACTGTCGCAGCTCGTCCTGGACCTCGGCGAACCTGATCTGGTCGAAGTCAATCAGATCGATCTTGTTCACGGTTGCGACAAAGTGCTTGATGCCTAACAGTTTTGCGATGCGGGCGTGCCTGCGGGTCTGGCGCAGCACCCCAGCACGTGCATCGACGAGCAGAATGGCCGCGTGCGCGTTCGAGGCGCCAGTAAACATGTTGCGGGTGTAGCGCTCGTGGCCGGGGGTGTCGGCCAGGATGTAGCTGCGAGCGCTGGTGGCAAAGAAGCGATACGCGACGTCTATCGTGATTCCCTGTTCGCGTTCGGCGCGCAGACCATCGGACAGCGCTGCGAGATCTGCGACGCCCTCGGCATCGGTGACGGCTTCCAGGTGGTCCAGTGGCAGGCTGTCGGTGTCGTGCAGAAGCCGCCCAATCAGGGTGCTCTTGCCGTCGTCCACCGACCCCGCAGTGGCGATGCGCAGCAGCTGGCGCGTTATGCCTTTGGGAGGCAAGGGCTTTTCTGAATTATTTGTCGTCATCAGAAATAGCCCTCTCGCTTGCGGTCTTCCATCGCGGCTACCGACGTGCGGTCGTCAGCACGGGTCTCGCCACGCTCGGACACCGTAGCCGCTGAGATCTCGGCGATGACCCGGCCGATGTCGGTGGCTGTGGAGCGCACCGCACCGGTGATCGTCAGGTCACCGACGGTGCGGTACCGCACCCACTCCACGGCGGCGGTTTCCCCGTGCTGCGGCCCGGCGTACCGCGATACCGCCAACAGAATCCCGTCGCGCTCGAACACCTCGCGTTCGTGGGCGTAGTAAATCGACGGAAGTTCAAGATTCTCGAGCTCGATGTAGCGCCACACGTCGAGTTCGGTCCAGTTGCTCAGGGGGAACACCCGCACCTGCTCACCGGTTTTGATCCGGCCGTTGTAGAGCGACCAGGGCTCCGGTCGCTGAGCGCGGGGATCCCACTGGCCGAACTCGTCGCGGAAGCTCAGGATCCGTTCCTTGGCGCGGGCGCGTTCCTCGTCGCGGCGCGCACCCCCGAAGGCTGCGTCGAAGCCGCCGGCATCCAAGGCGTCGAGCAGTGTGCGAGTCTGCGCCCGGTTGCGCGAAGCCCCGGGACCCGGGTCGGGCACCCGGCCGCTGTCGATGGATTCCTGCACCGAGGCGACGATCAGTTTGTGCCCATGGCCGGTGACCCTGCGGTCGCGGAATTCGATGACCTCGTCGAAGTTATGGCCGGTGTCGACGTGCATCACCGGAAATGGCAGTGGTAGTGGCCGAAACGCCTTTTCTGCCAGGCGCAGTAGCACGATCGAGTCCTTGCCGGCCGAAAATAGCAGGACCGGCCGCTCCAGCTCGGCGACGACCTCGCGGATGATGTGGACGGCTTCGGCTTCCAGCAGGCGCAGTTCGTCGACGCGCCGGTTCGACGGCGTCATTTCTTGCTGACGGGGAACGGACGGTCTATCTCCCATCAAGAAAGACTAACCGTACGGAAAAGTGAGGGAACACCTTGAATTACGTTCACGCTGAACATAATTATTGTGCGGCGCCGGGTGGACTCAAGCCGAGCCTTCCATCACCCGCAACCCCAGCGAAAACAGCAGCCTGACCTCGGGATCGGCCAACGAGGTGGACAACAGCTTCTCGATCCGCCGCACTCGATAGCGAACGGTGTTCGGATGGACTTGCAGCGACTGTGCGGCAGCGCCGATGTCGCCGAAGCTGTCCAGGTAGGTCCGCAGCGTCTCTGCCAGCGCCCGATCATGCACACGCAGGTCGCGTATCCGCGGATCGACCAGCCGCTCGTCGGTGCCGACCAGGGCGACGATCTCGTCGAGCAAGACGGTCGTGCGTGCCTCGGCAAGTGATGTCACCTGCCCGATCGAAATCGGGTGTCGCTCAGCGCTGTCGAGCACGCGGTCCACCTCAGTGCGTGCCGCGGCGACCTCCGCCAGGCTCGCGACCGGCACGGCGATGGCCGCCCGCAACTCGACGCCAAGCTGGGTACGCAGCGCGCCGATCGTGCCACGGACCCACGAGGTGACCGACCGCGTTGTCGCGGTCTGTGGCAGCAATACATAGATCCGTGAGCCGTGCGATGCGACCTGAGCATCACGGCGAAAAGCGCTGGCGCTCAACGCCAAAACGTCAGCCAACCGTGCATGACGGGTAACGGCGTCTGCAATGTCCCAGCCGATCAGCGCGGCGTTACCGTGTGTGGCGAGGCCGAGTTCGCGCGCGATGGCCGCCACGTCGGCAGGGTCGCCATCCGTCAGGCCCAAAATCTGCTGCACCCGCCGCGCATGCGTGGACGGCCGGGCCGCCAGCCGCGACATGATCCTCGCGGCCAGCACCGCCGCGCCCCGCAACATCTCCTCGGCGTCGTCGGCCAGGGGCTGTGAACCTTGCTGCACCCAGATCGTGCCGGCGAACACCGGCGGCCGCCGGGCATCGGCCTGCGCCTGATAAATCCCGATGGCCAGCCGCGGACGCAGACCCAACTCCGGGCGCTCGGCAACGCGCACCACCTCGCCGCCGGCCCGCAGCGCGTCGAAAATGCCCCATTGGTCGATCCACTTCAGATGCTCAGGCGGGCCGGCCCGGCCCAGGATGGAAAGTCGGCGCAGCTCGTCGGCTTCGTCGTTGGACGCCGAATAGGCGAGTACGTGCGACTGGGCGTTTTCGATGCTGACCATGCCGTGGATGCGGTCGGCCAGTGACTGCGCCAAGCCGAAAAGGTCGGTGCCCGAGTCGTCCACCGGGTCGCCGCGGTCCCCGTGATGTTCCAAGACATGGTTGACCAGCTGGTAAAGCCGTTCCCAGCGGGCCTGCGGTTCCACAGCCACCACCGCTGACCCTGCCGCGACCGCCGTGGCCACCAGTGCGTTCGACGGCTCTTTGACGAAGATCGCCACCGGCACACGCTCGCGCGCCTGTTTGTCCGTCCATCGCAGCGCCTCGTCATCGGTGACTCCCAGCAGGAAGAAGACGTCGGCCGATCCCGCTGCCGCCGCCAGCCCCAGCCGCACATCATCGGAATCGATAAGCGCCGCCGTACCCACCGGAAGGTCCAGGCCACGCGGCGCGTCCACCAAGCTGACCAGGGTCGCGTCCAGCGCGAGCAGTAGCTGACCCAGCCCAACACCAGGCACTCGCATATTGTCTGATCCTACTATGCAACCCGCTGTATCTTGTCTGATCGGCTAACAAGAATCGACACCGTGCCGAGGATCCTGGCAACATGGACGCGATCACCCAGGTGCCGATGCCGACCAACGAGCCGGTCCACGACTACGCCCCGCAATCCCCGGAGCGCACCCGCCTACTTGCCCAACTGGCCGCGCTGGCCGACAACCCGATCGACCTTCCGCATGTCATCGGCGGCAAACACCGAATGGGCGATGGAGAGCGCATTGATGTCGTCCAGCCGCACCGGCACGCTGCGAAGCTGGGCACCCTGACCAACGCCGTGCACGCCGATGCGACCGTGGCCATCGAGGCCGCGATGGGCGCGAAATCCGGTTGGGCGGCGACGCCGTTCGATGAGCGCGCCGCGATATTCTTACGGGCCGCCGACCTCCTGGCGGGGCCATGGCGGGAGAAAGTCGCCGCCGCGACAATGCTCGGCCAATCCAAGTCGGCCTACCAAGCCGAGATCGACTCGCCCTGTGAGCAGATCGACTTCTGGCGGTTCAATGTGGCGTTTGCCCGACAGATCCTGGCGCAGCAGCCGGTCAGCGGACCCGGGGAGTGGAACCGCAGCGACTACCGCCCGCTGGACGGCTTCGTCTACGCGATCACGCCGTTCAACTTCACCTCGATCGCGGGAAACCTCCCCACCGCACCGGCATTGATGGGCAACACCGTCGTGTGGAAGCCCTCTATCACCCAGACGCTGTCTGCCTACCTGACCATGCAACTGCTCGAGGCCGCGGGATTGCCACCCGGGGTGTTGAACCTGGTCGCAGGCGACGGCTTCGCGGTTTCCGATGTGGCACTGGCAGATCCGCGGCTGGCCGGCATTCACTTCACCGGATCGACGGCCGCTTTTCAGCACCTGTGGCAGCAGGTCGGCGCCAATATCGCCCGCTACCACAGCTATCCGCGACTGGTCGGCGAGACCGGCGGCAAAGACTTCGTGGTCGCACACGCCTCGGCACGGCCGGATGTGTTGTGCACAGCGTTGA